>NZ_BAABIY010000006.1:0-42603 GCF_039543025.1 Bartonella acomydis | reverse complement strand
TGGATGTCTCTCTGATAGTTCCGATTGCTATGGAAGAAAAGCTACGCTTTGCTATTCGTGAAGGTGGTCGTACTGTTGGTGCCGGTATCGTTTCTAAGATCATTGAGTAAATAATGCTTATTGAAGGGTGTTAAGGAGAGAGTTTACGTGTTAGGGGTATAGCTCAGTTGGTAGAGCGGCGGTCTCCAAAACCGCAGGTCGCGGGTTCAAATCCTGCTGCCCCTGCCAGAGAGAAATAAGATTTTAGCTGTGAGGAGGTGGATTTTTTAATTGCCTTCTTTACTTTTTTTCTATAAAGTTTGTTTTTTTGTCTGTGAATTGTTGTTGAGTAAAAATGAGAAAGCCGCATAAGGCTAAATTGCCTTTTGCATTTTTATTGTGTTTGTTTTGTTTTTGTATCACAATAGGGTTAGAAAGAGTATAGTGTGACTGATGGCATCTAAAACCAATCCGATTACTTTTTTAAAGCAAGTTTATGCAGAAACAGTTAAGGTCAAGTGGCCTACACGTCGTGAGACGGTGATTTCAACTATTATGGTGTTGTTGGTGACTGCACTGGCTTCGATTTTTTTCTTTGTTGTGGATCAGGTTATGCATTTTAGTGTTTGGCGGGGTATTGCTCTTCTAAAGTATCTTTTTAGTTGATAGTGCAAGGAAGTGTGACTGTGGCTGCTCGTTGGTATATTGTTCAAGCATATTCAAATTTCGAAAAGAAGGTAGCGGAAGCTATCGAGAAAGAGGCAAAACAGAAGGGTCTTGATCATCTGTTTGAAAAGATTTTTGTTCCCACAGAGCGTGTTGTAGAAGTTCGTCGTGGGCGGAAAGTTGATGCGGAGCGAAAGTTTTTTCCTGGTTATGTTCTTGTTTGTGCTGAGTTAACAGATGAGGTTTATCATCTTATTAAGAATACGCCTAAAGTAACAGGTTTTTTAGGGTCGGATGCGCGTCCGGTTCCCATTTCTCATCGAGAGGTTGAACAAATTCTTAAACAAGTTCAAGAAGGGGTTGAGGCACCAAAGACTTCTGTATTGTTTGAGGTGGGAGAGCAAGTTCGCGTTGCTGATGGCCCTTTTGTTTCGTTTAGTGGGATTGTTCAGGAGGTTGAAGAAGAGCGTTCTCGCCTTAAAGTGGAGGTGCTGATTTTTGGGCGTCCTACGCCTGTTGATTTAGAGTTTAATCAAGTTGAAAAACTTTGATGAAACTTAAAGTAGTTTTTGATTACTTTAAGAAACTGGTGGAAGGTGATTTGTGGCTTTTGTCGGCTTAATGATCCGAACCACTCAACTGCAAAGGATGTGGGCAAGGTGAGTTGCTAGCATACCAGTAAAATTGAAGGCAGATTGTTATGGCAAAAAAAAGTATAGGTCAGCTCAAATTGCAGGTTCCTGCAGGAGCAGCTACTCCATCTCCACCGATTGGTCCTGCACTTGGTCAACGTGGTATTAATATTATGGAGTTTTGTAAGGCATTTAATGCGGCTACGCAAGAAATGGAAAAGGGTGTACCGATTCCAGTTGTTATCACTTATTATCAAGATAAGTCTTTCACTTTTTCTTTAAAAACGCCTCCTGTATCATTTTTTTTGAAAAAGGAAGCAAATTTAAAATCTGGTTCCAAGGAGCCTGGTAAGGTATTTGTAGGGAGCATTTCTCGTGATAAAGTACGTTCAATTGCAGAAGCAAAGATGAAAGATCTTAACGCAAATGACATTGAAGCAGCAATGCGCATGGTTGAAGGTTCTGCTCGCTCTATGGGCTTGGAAGTGGTGGGCTAGTGTTATGGCGAAAGTAGCAAAGAGAATAAAAAATATCCGCAAAGATGTTGATTTTAATCAACTTTACGCTTTAAATGATGCGGTTTCGATGGTTAAAGAGCGTGCAGTTGCTAAATTTGATGAAACAATTGAAATTTCAATGAACTTGGGTGTTGATCCTCGTCACGCAGATCAAATGGTTCGAGGTGTTGCGCATTTACCTAACGGAACAGGGCGGAATGTTCGTGTTGCTGTTTTTGCACGTGGTGATAAGGCTGAGGAAGCTAAAGCTGCTGGTGCTGATATTGTAGGGGCTGAAGATTTATTTGAGCGTATTAATGGTGGAACGATTGATTTTGATCGTTGTATTGCAACGCCAGATATGATGCCTCTTGTTGGTCGTCTTGGTAAAATTTTGGGCCCTCGCAGTTTAATGCCTAATCCAAAGGTTGGTACAGTGACAATTGATGTTGCAAGTGCTGTTAAGGCGTCTAAAGGTGGTGCTGTTGAATTTCGTGTCGAAAAAGCTGGTATTGTTCATGCTGGTATCGGTAAGGCTTCTTTTGGAGTTGAGAAAATAGTGGAAAATATTAAAGCTTTTGCCAGTGCTGTCATAAAAGCTAAACCGCAAGGTGCAAAAGGTGAATATATTAAGCGCGTTGCGGTCTCTTCGACTATGGGGATTGGCGTTAAAGTCGATCCTATAACTGTTCGTTCAGAGTAGTTCTGAAAGGATTTATAATTATATTTTGAGGTATGTAAATATCGGAATTATATTTAAAATGTCGATATTTTATCGGCATTGGGTCATCTAGGCTTTATCAAGCTTAGGTTATACCGGAAGAAATTCCGGAATATCCTGTCCGAGATTGTGGGTGATACTACTGGAGTATCTTAATTAAGAGAACCTGCATGAGACTGGGGTAAAAACTGAGAGTTATAAAGACTTAAAGGGTTTGAGCCAAGGTTGCCTTTGATCGCTAAGCGTGAAAAAGGGGGCAGGATCCTCATCGATAGCGTAAGATATTTTATGTTATCAAAGGTAACCAACGGGTTTGTTTTAAACAAATCTGTTAAATGGAGAGAGACAGTGAATAGAGCGGAGAAACGCGCATTTGTTACATGGCTTAACGAGGCTTTTCAAAAGTCTGGTTCTGTTGTTGTTGCACATTATTCCGGTCTGACAGTTTCGCAGATGAACGATCTTCGTTCAAAAATGGGTGAAGCTGGCGGTGCCGTTAAAGTTGCCAAAAACCGTCTTGCTAAAATCGCTCTTCAGGGCACGGAATCTGAATCGATAGCAAGTTTGTTTACTGGGCAGACGCTTATTGCTTATTCAGAAGATCCAATTACAGCACCAAAAGTTGCTGTTGATTTTGCGAAAAGCAATGACAAATTTGTCATCCTTGGAGGTTCAATGGGTGCGACAAATTTGAGTGTAGATGCTGTGAAGTCATTGGCTTCATTGCCTTCGCTCAACGAGTTGCGGGCAAAACTTGTGGGTATGATTTCTACTCCTGCAACCCGTATCGCACAGATTGTTAATGCACCTTCTGGTCAGGTTGCACGTGTCATTGGAGCATATGCTCAGGAGGATAAGGCGGCTTAAGGCTGTTTGGTATTCATGTTTATGGGAAGGCTTTGCTGCTTTTCTGTTTTGTTGAATAAGTTTTAAACAATGGTTCAAATCTTTTAATTGAAGGAATGTAAAAATGGCTGATCTAGCAAAGATCGTAGAAGAGCTTTCTAATTTAACTCTTTTGGAAGCAGCGGAGCTTTCTAAGTTACTTGAAGAAAAATGGGGGGTTTCTGCTGCTGCTCCTGTCGCTGTAGCTGCTGTTGCTGGTGCTGCTGCTCCAGCTGCTGAAGAAAAAACAGAATTTGATGTTATTCTTGTTGAAGGTGGTGCGCAGAAAATTAATGTTATTAAAGAAGTTCGCGCTCTTACGGGACTTGGTCTTAAAGAGGCAAAAGATTTGGTTGAAGGTGCACCTAAACCTATTAAAGAAGGAGCTTCTAAAGAGGAAGCAGAAAAAATTAAATCTCAACTTGAAGCAGCTGGTGCTAAAGTTGAACTTAAATAAGTTTGATTTTATCGGCGAGCATTTATGTTCGCCGATTTTCTTTCTTTTCACAAGAAGAAAGGAAATCAATGAAGGCCTTTTCCCAGTGATTCAATAGCTGATGGGAGCAGGTTTTGTTTTTAGTCCCTTCATCGTGGGCCAAGTAAGTAGATGGCTTGTGTTAGTGGGACAAGTTGGTGGTGCTCATTATCGGGTATCAAGTGAACTGATCTGCATGTGCAGGTTAATGGCATAAAGCTTTCAAGGTTTAGTCTATCTTGAAGAGTAAATATCAAGGAGCGACGATGGCTCAGACCCTAACGATGAAGTCTCAATTCAATGGTCGTAAGCGCGTACGCAAATTTTTTGGTAAGATTCCTGAAGTAGCAGAGATGCCGAATCTTATTGAGGTTCAAAAAGCGTCATATGATCAGTTTCTCATGGTTGAGGAACCGAAAGGCGGACGACCAGATGAAGGTTTGCAAGCTGTTTTTAAATCGGTATTTCCTATTTCGGATTTTTCCGGCACAGCTATGCTTGAGTTTGTTGGTTATGAATTTGATTTACCAAAATTTGATGTTGAAGAATGTCGTCAGCGTGATTTGACTTATGCTGCACCATTGAAGGTGATATTGCGTTTAATTGTTTTTGATGTTGATGAGGATACTGGCTCGAAGGATATCAAAGATATTAAAGAGCAGGGCGTTTATATGGGCGATATGCCTTTAATGACAACCAATGGTACCTTTATAGTTAACGGTACGGAACGTGTTATCGTTTCGCAGATGCATCGTTCTCCTGGTGTCTTTTTTGACCATGATAAGGGAAAGTCCCATTCATCAGGCAAATTTCTTTTTGCTGCTCGCGTTATTCCATATCGTGGTTCTTGGTTGGATATTGAGTTTGATGCGAAGGATATCATTTATGCGCGTATTGATCGGCGCCGTAAGATTCCTGTCACAAGTCTTTTGATGGCATTAGGCATGGATGCCTCAGATATTTTGTCAACATTTTATAACAAAGTTACTTATGAACGAGATGGGGATGGGTGGCGTATCCCTTACTCTGTTGATCGCTTTAAAGGAATGAAGCTCGTTTCTGATCTTATTGATGCAGACAGTGGTGAAGTTGTTGCTGAGGCCGGTAAAAAACTAACAGTTCGTGTTGCAAAGTTTTTAGCCGAAAAAGGTCTAAAGGCGGTCAAAGTTAGTGAGGATGATTTATTAGGGTGCTATTTAGCCGAAGATATAGTCAATTATCAGACAGGTGAGATTTACCTTGAGGCTGGTGATGAAATAGATGAAAAAATATTAAAGATTTTGTTTGATGTGAATGCGAATCAAATTGATATTCTTGATATTGATCATATGAATGTTGGGGCATATATCCGCAATACTTTAAAAGTGGATAAAAATGAAAGTCGGCAAGATGCGCTGTTTGATATTTACCGTGTGATGCGTCCAGGTGAACCGCCAACAATGGACACAGCAGAAGCCATGTTCCATTCATTATTTTTTGATCCAGAGCGTTATGATCTTTCTGCTGTTGGACGTGTTAAGATGAATTTGCGTATGGATCTTGATTGTCCAGACACGGTTCGCATTTTGCGTCAAGAAGATATTCTTGCTGTTGTCAAGATGTTGGTTGAATTGCGTGATGGACGTGGTGAAATTGATGACATTGATAATCTTGGCAATCGTCGTGTACGTTCAGTTGGGGAATTGATGGAAAATCAATACCGTATTGGTTTGCTTCGTATGGAGCGTGCAATAAAAGAGCGCATGTCATCGGTTGAAATTGATACGGTTATGCCGCAGGATTTAATAAATGCAAAGCCTGCTGCAGCAGCAGTTCGCGAATTTTTTGGGTCTTCGCAATTGTCGCAATTTATGGATCAAACCAATCCATTGTCGGAAATTACCCATAAACGCCGTCTTTCTGCTCTTGGTCCAGGGGGGTTGACACGTGAGAGAGCAGGTTTTGAAGTTCGTGACGTACATCCTACACATTATGGTCGTATTTGTCCGATTGAAACGCCTGAAGGTCCTAATATTGGTTTGATTAATTCTTTAGCAACATTTGCGCGTGTTAACAAATATGGTTTTATTGAAAGCCCCTATCGCAAAATTATCAATGGTAAAGTGACAACAGAAGTTATTTATCTTTCTGCTATGGAAGAATCGAAGCACTATGTGGCACAGGCTAATTCTTCGTTGGATAGTGAAGGGCGCTTTATAGAAGAATTCGTTGTTTGTCGTCATGCCGGTGAAGTTTTGATGGCACCGCGTGATCATGTGGATTTGATGGATGTTTCACCAAAACAGTTGGTCTCGGTGGCAGCAGCACTGATTCCATTTTTGGAGAATGATGATGCGAATCGTGCTTTGATGGGATCAAACATGCAGCGTCAGGCAGTTCCATTGATACGTGCTGAGGCACCATTTGTTGGTACGGGAATGGAATCCATTGTTGCGCGTGATTCAGGTGCTGCTGTTAGTGCAAAGCGTAGTGGTATTGTTGATCAAGTTGATGCAACCCGTATTGTTATTCGTGCAACAGAAGATTTAGATCCTTCAAAATCCGGTGTTGATATTTATCGTTTACAAAAATTTCAACGTTCTAATCAGTCTACTTGTATTAATCAACGTCCTCTTGTGCATGTTGGTGATCGGATAGAAAAGGGCGATATTATTGCAGATGGTCCATCTACGGATCTTGGTGATTTAGCACTTGGACGAAATGTTCTTGTGGCTTTTATGCCTTGGAACGGATACAACTACGAAGATTCCATTTTATTATCTGAACGCATTGTTGCTGATGATGTTTTTACTTCGATTCATATTGAAGAATTTGAAGTTGCAGCACGCGATACAAAGCTTGGGCCTGAGGAAATTACGCGTGATATTCCTAATGTTGCAGAAGAAGCGTTAAGGAATCTTGATGAAGCTGGTATTATCTATATTGGTGCTGAAGTTCAACCTGGCGATATTTTGGTTGGTAAGATTACACCAAAAGGTGAAAGTCCTATGACTCCAGAAGAGAAATTGTTGCGGGCAATTTTTGGAGAAAAAGCTTCAGATGTTCGTGATACTTCTATGCGAATGCCACCTGGGACTTTTGGAACTGTTGTTGAAGTTCGTGTTTTTAACCGTCACGGTGTAGAAAAAGATGAACGCGCTATGGCAATTGAGCGTGAAGAAATTGAGCGTTTAGCGAAAGACCGCGATGACGAACAATCAATTCTTGATCGCAATGTTTATGCACGTCTTACTGATATGTTGACAGGTAAGGTTGCTGTAGAAGGACCAAAGGGTTTTTCAAGCAGCAAAGCGCTTGACAGTACAATAATGGGGCATTATCCGCGCTCACAATGGTGGCAATTTGCTTTTGAAGATGAAAAACTTCAGAATGAAATTGAAGCTTTACGCAAGCAGTATGATGAATCAAAAGAAGCGTTACAACGTCGCTTTATGGATAAAGTTGAAAAAGTTCAAAGAGGCGATGAAATGCCTCCTGGTGTCATGAAAATGGTAAAGGTTTTTGTGGCTGTAAAACGTAAAATACAACCAGGCGACAAGATGGCGGGACGTCATGGTAATAAGGGGGTTGTATCACGTATTCTTCCAGTAGAGGATATGCCATTTCTTGAAGATGGAACGCATGCCGATATCGTTTTGAATCCGCTTGGTGTGCCTAGTCGTATGAATGTAGGGCAAATTCTTGAAACGCATCTTGGTTGGGCTTGTGCTGGTATGGGCAAGAAGATTGGCGATTTGCTAGAATTATATCAAGAGACTGGGGATATATTGCCTCTGCGTCAGCGTATCGAAAATTTTATGCCTGATAATGATCATAATGAACCAGTTCGTCAGTATGATAATGAAAGTCTTTGCAAATTAGCACAACAGATGAAGAAAGGGGTTTCAATCGCAACGCCTATTTTCGATGGAGCACATGAAGCTGATATTAATATGATGCTGGAGGATGCAGACTTAGATAGTTCAGGGCAGGTTACACTTTACGATGGCCGTACTGGAGAGCCTTTTGATCGTCCAGTGACAGTGGGGTATATCTACATGCTGAAATTACATCACCTTGTTGATGATAAAATTCATGCACGTTCGATTGGGCCATATTCCCTTGTAACACAGCAGCCATTGGGTGGTAAGGCACAATTTGGTGGTCAGCGTTTTGGTGAAATGGAGGTTTGGGCACTTGAAGCTTATGGAGCTGCATACACTCTACAAGAAATGCTGACTGTAAAATCAGATGATGTGGCTGGTCGAACAAAAGTTTATGAAGCAATCGTGCGCGGTGACGATACATTTGAGGCAGGTATTCCTGAAAGCTTTAATGTATTAGTAAAAGAAATGCGTTCACTTGCTTTGAATGTAGAGCTTGATGATGCACGTGAATTTATTGCACAACGGCCATTGTCTGATACAGTAGAACAATAATTTAAAGGGCGCACTAGAAAGAGTGCGCTCTAGTTATCTTGAGAGACAAAATCAAGAATTTCTATGAAGAGAATATAGATCGGTTTAAAAAGTAAAAATGGGTTTTAAATAAGGTCTATGATAAAACGAGTAAGATATTACAACAGGTTCTAAGAATCTTTGAAGGAGAACAGCATGAACCAAGAGGTCATGAATCTTTTCAATACTCAAGCGCCAGCACAGACATTTGACTCTATTCGTATTTCCATTGCGAGTCCTGAGAAGATTTTGTCTTGGTCGTACGGTGAGATCAAGAAGCCTGAGACTATTAATTATCGGACTTTTAAGCCAGAGCGTGATGGTCTTTTTTGTGCACGTATATTTGGTCCAATTAAGGATTATGAGTGTCTGTGCGGTAAATATAAGCGCATGAAATATAAGGGTATTATCTGTGAGAAATGCGGTGTGGAGGTAACACTTTCACGTGTACGCCGTGAACGTATGGGGCACATTGAGCTTGCTGCTCCTGTTGCTCATATTTGGTTTCTTAAATCATTACCAGGTCGGATTTCTACACTCTTAGATTTAACTTTGAAAGATATTGAGCGGGTTCTCTATTTTGAAAATTACATTGTAACAGAACCAGGATTGACATCTCTTAAGCTTCATCAGCTTCTTTCTGAAGAAGAATATATGCTTGCTATTGATGAGTTTGGGGAAGATCAGTTTACAGCCATGATTGGCGCTGAGGCGATTTACGAACTTCTAGCGGGCATGGAATTAGAAAAAATTGCCAATGATTTACGTATCGAATTATCTGAGACGACTTCAGAATTAAAACAAAAGAAGCTGATTAAACGACTTAAGATCGTTGAAAATTTTCTTGAATCTGGCAATAAGCCAGAATGGATGATTATGAAGACGATTCCAGTCATTCCACCTGATTTACGTCCGTTGGTTCCCCTTGATGGTGGACGTTTTGCAACATCAGATTTAAATGATCTTTATCGACGTGTCATAAATCGTAACAACCGCTTGAAGCGGTTAATTGAATTGCGCGCTCCTGGGATTATTGTGCGTAATGAAAAGCGTATGGTACAGGAAGCTGTTGATGCGTTGTTTGATAATGGTCGGCGTGGTCGTGTGATTACTGGAGCAAATAAGCGTCCGCTGAAGTCTCTTTCAGATATGCTAAAAGGTAAGCAAGGACGTTTCCGCCAAAATTTGCTTGGAAAGCGTGTTGATTACTCGGGGCGTTCTGTTATCGTAACAGGCCCTGAATTAAAATTGCACCAATGTGGTCTTCCTAAAAAAATGGCTCTGGAATTATTTAAGCCTTTTATTTATGCGCGGCTTGATGCAAAAGGATTTTCGTCAACTGTAAAGCAGGCCAAGAAGCTGGTTGAAAAAGAACATCCAGAGGTTTGGGATATTTTGGATGAAGTTATTCGTGAACATCCTGTTTTGCTTAATCGTGCACCGACATTGCACCGTTTGGGGGTTCAGGCTTTTGAACCTATCTTGATTGAAGGCAAAGCCATTCAGCTTCATCCATTGGTATGTACAGCTTTTAATGCGGATTTTGATGGTGATCAGATGGCGGTTCACGTTCCGCTTTCTCTTGAGGCACAGCTTGAAGCACGTGTTTTGATGATGTCGACCAATAATATTCTTCATCCAGCCAATGGTGCCCCAATTATTGTTCCTTCACAGGATATGGTTCTGGGTCTTTACTATCTTTCGATTGTTTCCGAAAAAGAACCGGGAGAAGGAATGGCTTTTGCCGATATAGGCGAGCTCCATCATGCTTTGGAAAATAAAATTGTAACGCTTCATACAAAGATCAAAGGTCGTGTTAAGAATGTAGATAAGGATGGAAAAGAGGTTTCTAAACTCTACGATACAACACCTGGTCGTTTGATTATTGGAGAGCTTTTGCCGAAAAATCCAAATATCTCGTTTGATCTTATCAATCAAGAGATGACAAAAAAGAATATTTCTAAAATGATTGATCAGGTCTATCGGCACTGTGGGCAGAAAGAGACAGTTATTTTTTGTGACCGTATTATGCAACTTGGTTTTTCTTATGCGTGTCGTGCGGGGATTTCTTTTGGTAAGGACGATATGGTTATTCCTGATAGCAAATCACGTTTGGTTGCAGAAACGGAAGCCTTGGCGAAAGAATATGAACAGCAATATAATGATGGTCTCATTACGCAAGGTGAAAAATATAACAAGGTTGTGGATGCATGGGGTAAATGTACAGATCGCGTTGCAGATGAGATGATGAAACGTATTCAATCCGTTGAATTTGATCCCAAAACCGGTCGTCAACGTCCAATGAACTCGATTTATATGATGTCGCATTCTGGAGCACGTGGTTCTGCTAACCAAATGAAGCAGTTGGCTGGAATGCGCGGATTAATGGCAAAGCCATCAGGAGAAATTATTGAAACTCCCATTATTTCAAATTTTAAAGAAGGGCTAACCGTTAATGAGTACTTCAACTCGACCCATGGCGCTCGTAAAGGACTTGCTGATACTGCGTTAAAAACCGCTAACTCTGGTTATCTCACACGGCGCCTTGTTGATGTTGCACAGGATGCCATTATTTCTGCTGTAGATTGTGGTACAGCAAAGGGGCTAACTATGCAGTCAATTGTTGATGCTGGGCAAATTGTTGCCTCTCTTGGGCAAAGAATTCTTGGTCGCACGGCACTTGTTGATATTTTGCATCCAGTTTCTGGAGAGGTTATCCTTGAAGGTGGAGCAATGATTGAGGAAGCTGATGTTGCTAAGATTGAAGAAGCTGGAATTCAGTCTGTTCAAATTCGCTCTGCTTTAACATGTGAAACACGCCTTGGTGTTTGTGCCAAATGCTATGGTCGTGATTTGGCCCGTGGTACACCGGTTAATCAGGGTGAGGCCGTTGGTGTTATCGCGGCTCAATCCATTGGTGAACCGGGAACGCAACTTACCATGCGTACTTTCCATTTAGGAGGAACAGCGCAAGTTGTTGATTCATCTCATTTAGAAGCCTCCTACGAAGGTAGGGTAGAGATTCGTAATCGCAATGTGGTTCGTAATTCTGACGGTCATTTAGTGGTTATGGGACGTAATATGGCGATCCTTATCAAAGATGAGACTGGAAAAGAGCGTGTGGTGCATCGTGTAAGCTATGGTGCTCATATTTTTGTTGATGATGGTGATATAGTAAGATGTGGCCAACGTATCGCAGAATGGGATCCCTATACACGTCCAATTTTAACTGAAGTTGAGGGTTATGTAGGTTTTGAAGATATGATTGATGGTTTATCAGTTACTGAAACAGCTGATGAATCTACAGGGATTACCAAGCGTTTGGTGATTGATTGGCGCGCCAATCCACGTGGTGCTGAGCTAAAACCAGCGATTATCATCCACGCAGATAAAAAAGGTAAAGCCATTGCCAAATTGCATAAGGGCGGTGAAGCTCGTTATATGATGTCGGTGGAAACTATTTTGTCAGTTGAGCCTGGTTCTTACGTTAAGGCGGGAGATGTTATTGCTCGCTTGCCAATGGAAAGTGCAAAGACAAAAGATATTACAGGTGGTCTACCACGTGTGGCAGAGCTTTTTGAAGCGCGACGGCCAAAGGATCACGCCATCATTGCTGAAGTCAGCGGTACCATTCGCTTTGGTCGTGGTTATAAGAATAAGCGTCGTATTATCATTGAACCAAATGATGAAACTCTTGAGCCCGTAGAATATTTGATTCCAAAAGGTAAGTTGTTTCATTTCCAAGAGGGGGACCAAATTGAAAAAGGGGATTATATCCTCGATGGAAATCCTGCTCCTCATGATATCTTAGCGATTAAGGGTGTTGAGGCTTTGGCATCTTATCTTGTCAATGAAATTCAAGAAGTTTATCGTTTGCAGGGTGTTCTCATTAATGACAAACATATTGAAGTGATTGTTCGGCAGATGTTGCAAAAAGTTGAAATTACTGAATCTGGAGATTCTGGTTATATTCCAGGTGATAATGTTGATCGTATTGAACTAGATGAAATCAATGATAATTTGATTGCAGAAGGAAAAAATCCTGCATCTGGTACGCCTATCCTTCTTGGGATTACGAAAGCCTCTCTTCAAACACCGTCGTTTATTTCTGCAGCATCGTTTCAGGAAACAACAAGAGTGCTTACAGAGGCCGCCGTTTCTGGTAAAATTGATACTTTGCAAGGTCTTAAGGAGAATGTTATTGTTGGTCGTCTTATTCCGGCTGGTACAGGTGGTACGATTGCGCAAATTCGCCGTATCGCTGCAGTTCGCGATGACTTAATCGTAGATGAACGGCGCAAGTCTAGTAATAACGAGACGGCTAGGGCTATGTTGACGAATATGACAACTGAAGCGGTTGCTGAATAATTTGAAAGCATGTTCAAAAAGGATAATAGAAAGGCACTCGAATTTAGAATGTGGGCGTCTTCTAGGTTCAAAATGCAACATTAGAGTATTTTAAAACAAACTGTAATAGTAAAATCTATAAAGTTCCTGCTATTTTTAGCATCCTTTATAGCTTCTGTTATTTTGTGATAATGGATCTATCTTTTCTGTTGTTATAGAATTTTTTATTTGTGGTTAGCTAAAAGCTTAATTTTCAAGATTTGTAAAATGCGTAAGATGTAATAAGGGGTGGTGTTTAAAAGAAAAAGGGATGCATTTTCTTTGTATGAAAAATTCAAGAAAGCAAATGATAAAGTGTAGGCTTAAAATTTTATAAAAAAATGGATATATTTTTATTAAGTGTATGTTTACAAAAACAGAACAGTAAATATACAAATATTATTCAATTTTTGCATTGACATGTAAATATTCAGACTTTGCGTTATTATGAAGTACGAATTATACTTGTCCACGTGGAGGAACACCCTTTTAAGTGCTTAGCCCAAAACCCAAAGTTTAAGATTTTGAGGCGGTTCAATGCAACAGGACAAACATAGTATTCACATCACTATAAAATCTTAGATCGTAAAAACTAGGATTCAAAAAATAAGATAAATGTTTGCACCATTTTTAAGTAAGAATGGTTTAAAGTGTTTGGTTTGCGTGGTTTGCTGTGTTATCGTCCAATGAGTTTATTTTTTAATGTTAGGAACATGTTTTATGACTCAGCAGGAAAATGGCATACAAAGGCGCTTTTTTAATGATAATTTACAGACCGTTGATGTTGCAATCTTTGATGCAATTAAGGGAGAGTTTGAGCGTCAACAACATGAAATTGAACTAATTGCTTCAGAAAATATTGTTTCAAGAGCGGTTCTTGAGGCGCAGGGGTCAGTTTTAACCAATAAATATGCAGAAGGTTATCCAAGAAAGCGCTATTATGGAGGATGTCAGTTTGTTGATGTTGTTGAAGATTTAGCAATTGAACGAGCAAAACAGCTTTTTGGTGCTGCTTTTGCAAATGTTCAGCCTAATTCTGGTAGCCAAATGAATCAGGCGGTTTTTTTAGCTTTACTCAAGCCCGGTGATACATTTATGGGATTGGATTTAAATGCTGGCGGTCATCTAACCCACGGTTCATCCGTCAATATGTCTGGGAAATGGTTTGACGTTGTTTCTTATGGTGTGCGGCAAGAAGATCAGATTATTGATATGGAGGAAGTTGAACGTCTTGCAAAAAAACGTAAGCCAAAGCTTATTATAGCAGGAGGTTCGTCTTATCCTCGGTTATGGGATTGGAAACGGTTCCGTGAAATTGCAGATGAAATTGGTGCCTGTTTCCTCGTTGATATGTCTCATATTGCAGGTCTTGTTGCTGGCGGTGTTCATCCTTCACCTGTTCCCCATGCACATATTGTAACGACGACAACACATAAGTCGTTGCGTGGTCCTCGAGGTGGCTTGATATTGACAAATGATGAGACTTTGTCCAGAAAAGTCAATTCAGCAATTTTTCCTGGTCTTCAAGGTGGTCCTTTAATGCATGTAATTGCAGCTAAGGCTGTTGCATTTGCAGAGGCTTTGCAGCCTTCTTTCAAGAGTTACAGTGCTCATGTTGTTGCTAATGCCAAAACTTTAGCAAAAACACTACAGAGCAATGGTTTTAATATTGTTTCTGGTGGTACAGATAATCATTTGTTATTGGTTGATTTACGTTCTAAAAATGTGACAGGAAAACGTGCTGAATTAGCTTTAGGACGGGCACATATTACCTGTAATAAAAATGGTATTCCTTTTGATCCTGAAACGCCATCTATAACATCAGGAATTCGTTTGGGAACACCTGCTGCAACGACACGTGGTTTTGCAGAAAAGGAGTTTATTCAAGTTGGTGAGCTGATTTCAGAAGTCCTTGAAGGGCTTGGGACGATGAAGAGTGATGAGGATAATAATGCTGTTGAAATGGCAGTTAAGAAAAAAGTGATAGATATAACAAATCAATTTCCTCTTTACTCTTATCTGAGCAGTTGTTAAGGACATGGAAAGAAATGCGCTGTCCTTACTGCCAATATGAGGATACACAAGTTAAAGATTCACGTCCGGCGGAAGAAGGAGCTGTTATTCGTCGTCGGCGTGGATGTTCTGTTTGCGGTGGCCGCTTTACAACTTTTGAACGCGTGCAATTACGTGAGCTTTTGGTCTGTAAAAAAAATGGAAAATGCGAACCATTTGATCGTGATAAGTTAATACGATCGGTTGATATAGCGGTACGTAAACGGAATATTGATCCTGACCATATTGAACGAGCAATTTCTGGGATTGTACGTCAACTTGAAAGTTCGGGGGAACCAGAAATTGCTTCGGAAAAAATTGGGCATCTTGTGATGGAAGCATTGAAAAGAATTGATGACATTGCTTATATCCGCTTTGCTTCTGTTTATCGAGATTTTCGTAATGCGAGCGATTTTCACGATGTTATAGATGAGTTGTCAAAGGGTATAACGGATACAGAATTTCATTTTGATGAATAAAAAAATGCAAGATGAGCGATTTATGGCTGCAGCTATCCGTTTGGCAGAGCGGCATGTTGGTCTTACGGGTGAGAATCCTTCGGTTGGTACGTTAATTGTACGAAGGGATGACAGTGTGGGAGCATCCATTGTTGGTTATGGTGTTACTGCCATCGATGGGAGACCTCATGCAGAAGTACAGGCTCTGCGTATGGCTGATTCTTTGGCACGCGGCGCTACTGCTTATGTCACTTTAGAACCTTGTTCCCATTATGGAAAAACTTCACCATGTGTAAACGCTCTCATTGATTCAGGTATTTCTCGGGTTGTTATTGCTCTGGCCGATTTAGATAAGCGGGTTGATGGTCGTGGTATTGCTCTTTTACGGACAGCTGGTATTGAAGTTGTTGAAGGCGTTTTGGCAGAAGAGGCTTTTGAAGCCTTGTGTAGCCATTGGTGTGTAAGAAAAATGCAACGCTGTTCTGTCACTTTCAAAATGGCAGTTTCTGCTGATAATGGTGTAGGAAAAAAGGGGCAGGGTGGAATAAAAATTAGTGGAATGATTTCTCATACCCATACACATATTCTGCGTGCTCAAAATAATGCTATTCTAGTTGGGCTTGGGACTATATTAGCAGATAATCCGCAATTGAATTGTCGTTTACCAGGGATGGAAGGACGTTCGCCTATACGTGTTGTTTTGGATGTAGATTTATCCATTCCCTTTAATGCAAAAGTTGTCCAAACAGCAACAAGAATTCCGACATGGATTATTTGTGATAGGAATCTTGCAAAGAAAGACAAAAAAAGTGCACTAGAACAGTATGGTGTGTCTGTGTATTCGTTAGATATGCAAGATGGTGACATAAAACCTCTTGCTATTTTACAGCTGCTTTATCAACATGGAATCAATAGTGTTTTACTGGAAGGAGGGGTAAAGACAGGGGAAAAGTTTTTAAATGCTGGTTGTGTAGATCATCTGATATGCTTTTATACTCCTGTTATTTTGGGAAAAAATCGTATTGAGGCCCCTCATTTTGGAAATTATCTTTCACAGTTTCATGAAGTTGAGACAAGAATGTTTGGAAATGACCGTTTTTATAAATGGAGACGTAAGGCATTATGTTCACAGGAATTATAACGGATATTGGATGTGTTGAAGATGTTCAAGCTTTAAAGCAAGGCATGCGTTTAAATATTTCTACGCGCTATGATTTAAAGAGCTTAGAAATTGGAGCATCTATTGCCTGTTCAGGCATTTGTCTGACAATCGTTGAGAGGAGATCAAAACATGCGAATCTTAATTGGTTTGCTGTGGAAGCTTGGGAAGAAGCATTGCGTTTGACGAATCTTGCACAGTGGACAAAAGGCACTTGTATTAATTTAGAACGTTCACTCAAATTGGGTGATGAAATGGGTGGGCATTTGGTTTTTGGGCATATCGATGGTTTGGCCGAGGTTATTGATCAAAAAAATGCAGGTGATGCAGTTCGTTTTTTTCTAAAAGTTCCAAAACGGTTTACACCCTTTATTGTAAATAAGGGGTCTATTGCGCTTAATGGAACATCTTTGACTGTTAATTCTATTGAAGATTGTATTTTTGATGTTCTTATTATCCGTCATACACTTGAAATGACAACTTGGGGACAAGTTAAAATTGGCGATCAGATCAACTTAGAAATTGATCAGTTTGCTCGCTATGCTGCGAAATTTTCTAGCTTTAAAATGAAAGATGAATAAGCTGAAAGTTACTGGTAGTTTTTAGAATTTTGTACTTTATAACCATAAACTCTTTTATTTATTTTTCTCTTGGAATTCTATTATGATAAAAGAAAAACGTAAGAAGCCGCATCTGTTGATTGTTGAAGCACGTTTTTATGATGAGATTTCTGATGCGCTTTTGGCAGGTGCAGTAAATACTTTGCAAAAGGCTGAAGCTAGCTATGACATTGTAACAGTTCCTGGAGCATTAGAAATACCAGCTGCGATAGCTTTTGCCGAAGAAAATAATAAGGTATCTTATGATGGTTATGTCGCGCTTGGTTGTGTTATTCGGGGAGAAACATATCATTTTGAAATTGTTGCTAACGATTCTTGTCGTGCTTTGATGGACTTAACTGTTTATAAGCATCTGGCTATTGGAAATGGTATTTTGACTGTTGAAAATGAAAAACAAGCATGGGAACGTGCAAAGCAGGATCAAAAAAATAAAGGTGGTTTTGCTGCTGAAGCTGTTTTATGTATGATCGCTCTAAAAAAAAGATTTGGAGATAATCAGTAAATATGTCTGATATGAAAAGTAAGCATTCTCCGTGTTCAGCCAATAAACGTGGAGCAGCAAGACTCGCTGCAGTTCAAGCACTCTATCAAATGGATATAGTTGGTTCTGGTGTGATGGAAATAGCAGCTGAATATGAGGCTTATCGTTTGGGAAAAGATATTGATGGAGATCAGTATCTTGATGCTGATTTTCAATGGTTTTTGGCTATTATCACTGGTGTTGTAAAAAATCAAAAACAACTTGATCCTATGCTTCATCAACAGCTTTCTACAGAATGGTCACTCTCACGTCTTGATGCTACATTACGTGCAATTTTGCGTGCAGGCTTATGGGAGTTAATCAATCGTCAAGATGTCCCTGTTGCTGTTGTTATGAATGAATATGTAGATATAGCAAAGGCGTTTTTTGAAGGTGATGAACCAAAACTCGTCAACGCGGTTCTTGACAATATGGCGAAAAAAGTTCGCACCTAAAATACTCTCTACAATCCTGATGCTCTCAAGATTGTAGGTAGGCTGTATGTACGTTTAGTTATGGACAGGTAAATTTGTAGGACCTTTTATAATTTGAAGTAAAAAAGGCTGCTCTTTTGTTACAGTTGGAGTTGTTTGCGCAATAAAATCAAACACTTGACCATCTCGCAAACCATAGTTGGCTATTTTAGAAACCTGTTCATTTTTGTTGAAGTAAATAGCCAAAACTTTGCGATCAATAATTTTTGTTTTCATAAATTGCATCCCACGATAGCGCGTTTGTGAAATATAATAAAAGATTTCATTATCATATTTTGTTTTTAGCGAAGGAGTACCTAATGTAAGAAGAACTTGCTCTTGGCTTGAACCAACGGAAATAGAACTCAAAGCATTTTTATCAATAACGTAACCTTCTTGATATATTTGGCTTGTACCTGAGGAATCAAGAATACTACAACCCGCAATCGCTACCATGCTCGCTATTGACAGACCAATCAATAGTTTACGTTTGATTATGTCTACTCTGTGAGGCATTTGAAACAATGGTATCTCCCTTTTATACTTAAATATTATAAGGTGGCAATCTCAATTTTTTTCTTATTTCAGCTTAATCTATCATAGCTTACATTGAGTTTCCCTGTTATAAAGCGAATTATGCCATAGAGAGTTTCTTTAGAAAAGAAAAAAATGAATGAAATGTGTTTTGGCTAAATAAAAGCGCAGTACGTCCTTTTTTATTCGGGAGTTGCCAATGAATGTTCAAAATGTTTTTCAAATGGCATTTGCTTTGACTTATCCAATATCAGTACGCTCTCTGCCAACGAAAGGTATAAGAGTTAATATTTGTGCAAACCAGCAAGAATGTAAAGCTTTAGCTAAGAATCATGCTTTAGTTAAAGTAAAATCTTGTGAGGGAAAATTCCATATTTTTCCGTGGAAAAAGCGTGGTGTGCGTATAAAAGGTCTATTGTGGGCGCGGATAATACAGTTATGTGTTGTCACATTAGAACCATTAGAAAATATTCTCCATGAAAATATAGAGGTCGTTTTTGTCCCAGAAGATTCAGATTTGTTGAAACCAAAAATATTAGAGGATACAGGGGAATTATTTTTAGATGTGGAGGGACTAGATACACCAGAAGTGTTTTATGGCGACAAAATTGATATCGGTGCAGTCATGGAAGAGTTTTTTGAGTTGTCCATTAATCATTATCCGCGTAAAGAGGGCGCTGAGATGCGTGTCATAGAAAATGGAGAAAAAGCTGAACAAAAATTATCGCCATTTTCTGTTTTGAAAAGTTGGAAGTGATTGTAAAAATATAAGAAAATATCTGTTGTATACTATTATAAAAGAGTTATTTTCGCATGATATGTTTTTTTATTGTTCCAATAGCAAAAAATTGCCATAGGCATTTAAAATGCGTAAATGAGAAGATGTGGGATATGCAAGCGTGATTAGGATTTCTGTAGATGTCATGGGTGGGGATTATGGTCCTGAAGCAACTATTGCGGGGGCAGCAATTGTACAAAAGAAATTGCCAAATATTTATTTTTTATTCTATGGCATAGAAGAAGTTGTTAAGCCTGTTTTTAAAAAGTACCCTTGTTTGGCTTCTGTATCGCGCTTTTTCCCTACAGAAAGTTATACACGTATGGATGAGAAGCCAAGCCAAGCTCTTCGTAATGGACGTGGTAAGTCATCCATGTGGTATGCAATTGAAGCGGTAAAAAATGGCGAAGCTGATGCTTGCATTTCTGCGGGCAATACTGGTGCACTCATGGCAATGTCTTATTTTTGTTTAAAAATGATGGCGGAAGCTGAGCGCCCTGGGATTGCAGGTATTTGGCCAACACTTCGTAGTGAGAGTATTGTTTTGGATATTGGAGCGACAATTGGGGCATCTGCTAATCAGTTAGTTGATTTGGCTGTTATGGGGGCAGGAATGTTTCGCACTTTATATCACACTGAAAAACCAACTGTTGGGCTCTTAAATGTTGGAGTTGAAGAGGTTAAAGGCCTTTATGAAATTAAAAAGGCCGGAATGATATTACGTGAAGTGCAATTAGAAGGATTAGAATATAAGGGGTTTGTTGAAGGCAATGATATTGGAAAGGGAACCGTAGATGTTGTTGTAACGGAAGGATTTTCTGGTAATATCGCTTTAAAAACTGCAGAGGGAACTGCGCGCCAGATAGCTGAAATCTTAAATTCCGCACTGCGGAGTTCTCTTTTAACATCTCTTGGCTATTTTTTATCGCGGAGTGCTTTTCGTACACTGAAACACAAGATGGATCCCGATAGAGTGAATGGTGGCGTGCTTTTAGGTTTAAATGGCGTTGTTATAAAAAGTCACGGAAGCGCTAATGCTAACGGTTTTGCTTCTGCTATCCGTGTTGGTTATGAGATGGTTAATAATGAGCTGTTGAAAAAAATAACTGATGATTTACGACACTTTCATGAGAATAAAAAAACACTTTTTGATCAAGAAAATGAAACAACAATGAAGGGGAGGGATTATGATAAGCTTTTGTAACATAAATAGAAAACATAAAGAAAAGGTTGGATACGAATGATTCGATCCATTTTGTGTGGTGTAGGAAGTGCCTTGCCAAGAAAAAGCTTATCGAATGATGAGATTGCAAAATTTGTTGAAACATCAGATTCATGGATTGTTCAGCGTACAGGAATACGCCAGCGTTATATTGCCGGTGAAAATGAAACAACTGTTTCTTTAGGAGTTGAAGCCGCACAAGCAGCGCTTACAAATGCTGGTTTAACAATAAAGGACATTGATTGTATTATTTTAGCAACGTCTACCCCAAATCGTACTTTTCCTGCTTCTGCTGTTGAAATTCAGCGTGCTTTGGGAATGCGCCATGGATTTGCTTTTGATGTTCAAGCTGTTTGCTCTGGTTTTATTTTTGCTTTAACGACAGGAGATGCTTATTTACGCTGTGGAGCAGCCAAGAGAGTTTTAGTTATCGGATCTGATACGTTTTCTCGAATTTTAGATTGGAAAGATCGCACGACATGTGTTTTATTTGGTGATGGTGCAGGTGCAGCTATTTTGGAAGCACAGAAAAGTGAAAAGGACGGAACTTTTGATCGTGGTATATTGTCTACAAAATTACGCTCTGATGGTGCATATATGGATAAGCTCTATGTTGATGGTGGTCCTTCGACAACGCAAACAACGGGTTATTTGCGTATGCAAGGACGAGAAGTTTTTAAATATGCAGTTGGTATGATAACGGATGTGGTTTATGATTGTTTTACGGCTGCTGGTATTGTTTCTTCTCAATTAAATTGGTTTGTACCGCATCAGGCCAATAAGCGTATTATTGAAGCATCGGCTAAAAAATTAGGGATTGCCATAGATAAAGTTGTGATCACCGTTGATCAGCATGGTAATACATCTGCTGCGTCGGTACCATTGGCTTTAACTACGGCTATTGGTGATGGGAGAATTAAAAAAGGAGACCTTATCATGCTAGAAGCTATGGGTGGTGGTTTTACATGGGGAGCAATTCTTATTCGTTGGTAGTATAGTCACTTGACCATATTTGAATAAAACGTATAAGTCACTTGGTAATTTTTAATATTTGAATAGGTGGTTATAATGACAAGTAAGACAGTAACGCGTGCAGATTTAGCGAGCGTAGTTTGTAAAAGGGTGGGCTTGTCACATACTGAATCAGCAGCTTTGGTTGAATTGGTTTTGGATGAAATTTGCAAATCACTGGTAAGAGGTGAGGCTGTTAAATTATCTTCTTTTGCAACTTTTCAAGTTCGTAATAAAAATGAACGCATTGGGCGTAATCCAAAAACCGGTATTGAAGCATCTATCCCGCCGCGACGCGTCGTGACATTTAAAGCTGCAAATATACTTAAACAAAGAATTCTTGATTCGCATCGTGCAAGACAAAAAGACGATATCGCATAAATAGACGCTGTTACAATGTTTGGTATTTGTTAAAAAAAATTGTATAAGATAAAATTCTACGTTTTTGTTAAGAAAAAGTTTTTTTAGTTTAAAGATTATCAAGTATGGACCTATTTTTGACCAATCTTGTTGAGAAATTAGAGCTTGATAAGTCTTTGTAAAATCATTTGTAGTATTTTAGATAAGGTGTTGTAAAATGGATAAGAGCTCCGATGCTTTTCGCACAATTAGCGAAGTGGCTGAGTTTTTGGAGCTTCCACAACATGTCTTGAGATTCTGGGAAACACGTTTTAGGCAGATAAAACCAATGAAACGTGGAGGGGGAAGGCGCTATTATCGCCCAGCCGATATTGATTTGCTCAATGGTATTAAGCAGTTATTGTATGATCAGGGTTATACTATAAAAGGTGTGCAACGCCTTTTAAAAGAAAATGGTGTTGCTTTTGTTACTGCATTTGGGAATGGTGATCTGGATGCGATGAATATTGTTGTAGAAAAAAAACATGTGGGACACGCTTCTGAATCGAGTAACAATAAACCTAAAAAATCTTCTTTTGGGCTTTTGAGTTTCATGAGGAATGAAGGAGAGGCATCTATCGGTTCTGTTAATATTTACAAAGACAAAACCGATAAAGTATTGCTACAGGAGATACTGTTTGAGCTCATTGAATGTAAGCGTGTGCTTGATAGAGCACGATAGCAATGTATTCTTTTCACTTTATAGCTCTTTTTAGTTTTTTAGGCACTCATTAAACGCCGTAGATCTGGTGGTGTTGCTTCCTCCATGAGCCGCTTAATCGCTTCTTCTATAGATAAAAATACTTGATCCGAACTTCCTAAGCGGCGCATGCTGACACTATTTGTTTCAGATTCACGTTTGCCGCATACTAAAATCACAGGAATTTTTTGTAAAGAATGTTCACGTATTTTATAGTTAATTTTTTCATTACGAAGATCTGATGTTGCGAAAAGTCCAACAGCTTTAAGTTGTGCTGTTATCTTTTTTGCATATTCATTTGCTTCTGATGTAATTGTTGCCACAATGACTTGTTCAGGTGCGAGCCATAGTGGCATATGTCCAGCAAAATTTTCGATTAATATACCAAGAAAACGCTCCATTGAGCCAAAAATGGCACGATGTATCATGACAGGTTGACGTTTTTCCGAATCTTTATCAATGTAAAATGCTCCAAAACGTTCAGGGAGATTAAAGTCTATTTGTGTTGTTCCACACTGCCACTCTCGACCGATAGCGTCCTTTAATGTATACTCAAATTTTGGACCGTAAAATGCACCTTCGCCTGGTAAAACACTTGTTTTGATTTGTCCTGCAAATTTGGTTTCAATTGTTTTAAGAACAGATTTCATAATACTTTCTGCATGATCCCACAATGCATCAGATCCAACCCGCTTGGCTGGGCGTGTTGAAAGCTTAAGACTAATTTCTTTAAAACCAAAATCAGCATAGGTTGATAAGATCAAATCATTAATATTAAGGCATTCATCAGACAGTTGTTCATCAGTGCAAAAAATATGCGCATCATCTTGTGTAAAGCTGCGTACACGCATAAGACCATGCAAAGAGCCTGATGGTTCATAACGATGGACAACACCAAATTCAGCAAGCCTGACAGGTAAATCTCGGTAAGATTTTAAACCATGTTTAAAAATCTGTACGTGTCCAGGACAATTCATTGGTTTAAGAGCGTAAACATTTTCGTTATCCCAATCTTCAGCTGCTGGAATTGCTTTGAACATGTTCTCTTTATACCATCCCCAATGACCAGATATTTCCCAAAGTGATCTATCGAGAACTTGTGGTGCATTAACCTCAGCATATTGGTGGTCATCAAGACGTCTACGCATATAGTTGGTCAAATTTTGGAACATTTTCCAACCTTTTTTATGCCAAAAAATCATGCCTGGTCCTTCTTCTTGGAAATGAAATAAATCCATTTCACGCCCCAGACGTCGATGATCGCGTTTTTCAGCTTCTTCTAGCATGTGTAAGTAGGCTTTTAAGTCGGCCTCATTGGCAAACGCCGTACCATAAATTCTCGTTAGCATTGGATTGTTGGCATCTCCACGCCAATAAGCTCCTGCAACTTTCATTAATTTGAAGGCATTGCCAATTTGACCAGTAGATTGCATATGTGGTCCGCGGCAAAGATCAAACCAGTCACCTTGATAATAGATTTTTAAATCTTGATTTTCAGGAATGCTATCAATAAGCTCGACCTTATAGAATTCGCCTTTTTCAGAAAAAACTTTTCGAGCTTTTTCACGAGACCAAATCTCTTTTTTGAAAGCTTTATTGCGTTGAATAATTTCACGCATTTTCTTTTCAATAATGGTGAGATCATCCAAGGTAAAAGGTTGTTTGCGTGCAAAATCATAATAAAAGCCATTTTCGATAACAGGACCAATTGTTACTTGCGTTTCAGGAAAAAGCTCTTGCACTGCTTCAGCAAGAACATGTGCGCAATCATGACGTATGAGTTCAAGAGCACGTGGATCTTCTCGGGTAATAATTTCTATTTGACCAGATTGTCCCAATGAATCTGATAGATCTCGAGTAATTCCATTAAGATTATAGGCGACCGCTTTTTTTGCCAGTGACTTAGAAATGGATTCTGCCAATTGCAAACCAGTCATTTGGGTTGGATAATCACGTTTTGAACCATCAGGAAAAGAAAGAGAAACAGAACAGGACATAAAATACCCCTTTAAGCCAATTCCGCCAACAATTGCGGATGGTTTTGTAAAAAATTAGCAATGATTAAAGCCTATAACTAATTTTCTTATCAAGAGGTGTAAAAAAAGAAAAGAATTATTTATGATGTTTTTTATAAATTTTCCAGTAACGCCAAGGTTTATAAAAACAATAAGAATTTTCAAGAGAGGTAGGGACAGGATCAAATCCATGTGTTCCAAATGGTCCACAACGTATAATACGAAAAAGCCCCATCCAAGAACCAGCCCACAGCCCATGGCGTGCGATTGCTTCATAAATATATTCTGAACAAGTTGGTGCATGGCGGCACTGATTACCTATGAAACTGGAAAGTGTTATTTGATAAAAACGTATCAAGAAAATACCAAGCAATCGCCCTGGTGTTTTCCTCCAAGGGCCCATATAGTTTCGCGTTTTTTTCTTTTTTTGTTGAGGCTGTGATTTAAGCATTTATTTTTCTTTAATTTGCTTAATGCAATCTACAGTTGCATCAAAGGGAAGCATTGTTGATGCATGACGTTCTTTGTAGTCTTTAATGGGCTGTAAGCAAGAAAAGGCTCCAAAGGGAGTTTGAGGAGGTGGACCATTTTTTGTTAGCATATGATAAATAATGTCATGGAGCATTGTCAGATTTTGTGTTGTTTGTCCTATAATATGGGATGCTAAAAGTGAAGCAGAAGCTTGCCCTAGCACGCATGCATGCACTTCATGGGCAAAATCTGTCACTATATCATTTTCTATTTTTAGATCTACAATAATTGTTGAACCACAAATGCGTGCAGATTTTTTTGACGTTGCATCTGGATTATTAAGACGTCCAATTCTGCTTATATGCGCAGCATATTCAAGTATTTTATCACTATAGATATTATCAATCATGCACTATTACCTGAAAATTTTAAGAGTCTTGATTGTTTAAGCTTTTCATTCGCTTATATAAAGATTATACAAAATGATATAGATATGTGACAAATACTTTATAGAGGGTGAGCTTGGAGTTTTTAAATGCATAATGTTGTTAAAGGAGGTAGGGGAGATCCATTTTTACCGAAAGAAAAGCGCCCAAGCTTTGAAGAGGTGGAAAAAGCGATCCGTACATTGCTTTTATGGGTGGGAGAAAATCCAAATCGAGAAGGGCTTTTAGATACTCCAGAACGTGTAGCTAAAGCATATCGCGAGCTTTTTCTTGGTTATGACGAATCTGTTGAAAAAATTTTGGGCACGTTTTTTGAAGAAGTTTCAGGATATCATGAAGCGATAATCATCAAAGATATTCTTTTTTATTCTCATTGTGAGCACCATATGATTCCAATAGTGGGGAAAGCTCATATTGGATATCTTCCTGATACAAAGGTCATTGGTCTTTCAAAAATTGCGCGTGTTGTAGATATTTTTTCTCGTCGTTTACAGACTCAAGAGGCTATGACAGCGCAAATAGCTGATGCATTGGCTGTGCATTTGCAACCTCGTGGTATTGGGGTATTGATTGAGGCTGAACACATGTGCATGGCTATGAGAGGAATCCAAAAACAGGGGGCAACAACGATTACAACATGTTTTCGTGGTTATTATGAAGAAGATCGAGCTGAGCAAGATAACTTTATGAGGATGGTTCAAAGGTCATAGTAGGACTTATATTTTTATGATTTTAAGTTGGGGGATAAATTGTTTAGGTAAAATAAATTATGAGAAAGTGAAAATAGGCTTGTACCTTGCTTTGTGATTTGTTAAAGCCAAAAAACTAAAATATTTTGTTTTATCACGTGCGGTCGTGGCGGAATTGGTAGACGCGCAGCGTTGAGGTCGCTGTGGGGCAACCCGTGGAAGTTCGAGTCTTCTCGACCGCACCATTTATAGATTCTTTACAATATCACATGGTATCATTGTTTATCTTATTTCATTTATAAGTGATTGTTTTTCTTTTCTTAATTGTTTTTTACATATGATTTTGATATCTGATGAATCCGCTGAAAGCGCAATTCAAAAGGTGGTTCAAAAGGTGGTTTAAAAAGTGACTAGGGAAACAAGAACACGTGATAGATTGACAGCATTATCTGTAAAAAATTTGCCTAAAGGTAAATATGCAGATGGAGCTGGACTATGGCTTATTAAAACAGCACAGAATCAAGGACGTTGGGTTTTTCGATTCGATTTCAATAAAAAACGTCGTGAGATGGGGTTAGGCTCTTGTAGCGTTGTATCTTTGAAAGAAGCAAGACTTAAGGCTATCTCTTGCCGTGATCTTTTGCACCAAGGTATTGACCCGATTCGTAAAAGGAACAATGAAAAATTACAGCGGTCGATTGACAGTATTTCTTTACGAGAGATTGTTTTAAGCGCCTTTGAAGCGAAAAAAAGCGAACTGAAAAATGAAGGAACAGCCGCAAGGTGGTTAACGCCTCTTACATTGCATGTTTTCCCAAAGCTTGGAGATATAGCAATCACTGAATTGACGCAGATTGATATAAAAGAGTGTTTATCACCTATTTGGAAAACAAAAAACGAAACAGCGAGCAAGGCTTTATCGCGTTTAAATATTGCTATAAAACATGCTGCGGCACGTGGTATAAATGTAGATATGCAATTGGTCCCAAAAGCAAAAGCTTTATTGGGAAAATTTATTCAAAATGTTCAAAATATTCCGGCTATGCCATGGAAAGAAGTTCCAGAGTTTTATCAATCTTTGAACGATAACATTGTATCAAATTTAGCCTTAAAACTTCTAATTTTAACTGGTGTTCGTTCAATGCCAATTCGGCATATACGGTTGGAGGAAATCAATCAATCAATCTGGACGATTCCAAAAGAAAATATGAAAGGGATAGTTGGAAAGGTTTTTGATTTTCGTGTACCGCTTACAGATGAAGCGCTTGCTATTATTGTAAAAGCAAAAGCAATCGAAAAAAATGGATTTTTGTTTGTTGGGAATTCTGGACAGCCTATATCTGATATGACACTTTCTAAATTTATGAAAGATAGAGGGATTACTTATCGTCCCCACGGTTTCAGATCTAGTCTTCGTGATTGGATAGCAGAGACAACGTCAACACCATTTGAAATTGCGGAATTTACGTTGTCTCATTCAGTAGGAAATTCAGTCACAAAAGCTTATATGAGGACTGATTTTTTGGAACAGCGCCGTGTTCTTTTAGAACAATGGGCATCTTTTGTGACTGGGCGTTGATTGTTACGATTACGATAGTGATGGTAATTCTGTAGAGTCTCTTTCGGCTTTTTTGCTTTCAATATAGTGGTCGATTTCAACGATATCCCATTTTAAGTATCGTCCTTCTTGTATTGGTTTAGGAAAAACTCCAGCTTTTACAAGCTCTCTAATAGAGGTCATAGACATTCCAAGATAAATCGATAGGTCTTGTATATTGACGAGCCTTTGCAAGCGCATTGACAATAATGCTTGTTCAAACAAACTAATTTTTTCTATTGATTCTAATAATTTTTCTTCTTTCATTTGAGAGGTCCTTTTTCTTTATATTATGAAAGGGTGGGGGTGCATAGGAGACATGCAATTAATAGAGCCCCCCCATAGGATTAAGCGGCTTTTGTTGAGATCCTTTGTATCTCTCTTTCTATTTCCTCTAAAAAGGTCATGACCGCTTGATTGATTTGTTCAATTTGCTTTTCATCACGGTGGATGCGTTTAATTTTCATACGAAAGAGAGATGAATCGTCTGTAAAACGTGGGTCATAACTGATAAAATCACACCATTTACGTCCCGTACAAGCCATTTGAAACTGCATTTGTGCATGATATTCTGGTTTGATCTCATTATCGATAATGAAACGCATATGATTAGTTGATCTAGGGCATTTGATTTCGATTAACCCATCTTCATCAATCAGACCATCAGGGCTTGCCCCCGCCATTTTTATTGTGGGGTGTTGGATAAAGCCGCACTTTGTGACTTCAGTATCATAAATGAATGCATATTCTCTCAAGGCATCTTCTTCATTTTCAATACCCCATCTCATATCTTCTGTTTCATAATAGGGACTTGTTTGACCCGTTAAGCGCTCTGTAATGATTTTGATTTTGTAGTCCTCATATTTGCTGGTAGGGGTTCCCTTCGCTGTTTTACTAATAACGTTGTAAATATTTGATGCGGTGACTTTACCTAAACGTGCTTGAAACCATTCTGCCGTTCTCTGTTCCATTTTACACCGCCATTTGTTGTTCTTGTTGCATTGGAGCATATTCAATATCTTGAATATGAATATATTCGGCATCTTGTATAGGTGCGTCTGTTTGTTCTTGCTGTAGGAGAAATTGTTCTGCTTTATCGATTTGTTTGTTTTGTTTATTTTTCAAAAGATGCAAAACCTCTAGTGATTTCTTATCAGAGAGATCTTCAAGTCTGTTGACTTTGGCATAAGCAAGAACTCTTTCTTCTTCTGTTTGTGTTATGTTCATAAGCTCTTTGATTTGCATAAGTGTGTCATGGGAAACTCTTTGATCTTGTGTATTTTGATTTATCTCATTAATACGCGCCGCCTCATCTTCTTCATAAATGCCAGAAAACCCGAAAGCATAACGAGCGCATTGTATAGTGGCTTTATGGCGTAACATACGAGCAGGGTATTTTTGCCAAGTGTCACTTTTTTGTTTGCATTCGTTTAAATATTCAGTGACTTCGATGGGATCTTTAATATCTTTAAGACGAATAGCACATTTAATAGCAATGATATTACCATCTTTATCGAGTTGATCTTGAAATGTCATGCCATCAAATTGAGGATTAGATTTAATGATCTTAATCCATCCATCGATAGAGACCACAGGGATAATGCCACCACCTCTTTTAGGAAGTGCATAGATCTCTTTAGTTAGAGGGTTAAGACCATAAGTATTTGCCACAGAGATAAAAGCAGCAAATTCTTCATCAGAGAAGTTATGGCTGATACATGTTTTGATAATTGTTTTTCGAAATTGCTCATGAGAAAAGCCATATTTATTAGCCATAAGAGTTAAGGGCGAATTTGTCATTATTGTTGTCCTTTTAATGCATGTTTTGTCTTTTAAGTTCTTGAGACAGCACCCCCATGCCTTTTGTAGTAATTTTTGCAGCTGGTACGACTTTTTCTGTTCCTTCTGTTGTTTGAATGGTGTGTGTAGGACAATCCATAAGACCTTTTTGTATTTTATCTTGATATGGTAATAACGGACCGCTTGGTACTCTTTTGTAAACCCAACCATATCTTCTTAGGTAATCTGATAAATCCTTAGGTCTTACTTCTAATATTTTCGCAGCATCTATAATACCAAACAAGCCATCCGAGCGTTGCAAGCTTTCAAGCGCCATTGCTTTTGGTTTTAGATATTCAATGATAGTATCTTGTTGATCTATTTGACTTTGTAGGTAATTCAAAAATCCAATCATAGCTTTTGGACTTGAATAGTCGATTTGTGGGGTTGCTACTTGCTTTGCGCGCTTTTCACATTCGATAAAATATAAACGGGCTTCTCTACCTTTTTGATTGTTTTCTAACATAGAGAGCTCTTTGGCTACACTTAGAGTCAAATGATAGTCTTTACGATTGTGCCCCCCCCTGCCTTTGCTCCCCAAAATCGGGGAGCAAACAAAGTCTTGATTTTCTACTAAATTATATTTGTTGATGCGGTCATTAATCCAAGTAGAGAAATGTTTACCTACTTCTAAAAAGGCATGCAATTCACGTGCGTTGACTGTTTGAACGCTTTCTTCGTTAATGGTGTTATTTGTAATAGTGATAGGATTATCCATTTTTATGATCTCTTCGAATTACCAATATTGATAAGAGAAGGGGGCGCTTTTAAAAACGCCCTTCATAGTTTTTAAAGCACATCTCAAGGATAACGGTTCTGTTTTTCATAGGTACCATACATTGCATCTTCATATTCACGCCGTTTGATATCATCTAAAAAAAAACCGTATGCGGAGCTATGTAGAACAAAGTCGTGAGCTATATCGCCGTTAAAGCACTGCTTTTCACATTCTTTAAGATAGAACTCTGCGATATCTTCAGAAATATCTATGCATCTTTTATTCTCAGGTTCAATGCGAAAGATTTGCAGTGCATTATCGGCTCCATCAATAAAGCCAATAATGTCCTTTTCTTCGTAGAAAGGACCCGATTGTGCGAGATTTTGCGTTTCATTTTCACAGATAACTAAAAGAATTTCATCAGAATTTATAAACACAGGTTTATTCATAAATGCCTCCATATCAAAATATTTAAATACATTTTGAAAAAAACGCCTTGACATAGGATTTTTTTTTCGGGGTATGGTGTCTGTGTATATAGGCATTATGCATATTAGTCAATCAAAAAATATGCATAAAGTATATTTTTTTTAAAGAGCACATAAAAAGTTCTCTGAAAAAAATTTATTAATTAATATTTTTGAAAAAAGGAGAAAGGAAATGAGTTGTGGAACTAGATAATAGGATAATGCAGCTAGTTTCTGCTTTTAGTTATGAAAGAAAAAAAGCTTTTATTTATTTTCTTCAGAATTTAGACGGTTTAAAAGGTGAAGAATTAATTCTTTATCTGGTTGACTTGTTGTTTGTAGCAGATCAATGATTTTTTCATCAATCGTTTGTATAAAATCAGGAACTGAAAGGGCAGGTCCATCTCCTTCTCCAGTTAGTAGCCATCCTTCGCTAACTCTAAATGCAGTTGCGTATTTTTTAGATGCACGCGATATACCTCGGATTCCTTGTTCATGTTGTATATAACTAGAATAGTTCCATCCGAAATATGTGGCTGCTGCTTTTGCGCTTTTGAAACCACGTATTAAACGTGCTTTCATTAATCTAGAAGATTGATCTGTTATTTTATTGAGCATTTTTTGTCTTCCTATGTATACTCATATTGCATGAAATTGGTATGCATTTCGACTTGACATTAAAGTGCTCGTAATGCATATTTTTATTCATGAATAAGATAGAAGCAAAAAAACTAAGAAAACACCTTAATCTTACGCAGGACGAAATGGCGGCGTTATTAGGCGTTAACAAATCAACAGTATGGCGTTGGGAAAAAAATGGTGTTCCTTCAAGAGGAACAGTTTCTTATCTTTTAGAATCTTTATGGAATAAACACATATCCCCAACAACAAAATTTACAAAAAATTCCAGGTTCATAACGCATGTGACAGTTTGCAACCTTGAGGAAGATCAAAATGAGTTCAAATGAAATTTTACCAATAGTAGTTGTGGCAATATTGCTTATCAGTGGAGGGATATTGCGGTTTGCTTTCTCTTATCGCGATCAGGTTAGAAATCTAAAAGAGGAGGCAAAAAAGAAAAAAAATGAATTTTTAAAAGAAACTTTAGAACTTACGCATGAACGTGATGCTGCGATTAAAGAGCAAAATAGAGCAATTATGGAACGCGATGCTGTTATTGAAGAGAAAAATAAGATTATTAATGGACGTAATAGAGAAATTGAAGATTATAATAATACCATTAAAACACATAATGAATCTATAAAGAAACGTGATATCATAATAAAAGAATGCGAGAATGCAATTAAAGGATTGAAGCAAAAGATAGATGAATATGATGAAAGCTTTAGACGGAAGAATGGAATTATAGATGCTCTAAAAGCCGATGTTCAATCACGTGATGAGGAAATTGAAAGACTTACACAAAAGATTAAAGACGATGAGGAAATTGTACTTACACAGCGTCAAGAGATCATAAAACTTAGAGATAATAGAGATAATATTGTAGCAGTTGATCCAACTAAGAAATACGAATTCACTGGAGAAATCAAAGAATATAACCACAGTGGTAAGAAAGGTGGTTGTACGCATGTTTTACATCGTATTCGTGCATTAAAAGACTTTGGAACCATTAAGAAAGGCGATTTAGGGGGCTGGATAATGAAAGAGGGAAACCTTAGTCATGAGGGTGACTGTTGGGTTGGGGGTGAGGCTATGGTTTTTAATAATGCGCAAGTTTACTCGAATGCACAAGTGTATGATAAAGCACAGGCTTATGGACAGGTCGTTATTGGTGGAAATGCCAAGGTTTATGGTAATGCCCATGTGTATGAAAATGCGGAGATTTGGGGTTCATCACAGATTTATGAAGAAGCCCGTGTTTACGGATATGCTACCGTTACTCATAATGCACAAGTTCATGGCAAAGCACAAGTTTATGACGAGGCATTAATTTATGGCACTGCAAAGATTTACGATACTGCAACAGTTTGCGGTAATGCACGTGTAGATACAAACAATGTTGGTGGTGGTACGTTAATTAACAGTGCAGAAGCTTCTTCTGATAATAAAAATGACTCTTCTCAGAAGAAAAGTAAGTGAGGAGAGAGGGATGAAAGATATGAAAGTTAAAAAAAAATATGAACTCACAGATGACGTAGTTGATCTTGGTCCTTGCAAGGTATACCGCATACGCGCCTTAAAAGATTTTGGAGACGTTAAAGCCGGTGATCTAGGCGGTTGGGTAGAGAGTGAAGAAAATCTTAGCCATGAAGGAAATTGCTGGATCAGTGTTTTAGGGGTGGTTTTTGGGGGTGCAACAATAAGGGGTGATCATCAGGTTGAAAACTTTAAGTGTATTTCTCATAAGATTTACAAATTGTCTATGTTAACACCACAGCAATACATGCAATCACTACCTTGGCACCGTAGAATATGGGAGAAACTTTTATATTATAAGGAGTTCAAAGTATGGTTGTAATTATTAGAACTATCCATAAGTTCTTTTCCTTTAGATATCCTATATTCCCAAGCTTTGTCCTGTTCATCTGTCCAACGGAAAAAACCAAGACAAAAAGTAGTCTCAAGAGTTTTTTCTGGATTATTACATGAGGTATGTTCAACTACAATGGTTATAGGTTTTCTTAAACATGGTGCTTGTGGGTGTATGGTAAACCAAAGAGTCAATTTACTTTTGGCTTTTATACTAAAAAGATCAAAAAATCCCAAATGGTTAGGATCTAATTTGGGGTCTATTAAATCAATAAGCTTGCCGCTTTTTAAAGCGATTTTCGTTGCATTTTTACGTTTTTCAGTATCTGAGATACCTTCGGTAGGATCTGGGTAGAGTGCTTCAGTAAATATAAATGGGTGTTTTTTAGGTATTTTGATGTGATTTATTTTGATTATTTGGTTTGTAGGATTGTAAATGGCTAATTCCAGTTCAACTTCAAGGTCACTAGGATACTTTGGAGACAGACGTTCAAAAACTGTACGTACACTACAGTTTTGCAACTTTTGTCCTAAACATTTTTCTTTCTGTTCTTTGTAGCTTTTATACAAAACAAAAACTAGAGAGAACGTACTAATGATTAAAGAAATATATTCATATGTTGTTGGCGTATCTTCCATATTTTTCTCTATCCGCTTTTCGGAAAAAAACAATCTTATAAAACACGTTATGTATGGAGCGGCGCGGTGATTAACACGATTCTTTGTTTTGATCTAGGGACGAAAACGGGGTGGGCGATGTGTGGTGGGTGTGGTGACATATTTAGTGGCACCGTTGATTTTAAATCACGCCGTTTTGAAGGCGGTGGGATGCGTTATTTACGCTTTAAAAGGTGGCTTTCAGAAATAAAGCAGACAGCAGGTAACATTGACGCAGTGTATTTTGAGGAGGTGAGGCGTCATGTTGGAACCGATGCAGCGCATGTTTACGGTGGTTTATTAGCAACGTTAACGGCGTGGTGTGAAGATCATGAGATAGCGTATGAGGGGATACCGGTTTGTACGATTAAGAAAGTGACGACGGGCAAGGGGAATGCGTCGAAAGAAGAGATTATAAAGGCGATGCGTGCAAAAGGACACGCGCCTTGTGATGATAACGAAGCGGATGCTTTGGCAATTTTACATTTAGTTAAAGAAAGGGAGATCACGAATGATGTCCATTAATAAAGTAGCGTATGTTAAGTTTAGTACAGATAAGTTTTTAAAAGAGCTTATGGGTTTAAAAGCAACAGAGAAAGCTGTTTACACAACACTTGTGTTGTTAATGAATGATAATAAAGCGCCACTTACGAATAATGCGTCTTATTTATCGAGTTGGTGTGGGTGTTCAAAAAGAGCGTTTCAAAAGACATTAGAGAGCTTAATCAACACGGGTCATATTACGCGTTTAGAAAATGGTGGCTTATGGCATAAGTCACTAGCCTTTGATTATACGATTAGCAAAGCTTCCGAAAACGCTTCGAAAGCAGCATTAGCAAGGTGGAGTAAGAAAAGAGAGGAGGCAATACATGTCAACTAAATTGCCATGGACGAGGCTTTTTTCTTCACAATGGATTGTTGATGTTAGTGGCATGAGCATAGTGGAAAAGGGTCTTTATATGACTCTTGTTTTATATATGTATGAAGAACGCCGCCCTATTATTGAAGATGCTCCCAAATTAGCAAGGTGGGCTGGCTGTTCAGTAAGAATTTTAAAAAAGACATTAGACATTTTATTACGTGATGAGAAGATCATACGTTTAGACGATGGTCGTTTGTGGAGTTTAAAAGTTGAAGAAGAGCTTAATAACTCTAATGAAGAGCTAGATAATTTCACTTGCAATAATAATGAAGAAATGGAGGTAAGGCATGTCTAATGGTATGCCGTGGATAAGATTTCATTTGTATGATTGGATAAGTGGTACAGATGGGATGACATTGGAACAACGGGGTGTTTATATAACACTTCTTGTTCGCATGTACGATAAGAAAGCGCCAATTAAAACAGATTTTGAAACGCTTGCACGCACCTGCAATTGTTCGAAGAAAAAATTTGCAACTATTATCGAATATTTAATAAGGGATGATAAACTTATTGAGATAGATGGTGGGTTGTGGAATACGCGTGTTGAAGAAGAGCTAAAAGATTTTGCTGATAAAAAAGACTACATATCGCAAGTTCGTAGTGAAGCTGGTAAAAAAGGCGCACAAGCGAAAAGTAATATAAAACAACACGTTGATAATTTTGCTGAAGAAAACGTTAAGCAAAATAATAATTTTGCTGAAGCAAAAATTAAGCAAAACGTTTTTTTTGCTGAAGCAAACGATAAGCAAAATCAAGCTATAAAGAACCAGAATAAGAATATATATAAAAAAAATAAAACTATCGTTTTATCAAAAAAAGAAATTGGTTCTGAAAATTTAGAAACAACCGATTTGGTTGACGAGCCAATCGAGTGTGATGATGTTGATAGCCAATCAGAACAAATCGCAAGATCATCAAAAAACCAACCATCCATTCACGAGCAAGAAAGCGTTCCTAAGAAAGCCAAGCGGGTTAAAACCGACCGAGGTTGTCGATTGCCTGCTGATTTTGAACCCGATTACGATTTTGCACTTGCAGAGGGCTTGCCACCGGAGCGTATCAAAATCGAGATCGCAAAATTTCAAGATTATTGGAATGCCAAGGCAGGTAAGGACGCTAGCAAGCGTGATTGGCAAGCAACATGGCGTAACTGGGTGAGAAATTCAAAAAAATACGAAATCAATAAACAAGGTGGCAATTATGGAAATTACACTCAAAAGCAAAAAAGCATTGGTGAACGCATCGCAGACAGCATCCTTGATATCGGAAATCGAGGGTACTTTGAAGCACATTCACGAGATGATAGCACCGGGGTTTCCATTGGTTTTGAAAGATGGCAGTCAATTAACGAAACAGCAGGAAGCGGTTGCTTTAGAGGCTGGTGATCAATTGCAAGAGCTATTTACAGTGAAAGCAAGTAAAGAAGATATAGCAAAAGCTATTCGCATGCTATCATGTGGTTTGAAAATATCGCAACAATCAGATCATGAGGGAATGGCGTTAACTTATGGAATGGTTTTGGAAAATATTTCATCATGGTCACTGATGGCAACGGTTAAACGGATTTTGTGCGATGAGATAGATGGTTTATCGGATACGTTTTTTCCGAGCACGCGTGAACTTGTAAGGTTATGTCGTAATTTAGAAAACGACCTTTTGACGAAAGCCAATCTTGTACGCAAGGCTGTTTTGAGATCTCACGAAAAGCAGTTGAAAGAACAATCAGAGAGAGTATTCAAAACCGTTTACACTTGTTCAAAAGCAAAGGCTTGAAGAGGTTTTAAGTGGGATGGAAGGAATAATAAAACACATTGATTAGACAGCAAAGTAGTGAAAAGTGCTGATCATTTTGAGATTAGATATGCGTTTAAATCGATAAAAAGGCACCGTACAAAGCATTTTATATTTTTATGATATTTCCCCATACTGGAATTAAAAACGCTACTGTACGGTCAAATTTGAGGTAAATAAACCCATGAATAAAGTTATGGATTTAGATTAGGGGATATTAAAACAGATGTTCTTAAGAAACCGTAAATCAAGACCGCAAAAGAAATTTATTGCAACGGCTGTTGGTCATGTACCATGGGGATTAGGGGTAGCAGAATGTTTTTACAATCTTTACGAATATGATGATGGTATGAGGGAGTATGAGGAATTCGATGGTGGTCAATATCAAGATTATGAGATACCTGCAAATGTAGATTACAGCACGAAGGCGCAAGTGAAAGCGTGGATATACGGTGGTAAGTTACCAAAAAGTGTATTGAGTTACGAAGTGTTGATAGATGAGGTAAATGCGAAAATCAAAGAACGTACAAAAGATGATCAGTTGATTTGTGAGATAACGAATGATGGTGAATGGGGTTATCCATTGTCTTGTGATGAGATGGATAGAGAGTTAGAAAAAGCGCTTGATATTCAATTAGGTAAGTACCAAAATGAAAAAAAGTAAAAAATAAAAATACGTATTGACTTTAAAGTGAAGCTGGTTTAGTAGGGTTGACAAGTGCTTCAAAATCACTTGTGATGAGCGGATAAACCACGATAAGGTTTCTCCCATTTCTTAAAATACTGACTTTCTTTTATGCTGTCATTGGCATATAACGATTTATGTCGGGTGTAGCTATACCATACAATACCCTTTCGAGGGAAAAGTATAGCGGCGGACTTATCACCGTGTTTTTGAGCGCCCGGCGCCCTTATGGGCTGTCAATCAAAAACAACTCTTGATAAGAAAGAATTTCAAATGGAAAAAAATGAAATTAACATCACTACCGATTTCTTATGTGATTTGTGGATGGCTGTGTGTAAAGAAGTTAACACAGATTATACTGAAGATGAATATAGCAATGCTTTAGTGGAATTAATGGCAAATTTAGAAAAGGTTTTGGTTTTAAAATTACAAAACGAAATGCCTAATTTTACAAAAATTTTAGCAATCATTACAGAGTTTGGTCATTCAGAACCAATTCAATCAATAGCACCTCTTTTGAAAGCTTATAAACCTGATTTTGATAATGTGCACAGCATTAATGAGGCAGCGTGAAAATGGTGCAGGCGCGGCGGGGGCGCCTTCTTTTTAATTTTAGATTCAATGATGTAAGTATCAAAACGAAAAAAAGTTAAAAAATAGTAAAATACATATTGACAACAATAGAATCACTTTGTTAAACGAATCAGTAAGTACTTGAAAAACACTTAAAGTTCACAGGGGATGGGTTTTATAATCAATATTGCCTCTGCAAATTGTAAAGTTTTGACTCAAGTGTGCTTTATAGCATATAGAGGGGATTGTCGGGTGTGGTTATGCCATACAATACCCTTTCGAGGGAAAAGCGTAACAACGGACTGTGAACCGTGTTTTTCAGCACCCGGCATTCTTTATTGTGTGTCAATGGAAAACAAGATAATTTCACAGGAGACAATACTATGTCGCAATATTTAATAGATATCAATCAAACTGAAATTAACGATGAATTAGTTCAAACAGTGAACGCACGTGAATTGCATGCATTTTTAGAAATAAAATCCGAGTTTAGAAATTGGATTAAAAATCGTATTAAAGAATGTAACTTTCGAGAAAATATAGATTTTATAACTGCGGTAAATTTTTACCGGGGTGGAAAAGTAAAAGAATACTATATTACCTTAGACATGGCAAAACACCTTTCAATGATAGAGCGTAATGATAAAGGGCATGAAGCAAGAGAATATTTTATCGAATGCGAACGGCGTGCAAAGCAGGCAGTAACACCACAACAAATCGACTATTCAAGTCCACAAGCTATGATTGGCTTTTTGAATTACTTACAAGGGCAAATCGAGCAAAAAGATCATGTCATTGCAGAATTAAAACCAAAAGCAATAGCTCTTGATGGTCTAACGCGCTCGGATGGCTTGTTTGGTATTATAGATGCTGCGAAAATATTAGAAGTAAGACCTAAGGATTTATCAGATTACCTAAGAAGATATGGTTGGGTTTACAAAAGAGTACCAAGCGGTCCGTTATTACCATATCAAGATAAAATACAAAAAGGTCTTATGGATTGCACGACCATCACTATTCAAAAAAATGATGGTACAGAAAAGACAGTACCCTCAACAAAGATAACAACAAAAGGATTGGCTCTTTTAAGAGAGCAACTTTATGGGAATATGCAATAATTAAAAAGCGGTGGTGCGGGGGCGCCTCTTTAAAACATCTCATTTCATTTACAAATTAATCGAATATTAGATTAGGAGCTACCTATGACCGCTAAAAATGTATCCAAAAAATATGAACTTACTGATGAAACTACAGAAGTTAAAGACCATTTCTATGGCAGAGTTAAAACACTTTATCGCATTAAAGCTTTAAGAAATTTTGGAAGTGTTAAAAAAGGTGATCTAGGGGGCTTTATTGAACATGAAGGTAACCTATCTCATGTGGGGAGTTGCTGGGTTGGGGACGATGCAAAGGTTTATAATGCTGCTATTGTTTGGGGGCATGCAAAGGTTTTTGAAAATGCAATAATTTGTGATGAGGTGTATGTTAATGGATTTGCAAAGGTTCATGGCAATGTACGTGCTTATGGGAGTGCAATTATTGGTGGCAGGGCACGTATTTTTGGAGATACGCAACTTTTTTCGGGGGCATGGGTTACAGGAAGAAAAGAGATTTCTACAGGTTTAATGTCTTTTGGAGATAGGGTAAGGACTGTAGATGAATTGATTAAAGCAGCTGCGTCGTATTCTAAAAGATAGAATTAAAAGAAAGCCACCTCCTTTAAAGACACGGCTTCTAAACTAAAAACCATTATTAACAAGGATATCACTGTAAACTGGTTAGTAAATTACATATTTTGTGTATAAACGCAAGTATGTTTTTAGCAAATTGTATCATAAAAAAGATTATGTTATTCTTAATTTGCAACGTCATGGTGGTGTTGTGTTTTTAACCATTCTTTAGATTTATTCTTTTAAGACATCATAAAACAAAGCCGTGCCAATTTATTTTGACACGGCTTTTATCTTATTGTTTTGCAATGTAAGCTGTATCGAATAATGTAATACAAAGTGTGTATAAAATCAAATTTATTTTAATTCTATTTGCATCTTAAAACAGATTAGGCTATCTTAATAGAGATTTAAGAAGTTGAGAACCTTGCCTATCTTCGGATGGCAGGGTTTTTTATGTCACGTTATTATAATATTGCTTTTGAATGCTTTTATCTCTTAAAAACAAATGATAGCCAATAAAAAACCGTGCCCTTTAATGACACGGCTTTTATATAAATGCTTCTGTTTTTCCATTATCCTACGAGTAAGACGAATGCATCTATACTATACATTTTGTGTAAAAATGCAAGAAATTAATTAAAATAAAAAACATGATTCATCATTTAGATTCAGTATGTTACAATAAATTTTGTTTGCAATTACAACCCATAATGTTTATACTAATTATCAGTTGTAAATTTGTTTTTTTTGCTCGTGCTGTTTTCCCATAAAAAGGATATCAAGCGAATGCTTAATAAAGTGATTTTAATTGGTTTCTTAGGTACCAATCCTGAAAGTAAAACAATGCCATCCGGTTATGAGGTGGTCAATTTTCGTATGGCAACATCCGATAGCTATACAGACAAGGCAAGCAATAAGAGAATAGACAAAACAGAATGGCATTCCATTGTGGTGTTTAATCAACATCTTGCAAAAATAGCTCTTCAGTATCTCAATAAAGGCAGCAAAATCTATATAGAGGGGCAATTACAAACCCGTAAATGGCAAGATAAAAACGGTGTTGATCGGTTTGTAACAGAGGTCATTTTACCTAAGTACAAAGGCGAATTACAGTTTTTAGACAGCAAAAATAATGATGATCAAGAGCCGTCATTTGCTTATGCAAGCATTCACAGACCTCTTGATATGTCTACAAACGCTTTAAATGATGATGTTCCTTTTTAAACAGAAGACGGTGTTGTGAAAACAAAAAAAAAGATGGGACGCCCTAAAATCACAGGACAGTTAAGAGAAGCCAATGGACGAATATTACGTGCAAAAGTACCTCGTGAGGCTGTCGATAAATTGGCTATAGAAATGCGTGCAAAGCGTTTTAATTTAAGCCTACATGACGCAAAAAATTCACTTGCTGGTACTTATATAGGGCGGCTTTGCTTGCAGGGTGTACTTACACAAGAGCAATATGATATTGCACAACAGTACCTACAGATAAGAAATAATTACCTTTGTGCAAAAGGATTGCCTAATGCGATTTATGACGAAATGCCGTCATCTTCTGATGAGAAGGCAAGGGATAAATGGGTAAAATTTGCAACAGAGAAGTTTGAAAACATGCAAGATGCAATAAAAGAAGCACAACATCTCTATAGACAATACAACATTTATGCTGCGCTACAGTACCTCGTTATAGAAGTACAAGGTATTGATTTATATAGATAATTTAGCGTTATTCATATTGAATTAAAGACCCGAATAGCGTAGGATTCTCTCATTTCAAATCTGTGTATGTTGAATCAATCAAAATCACTTGCTTGCATGTCAAAAACGGGGCTGATGTGTGGGTAAAATTGTATAAGAAAGGAATAAAAATGGCTCTTATGAACCGTCTTAATGCAAGGGCTGTTGCAACATTGGGGGCTGGCAAATATAATGATGGTGCTGGCTTGTTACTTCATAAGCGTAAAGATGGAGGTGCTCAATGGCTTTACCGTTATACCATTCACGGTCGGCGTCGTGAAATGGGCTTGGGTGCTTTAAGAGATGTTTCTTTAAAACAAGCTCGCGAATTGGCAAATGGGTGGCGTTTTGTTTTACGTGAAGGTCGTGATCCCATTAAAGAACGCGATAAACAAAAGCGTGAAGCAATAAGCAATCTCCATTATTTAAAAGATATCGCCTTGGATGCTTTTGAAAGTCGTAAAGCTGAATTAAAAAATGATGGCAAGGCTGGAGATTGGCTTTCACCTTTAAAACTGCATATTTTACCAAAATTAGGCTGTCTGCCGGTTTCAGAGATTACACAAACAGAAATACGCAATGTTCTTGCTCCCATTTGGCATTCAAAAGCTGGAACAGCTAATAGAGCTCTTATTCGTCTCAATCTTTGTCTCAAACACGCGGCTGCATTAGGATTGGATGTTGATTTACAAGCTGTAGAAAAAGCACGCGCTCTTTTAGGCAAACAACTCNTTCTGACAGGCGTTCGTACTTTTCCTTTACGTCATATTCATAAAGAACAAATTGAGGGGGATATATGGACTATCCCTGCTGAGAATATGAAAGGAAAGCTTGATACAACAAAAGAATTTCGTGTGCCTTTATCATCAGAAGCATTAGACATTTTGAAACAAGCGCGCTTCCTTTCTCGCAATGATTTTTTCTTTTCTGCTAGAGGTCGGGGTCCCCTTAATGAGAGTTCTATGGCAAAATATATGAGAGACAATAAACTTGATGCCTGCCCTCATGGATTTCGTTCTAGTTTACGCGATTGGCTGGCTGAAACAACCGATGCCCCCTATGAGGTCGCTGAAACCATTTTAAGTCATACAGTGGGCGGCAAAGTAGAGCGTGCCTATCGTCGTACTGATTATTTAGAACAGCGTCGTGTTTATATGGATAAATGGGCGGCTTATGTCACTGGTCAATCTTAAGATATGGGGTGCATAACCCCATGATCTGTGGATA
>NZ_BAABIY010000005.1:0-638 GCF_039543025.1 Bartonella acomydis | reverse complement strand
TATGATCAGACCTGTGTCTTTGTCTTGCTTGATAAGACTATCACTGACAATATTGGTGATTTGGTTATTCACTTCATTATGAACATCTGTAATAGAAGTGCTAACACCTGCAAACGCATCCGCAACACTATTATAAGTAGTTTCTTCAACCTCATTACTACCATTTTTAATTGTTTTGACCTTAAAGGTAGGCGCTGTCCAGTTGCCTTCCGTATCATAGCCGGCTCCACCACCAAAATAACCAGCCATTTGGTTTTTCAGTGAATAAAGTTGAGAACCATTTATTGCATCACTTGAATTAGATGTAATATCTCCAGCCTTAANTTCTCATCAAGGCCTGTAAATGCACTACCTACATCATTAAAGTCTTTCGGATTCACATGACCTTCTTCAGAAACACTCGATAACTTATAGCTTGGTCCTGTAAAAATACCATTATTAAAAGCTGTATTACCACCTAAGAATTTTGCAATATCCTCACCAATGCTATTAATCTGTCCACCCGTAACCACATCATGAGAATTCTTAGAAATCACACCATCAGAAACATTATGAAGACCAACAGGTGTAGAATCCTTACCTTTACCGAAAGTTACACTCGTATAATCTGTATCACCATCTGCCTTCTTATCGTAATG
>NZ_BAABIY010000004.1:0-10134 GCF_039543025.1 Bartonella acomydis | reverse complement strand
TGCCGGTGGATCCTTTAAAGCTGGTGTTGAACTCGGAAAATTATTGACTGAAGTCGCATCCCTGTTTGCTGGAGGTGCTGGAATAGCCAAAGGAGGTGCAAAGCTTGTTGGCAAGCTTACCGAAAAAACTCTTGCAAAATTAGTAGCTAAGGCTGAAAAAACGGCTATAAAAGCAGAAAAGGAAATTGCTCAATCGCTAGAAAAAATGAGCGATGAAGCTGTTGCAGTTCATGAGCAAACAGGAAACAAAGCTTCTCAGGCAATTGAAGAAGTCAGAAATAAAATAAAAGATATTTATCCAGAAAAAGACATTGCTCAATCAACGGAAAAAATCAGAGATGAAATTGCTAAAACTCAATATTTTACACAAGGAGAACATTTATGGTCAGACAGAAAATCCACTGTTTTTGAGTTTGAAATACCTCACAAAGGAGAAATAATTACTCAAAAATATGAAGTTTATAAGAGTGAAAAGCTGTTTAATCCTTACCGAATTGTTACTTGGATAGAAAAAGGGAAAGAAGTAGAAGGTACAAATATTGAAAAAATGACAGCAGGAAGAGCGCCCATAGGATTTGATGATAAATCCATTGAATTCCATCACATATTGCAAACACATGATGGCCCTCTAGCAATGGTGACAAACGAGTTTCATAAAAAATATCATCGTATCCTTCATAATAGGCCTAAGGAAATGGGATCAGATATTGATAGAGATTTGTTTAAAAAGTTGAGAGAAGAACTTTGGATGTTATGTGCTGAATGTTATAAACCGAAAGATACAAAAATTAAAAAATAACAATTTATAGGAGAACAAATTATGAAAACTTACACCTTAGCTGATGTTGCAGAGTTGATTGGGAAATATAGTGATATTGTTGATTTTGGCACTGCAGAGGATGCGGTTAGTGATGAAAGGATTGAAGAAGCTGAGAAAATTCTTGGTGTAAAGTTTACAACTTCTTATAAAGACTTTTTAAAAAATTATAAAGGAGGAGAAATTGGAGGTGATGAAATATTTAGTATTTATAACGCAAGTTTTGATAAGTGTCCTGCTGGTGATATTGTTTTCTATCATTTGACGGATATAAAAAATGGTTTCGCAAAACCAAATCAGCTTGCCGTGAATAGAACTGATTTTGGTGAAACATTTTATTTTGATTACTCTCAATTTCGGGATGGTGAATGCCCACTCTATGTCGAAATTCCATCTGGAGAGTCACATTATTATGCAAGTAATTTTTATGAATTTCTCTGCAAAAGAATTAAAGAGCACGCAGGTGAGGATTCATGAAAACTTACACTTTAGCTGATGTTGAACAATTAATTGATAAAGTAAATAAATATGATGATGATATTATCAATTTGGGTAGTGAAGATGATGAAGATAATGAAACAGATGATTTACAGATTGAAAAGGCAGAGAAAGCTTTGGGTTTGAAATTCACATCCTCTTACAAAGTTTTTTTAAAGAAATATGGAGGAGGAGAAATTGGTGGTGATGAAATTTTTAGCATTTATGGAGATTGTGTGGGCATTCCTGCTGGTGATATTGTTTACCGAAACTTACTCAATAGAAAAAAAGGCTTCGTGACACCAGAACAGCTTTTCGTGAGCAGAACAGATTTTGGTGAAACCTTTTATTTTGATTATACGCAGTTTCGGGATGGTGAATGTCCACTCTATGTCATGCTTCCATCTGAAGATTGCGAATATTACGCGAGTAATTTTTATGAATTCCTTTGTAAAAGAATTAAAGAAAGCGTGGGAGCTGAGATACCTGATGGTGATCAACCGATTGAAAAGATTGACCCCCCTCTCACTCCGCAACCTATCCCTTTTTACAAGCGCTTTTGGAAAAAGTTATGGGGAAGGTGACAAAAGGAGGTGAGAAAATATGTAACGTTTATAAGGGATATACAGCAGATATTCCGAGTAGTGGTATTGTTTACGATCACTTAATTCGCTTCCAAGAAAAATCTTGCAGAACTTGCCGCTCAGGGAGATCTTGAAAAACTTGCAGCGAAAAAAGAACTAACCAGAGAAGCTGCTAAAGAAAAAAAGAATTGGTTAAAAGGAAAACCCACTAAATTTACCGATAGCAAATTTGGTCAGACCAACAAAGTCTATCAGAGAGACGATTTGTTTGATCCTAACAAAAGAGTTAAATGGACAGTAAACAAAAAAGATGTATGGGGCACCAATGTTGAGAGAATGGAAGCAGGAAGAGCTCCTATAGGATATGATGGTCAACCTGTTGAGTTGCATCACTTAAAGCAAACCCCTGATGGCCCCTTAGCAGAAACGAGTAAGGAATTTCATAACCAATATAGTTCTGTGATTCATAATAATCCTCAAAAACATCAATCGCTTATAGAGAGAGACAAGTTTAATAAGTGGAGAGAAGAATATTGGAAGGAACGTGCTAAAGGCTATAGAGAACAAAAAAACAGTAATTTAGGAGGAATAATCGATATGAAATGGGGTATTATAGGTCTAGATTTTAACAGATGGGGACAGGAGTATCAGCAGTAATTCTCTACGGTTGATGAAAAGAAAAAACAGAGACTTATAAAATAATTGATGGAGAATAATTGATGAAAAGCTATACCTTAGATGATGTTATAGTATTAGTTAATAAATATAATGGTGATATTATCAATTTTGGTACTGAAGATGATGCAGTTGATGATCTTGTGATTAAAAAGGCGGAGGAAACTCTCGGTTTACAATTCACATCTTCTTACAAGAGTTTTTTAAAACATTGTAAAGGCGGGGATATTGGTGGTGATGAAATTTATAGCCTTTATGAGCATCCTATAGGTGTTTCTGTTAATGACATTGTTTTTCAAAACTTAAATGATAGAAAACGTGGTTTTGTGACACCAGAACAGCTTGCTGTTAGTAGAACAGATTTTGGTGAAACCTTTTATTTTGATTATACGCAGTTTCGGGATGGTGAATGCCCACTCTATGTCATGCTTCCATCTGAAGATCGCGAATATTACGCAAGTAATTTTTATGAATTTCTTTGTAAAAGAATTAAAGAAAGCGTAGGAGCTGAGATACCTGATGGTGATCAACCGATTGAAAAGCCTGAGAACACTCCCACTCCGCAACCTATCCCTTTTTACAAGCGCTTTTGGAAAAAATTATGGGGGAGGTGACATGGGTGATGAAAAATCTCTTATCTTTCTAGCGATCCTCAGTATTACATAAGCAATTTTTGTGAGTTTCTCTGTAAAAGAATTAAAGAACCACTAGGGGAAAATTCATGAAAACCTATACTTTAGCTGATGTTGCAGTATTAGTTGATAAAGTAAATAAATATGATGCTGATATTATCACTTTTGGTAGTGAAGATGATGAAGAGAATGAAACGGATGATCTACAGATTGAAAAGGCGGAGAAAACTCTCGGCTTACAATTCACATCATCTTACAAAGTTTTTTTAAAAAAATATGGAGGAGGAGAAATTGGTTATGAGGAAATTTTTAGCATTTATGGAGACGGTGGGGAAGGTATTCCTGCTGGTGATATTGTTTACCGGAACTTACTCGATAGAAAAGATGGTTTTGCTACACCAGAACAGCTTGTTGTGAGTAGAACAGATTTTGGTGAGACATTTTATTTTGATTATTCTCAGTTTCGGGATGGTAAGTGTCCGCTTTACGTCGAGATTCCATCTGGAGAGTCACATCATTATGCAAGCAATTTTTATGAATTTCTCTGCAAAAGAATTAAGGAGCATGCAGGCGAAGATTCATGAAAACCTATATTTTTTAGATGATATGGTAGAATTAGGTGATAAGTGAAACATTATGCAAACCAAAGACGTAACAGAAGTTTAAAAAAGGCTGGGTTGGGAGCCTTATCGTGATGAAGTAGGAGATACTTTTGCGCATTATCATCTTCCTGATCGCATTATTGGTATCAGCTATGATGTAAAAAATTATGGAGAAAGTGGCAAAGAGTTTCGGTTATCAGCTGATCTCACCACCGCTGCCTATTGCCTTGCTAGAGAATATTCTAGAGGTGAAAAATCACAGCGTAAATATGAAGATACGCTGTTTTATGCGAAGGAGAATTTTAATGTTAAAGCTCCAGATCTTTCTGAAAGCCATATTGAGGAAGCTCTAAATAAAGTAATTGTTTGGGCGCAAGCACAAGATATTGAACAAAAGTTGTGCGAGGAAGCGGCTAATCATTCTGCCGCTGCAAGTGCTCTTCTTGGCGATATGGAAGCTTTAAGGTCTGATGAGCCTACCCCCAAATTATCTGTTCCAGAATTTGCTGATTATAAAACAATGACGTCGGATGATCGCCTTCTTTTCTTTGCGCAAGCTTATAAAAATGGGGAGTTAGACGATATTCTAACGCGCAAAAAGCCCAAACAGCGCTCGATAAGTCTTACAGCAGCAATGCGCATTTTTAAAACCCAAGGATGGTCTGCCACAGAACCTGGAAAAATGTTTCTGTCTTTGCCAGATCGTTTTATTGGATTTGATTTTGGCTTTATACGCCTCCATGACAATTACAATGTCCGTCTTGAAGCTGAGATCTCTAATGAAGAGATTTCTGTAGCGTGCAAATATATTCATTATAGTGGGGAGTATCGGTGCATATCACCTACAAATATTTATAATTCTTTTAATACGATTGGGGGGGGGATTTTTAGCGGTTCTGGTAAAGAGATTGATATTTGTGTAGAGACATTGAATGAGCAAGAGTTGACAAAAATCTCTGAGCGGGTGATACAGTGGGCACGTGCCCAAGATTTACAAGCATCAATAGAAATCAAAACACGTGTTCAAAAGTATAGCTATTATCCAGCTGTGATTTGGCATTTGGCTTGTTTAGCATTGACGGGTCAAATTGATATCCTAAAATCTTACCAAGATTCTATCGTTGAAGGTAAGCTGCCTGAAAATTTACAAGATCTTGATGAAGAATTAAAAGACTATATTGATCACGCCGTTGAATTTGCTGAAAAACATCTGAAAATCCTTCATGAGCGAGAGGCAGCAGAAGCACATCTTGGTCCACAAGCTTTGATTACTTTCAATAAAGTTGCTGAGCAATTAAAAGAAATAGGTTGGACAGTTTATCGTGATAAAAACTATGATCGCAATGCTTATTTTATAAGTAAAGACCGTATCATTAATATAGTGTACAGCCTTCAAAGTGATGAAAAAGAGCCGATTTTTGCATTTAAGGCTTCCCTTTCAACACTTGGCTTTTGCTCTGCTCATCGAGAGATTTTCTATAATATGCCGCAATATATAGCCCTCAAAGAAGCAGAAGAAGTTTATACAGTTTCTAGTACTGATTTGGATGAAGGCAAGCTGAAACAGATTTGTACAGATATACTTGTGTGGGCTGAGCAGCAAAATGTCAATCAAATCATTTATGATTATGTCGCTTTTCCCCCAGACAGTGAGCTTGATCTTGTGGCGCGTCACCTTATTGCACTTGTTTTGATTGGAGATGTTGAAAAGCTCAAATCTTACAAGGAGAGTTTTAGAAAGGGAAATCCTTTAGGCTTTGTGGAAGAAATCTCAAAATATAGAGTTGATAATCTCCTCACTCTTGCACGGGGTTATCGAACCGGTTTTCCAAAAAACGCTCCGATTTTAAGCTTGGATCCATAAACAACACCTATCGCTTCTAAAACAGCATTTGTTGAGGCAATAGAGGAGATAGAGGGAACGGATGATAAAGATGCTCCATTGACTATGGAAAGTGCCACAGCCCTTTTAAAAAGCCTAGGCTGGTCAACCGAGAAAATCGATGAGAATGACCATGTGGCAAGCTATCAATTGGCTGATCGTGAAGTAGACATTCTTTATAACGATGAAATTGCTAAAGATTGTCCACAATTTGATAGCGCCTTTTTGATTAGCACGGGTATTCTTTCCGCAGCTTGCAAATTCATTGACCCTACACACACGGAAGATATCCCAGATATCCAGCTTAATTTTGAGGCTAAAGGGTTAGAAATCTTTGAACCAGAAGTCACTGCAGATCGTTTAACACAGGCGCTTGATAATGCGCTAGAATGGGCGGTAACAGCCATTGATCTTTCTGAAAGACTTCGCTGTGATTAGGAAGAGCTCCTTGGGAAAAGGTGCAAAGTCTAAAACAGACAATACGGATTATGCTTTACTTCATATCGGTGCCCTTGCTTTATTAGGCAATGTTGAGACTTTGCAGTTTTATTATCAAAGTTTTAGTGCAGGAGATCATTTAGGCTTTGATGAAAGTATCCAGCAGCTTCATCTTGAACGGGCTATCGCTTTAGCCAAGGGAGTAGCAAAATCAAAGCAACTGAGCTACGCTTTGATTGAACATATAACAAAAGATTTTTCCAATCACTCAGAGCTTTCTAGCGAGGAATAACCTCGCTCTTGGAAAGAGAAAATAGCCAAGTTTATCGTAAAAAAGAGAAGAAATATCGAAAAAATCTCTCAAGATTCCTATCTTATGATTTTAGAGAAGATTAAAGCACTTTTTATGAAAAGCATATGATCCTTTAAAGCCTTTCAAAAGACAGTTGTAATCATAAGCAATGCTATCAAGACTATTATAGTTATGAGTTTTGAGGATTCTTTTTACACCCTTTTATATATTTTTTTCAATCAAAAATAAAAGTTATTATATTTCAATGTGTTAATGTTTTGCAAATCTTCAAAAAACAACCTATATTAACATTATAACCTGTAAATCAACTCCTAATATATGTTTTGAAGGTATTTTGAGGGTGTTAGGAACCCTCAAAACCTATAAGCAAAATGAAGATACAAAACTCTCTTTAAACAGAGCTTTTGAAAAGGATAAGGCTATCATTTGAGATTACGGTATAACCTCTTAAAGGCAATCCAAATTACAGTGTTTAAAAGTGCAAATCCCTTTTTAGAAAAACGCATATAAACACTCCTTTTAAGATTGCATCTAAGCAACTTACAAAAGAGGTATAGCTATATTCTATACCCCTTATGAGATTAGTATGCCCATTATGTGAGCATGCTTTATAAGCTTATTCAGTTTCTTTAATTTCTAATTTTGGTAGGATCTTAACGATTTTCATTGTTTCTAAACTTACGGTAATAACCCTTTGAAACAATTCTAGAGGGTAGGCAGGGTTACCAACGGTTTCAACAGCATAACGATTAGCATCATTAACAATACCACTCTTTTTATCAGTCTTAACACATTGACGCCCCATAACCCATTCAAGAGCAGGCTTGCCATTCACGATATACTCATAAGCTTCAAGAGGGATATCTGTCATCGTGATATTGCTGTTGTAAATAACAGTCGATTTATCCTTTTCCTTACTATTTCCAGCAAATTTCATTTCAGTTACGTAATAAAACTTTTCGGGATTAGGAATATCAATCTGTTTTGGATTGCCTTTTTTAAAGGTTACTGGATAAGGTTCCACATCTTCATAATTCACGTGTAAATGACCTAATTCACGTCCTGCTGTAACAAATTTCCAAAAATCATCAGCATTCTTTACACAAGGGATACGAGGCAATTCTTTAGAGAGGTTATCAGCATAACGAGTACGATAATCTTCCGAATGAAGTATACCATAAATGTAATAAAAAATATCTTCTTTTGTTATAGTCTCATTCGGATAAGCAGCTTTAAAATGTTCTAATCCTGCATCTGTAATACCATCACGAACTTTCTTTTTTGTTTCTGTAGCAAACAAACTATAATCATGATGTTTTTCCTCTTCACAATAAAGCATAAGTGGGTAGCATTTTGTTGTATCTAATGTGTGATAATTGATTGGTTTGTCAGTCATGAGACAGGAAAAATGAGATAGACTCCCCTTACCTGAAATACAGATTCCAAGATTATACGGAATATCTGAATTAAAAAATTGATGTGTTTGTCCAAGTATTTCATTAAGAAATGGTGATGTATAATGCCATATTGTCATAAACGGACGATAAAGAACTTGAGCTTTTAAATGAGGTTCAAATTTTGCATCTATCTCTTGCTTCAGTTTAGAGCGAAGCCCCCTAGACCATCCAATCTTTGTAGCATCATAATCAATAATTTCTTTTACAGATATAGACGGATTCTTGGAGATAAGTCGTTTTTGTATATTAAAATATGTAATTGTTTTTTGAATAGATTCATTTAATGCATCATTCGAAAAATTATAAACCCAAGCATCTCTGTTTGATTGTACACCAAGTGATATTTCTTCAAAAATTTTAGAATCTATAGGAGTACTTCTATCCCCCATAGTCATAAACTGATCAAAGTCTACTTTTCTTTGTTTTATCCAATCATGTTTTTCATTAGGTATGATTTCAATAAATTGTTTGGATTGTATTATTCCCTTTATGCTTTTTAATTTACGCAATCGTTTTAATTTTTTCTTTGTAGGAAGATCATCACCAATATCATGATAGTAAATTTTACACGGTTGTTGTGTATTTGGATTACGTACAAAAAGAGTTATAGCTATTCCACTTTGACTTCCAGAACCAAAAACATTTCCTCCTTCTTTTGATTGTTCTTTTGATTTTATATTTTTTCGAATATCACCACGAAGATTAATGATATAAATAGCAGAATACTCACTTTGTAAGCATCTCCGCATACCATCCGCAAATATTTTATCTATCCATCCATTTCCAGAAACATAGGCTACAACGCTGCCTTTAGAACTTAAGCGATTACTTGCCCACCTAATCGCTTGAATATAACTGTTATAAAGTTCTTTACGATTTGTTCCGACATTCAATCCAGATGCATATGTATTTCGAATGCTATCGTTAAGTGTATCATAAGATACGTTTGGATTATTATCATTGGCACTTTTTTGCCCTGTTGAATAAGGGGGATTACCAACAATAACTTGGATATCTGCTTCCTGCTGTTTTTTACAACGTTCCGAATTCTCAAACATATAGCGTGTGAAGAAATCTTTCTCCTCCAGCATCAGAAACGTATCAGTTAAACAAATTCCTTCAAAGGGAATATAGTCTCCTTTCATAAGGCTATGATAGGTTGATTCAATGTTAATCGCTGCTATGTAATAAGCCAGTAAAACAATTTCATTGGCTTTTATTTCATTTCGGAATTTATATTCCATATCCTCTGGTTTTATGAGATTTGATTGTAAAAGTCGTGTAATAAAGGTCCCAGTTCCAGTAAAAGGGTCTAGAATAGAGACGCCTCGAGAACTTAAGCTTTGTCCAAACTCTTGTTCTAAGACATCATTGACGGAATGTAAGATAAAATCAACTATTTCAATGGGTGTATAAACAATTCCAAGCTTATCTGTTGTCTTTTTGAATGCCTTGGTAAAAAAATCTTCGTAAAGTTTAATAATGAGATTCTGTTTTGCGTGCGTTGCAATGATACCCTCTGTATCCTCCTTTACACTTTGATAAAATTTTTCAAGATCTTTGGCTTCTTCTTTGATATTCATTTTATCAAGTTCAGCTAAGATCTTTTCCATCGATTGTGAGATAGCATTTTTACTCACAAACTCATTGCCATCAAACAAGGATTCAAAAATAGGACGTGTCACAAGGTGTTGCGCCAACATCTCAAGTGCATCTTCTTGCTCGATACTGTCATTTAAACCGTTCTTTAATTCCTTATGAAACTTATCAAAGGCGTGAAAAGCTTCACTCTTTTTATCAGCGAGTATGCTTTTAAGACGGATAATATGATTTTGTGCAATTGCCGCTACATTACCCGCCCAATTTCCCCATTGATTAGGCTCTCCACATTTTCTGACAATGATTGGCTTAATAGCACGCGATAATTCATCAATATAAAACTCGAATTCCTCTTGTCCTCCACCCTTATGAGAACTTTCATTTGCTACTGCACCAATATGGAGCCCAGCACTTTCAGATTTTGCATGGAAGGATAGTTCGTCAACAACTGCGGTCATTGCTTGTAAAGCAGGGTCAAAAGTTACCCCTACAATCTCAAATAGATGACGAACATCTTGGTCTAGCTCTAAGGCTTTCATTTTGTTTTTAAAGTGATCATCATGAGCACGCAAAGCATTGAGAACTTGCCAGATGACATCATACTTTTTATTGTTTGCTAAAGCTTGCTGTGGTGGAATATTAAAGGGAATACCAACAG
>NZ_BAABIY010000003.1:0-54476 GCF_039543025.1 Bartonella acomydis | reverse complement strand
CGATCGGGGAACCTCCTCCCCCCCCCCCCGCGTGGATCCCTTAGATTGTCTGGCTTGGCTGAGGATTTCCTCAGCCAAGCTTTTGCGAGTATAGTATTTTATGATGTGTAAGGTTAGGGTGTGTGGTTTTTTTGGGGTTCTGCTGTTCTGTATTTCAATAGTGAGAATTTGTTTTTTGTTAAAGATTGGTGTGTTGGGGTTGTTGATTTTATATATTGTGAGCTTTAGGTAAGAGATGATAGAATCTTGCGGGCGTCGTATTATTTTCATTGTGCTTGTATTTTTTGTTTTTTTTGCCAGCCTTTTTGCTTCTCGAAGTGTTGTGGTTCATAAGTTTTTGTTTAATGGCTCTTTTTCATCTTCATTTGAGCGTACATTTTTTTCTTCTCAGATTGATATTACAGAGGAAGTGTTTTTGGAAAGAGTGGCGGTGTTATTTCCGGATATTATTATGCATCTTTCTAAGCTTAATCCTGAGCAACAAAAGAAATTGATTGAGCAAGTGCGCTGCAATGTGATTGCCATTGCTTTTGCGAATGCTCATAGCAGTGAACAGGCTCAGAAATTGGGTAGAATTGTTGCGGTGACGTTATTAAAGGCAATTTCTCATCCTTCTATCGTTGCTGCTTATTTTTAGTTATTTTTTCAGAAGTTGCGCGTTTATGTTTTTTCTAAAATTGTAAAAGGCGTGTAAGCGATTCATATAGCATATTGTTTATGTTGTAGGGGGAAATGATAAAAGACTTACTTTTCCATATGATTTCTAAAGATAGGGATGGGATCTTTAGGAATAAATAGAATTACATAAGTGGGTAATATGGGTGTTTTTTTATACTATGCTTTATAGAGCCTTAAAAAAAGATAGAAATAATTTTTGAACTATGCTAGGTAGCGTGAAAGTGAGCGTTTTGATATATATGTTTGTGTGCATTCCACCAGAGTGATTTATTTTGATAAATAGCTTTTCTCGTGTAATTTTTTGTTGTGGATATTCTTTTGCTTGTTTATTGTCCGTGTGGAAGTTGGTGTAGATTTCTTTTACTGATTAGGAATCTTATAGTATCTTCAGTGTTTAGTAAAAGATCTTTACTATATGTTGCTTTTGACGATTATCAAATTGAGCTCTAAAAGGTTTTAAAGCTTCTCTATAAGAAATGGCAATCGTATTTTTAAGTTTTTTTTGCTATAATAAATAATGTGGTAGCTTTATTCAGGAATTAAAGAAATATATCACCTTTTTAGTAGCTTTAGATCGCCGTTATAGTTTCTTTATGTTTTGATATTTTACGAGATAAAGAGATATATTTTGTAATGTGAGAGTTTTTTTATTGCAAAAAATACCTTTAAATTGTCTTAATATTTTCATTTTCAAGCCGCTCTTTAGCTGTTTTTTTCTGTAAAATGCTCCCGCAAACTTATTGCGGCTAGGATTTGAGAATGTCTTAATAAAGAGAAAGAAAATGCAATTTTTGAAAGTTCTTTTAAGTACAGCATTTGCTGTATTTTTTATGTTTGATATAAATGTTGCTCATACTGTCTTAACTGTTGCAGGATCAAATGAAAACTCAGTGAATCTTATCCCTAAGATTTCTGTTCGTCCTTATGAGATCCTTATTGAAAAATTTGCAAATAAATACAATGTGCCCGTTAATTTGGCACATGCTGTTGTAAAAATTGAGAGTAATTATAAAGCCCATATAAAAGGAGCTGCTGGTGAAATAGGTTTGATGCAGATTAAACCTTCTACGGCACGGGGATTAGGTTTTAATGGTTCTGTACAAGATCTTTACGATCCTGCGACTAATCTTGAATATGGTATGCGTTATTTGGCACGGGCATATAAACTCAGTGGTGGTAATACGTGTGGTACGGTCCTTAAATATAATGCAGGCCATGCTGCAAAAAAAATGAATTCCATTTCGGCAAAATATTGTTCAAAAGTAAAAACTTATTTAGCTTCATTAAAATAAAAATGACCTTGGAAATAATGTATTTGCTATAAAATCTCTTGGGAATGCTATTTTCACTTGGTGAAAAATGTTTTATAAATAGGTGTCAGTCGGCTGGGCAGCCGCGCTTGTTCATGTTGAAATACGGCAGGTGAGGAAAGTCCGGGCTCCATGGAAACACGGTGCCGGGTAACACCCGGCAGGGGCGACTCTAGGGAAAGTGCCACAGAAAGTAAACCGCCTATTTTTATAGGTAAGGGTGAAAGGGTGGGGTAAGAGCCCACCGCGTATTCAGTAATGAATGCGGCAAGGTAAACCCCACCGGGAGCAAGACCAAATAGAAATGACGTGCAAGTTTTATAACTTGCAGCTGGTTTCCGAGCGAGTCATTCGGGTAGGTTGCATGAGGCGGATGGTAACAGCCGTCCTAGATGAATGGTTGCCATATAGAGTGTAAGCTTTATTATACAGAACCCGGCTTATAGGCCGACTGATCTTTTATTACTGAGTGCATTTTTGCTATTGTATATTGTCAATGTTATATAGAGGCTTTTTCTATAAAATATGTGCTTTTAAATGCTGCACTTAAAAAAGAGCTTTTTTAAAATCATAACATTTCTTTAATTATAATGCGTTAGAATATGCGCTGGGTTAACTTTAGCTTTATTTTTTTCATTGTGAGATGTGAAAGGTAAAGTTTTGGTTATGTCTCATATCAGTTATTATCAGAGAGCTGTTGGTTAAAAAAACACAAATCAAGATGGATTATTTTGACAAAACAAGGTCACAGAGCTGAACGCCATATTCCAGTGTTGTTACAGCCAGTTTTAGCTGGGCTTGCACCATTGGGAGGGGCAAAAGTGATTGATGGCACTTTTGGTGCTGGCGGTTATACGCGTGCTTTGTTAAATGCGGGTGCCCAAGTTATTGCTCTTGATCGTGATCCTTATGCTATTTCTGCGGGACAGTCGCTTGTTGATGAATTTTTTCCACGACTTCGTTTGGTGCAGATGGAGTTTTCAAAATTGGAATACGTCGTTGAAGAGAAAGTAGATGCTATTATTTTAGATATTGGTGTTTCTTCAATGCAGCTTGATGAAGCTGATAGGGGATTTTCTTTTCTAAAAGATGGTCCCTTAGATATGCGAATGGCGCAGACAGGGTTTACTGCCAGTGATGTTGTCAATCATTTTAAAAGTAATGCGTTAGCAAGAATTTTTAAAATATTAGGAGAAGAACGCCATGCGGGTCGAATTGCACGAATGATTGAAAAACGCCGCTCTGTTCAACCTTTTTTGCGTACAGGTGATCTTGCTCATGCTATTGAGTCGTTGGTGGGGCGTAAAAGTGGGGAGCGCATTCATCCTGCAACGCGTGTGTTTCAAGCTCTTCGTATTTATGTAAACGATGAAATGCGTGAACTTGCACGTGGCTTATTTGCTGCTGAACGCATTTTGAAGCCAGGAGGACGCTTGGGGGTTGTCAGTTTTCATTCTCTTGAAGATCGTATGGTCAAAAGATTTTTTTCTACACGTTCAGGAGAGCGTGTAAGATCGCGCTATCTTCCTGAAATAGAGTCGGCTCCGGCAACTTTTTTTCCTCTATTTAAAGGTGTGATCACTGCAAATCAAGAAGAACTCCAACAAAATTCTCGTTCACGTTCGGCAAGGTTGCGCATTGGTGTACGCACACAGGCGGAGAGTCTTGCTGCAGATATGAAATTATTCAGTTTCGCAGAAATTGCTCGTTTTGAAGGCTGCAAGAAATGACAGTTTTTCGTACATTTGATATGATTTTAGTAATGATTATGATTTGTATAGCAGGTCTTACTTATAAGGTAAAATATGATGTCCAAAGGCGAATGAGCGAAGTCCGTCGTCTTGAACATGAAATTGCTGCAGCAAAAAATACGGTGAGTTTACTTCATGCAGAATGGGCTGTGATGATAGAGCCTTCACGCATGCAAAAACTTGCAAAACGTTATCAGGAAGAGCTTGGTTTAGAGATTATACAGCCTCATCAAGTTGTGGAGTTTAAAGATATTCCGCTGCGTGTAGATGATCCCATTGAAGAAGTGATTAAACAAAATATTTTGGAGGAGGGGCGAGATATTTTGGCAAATAACCGTGCTTCTCAGATAAAGCGCGTTATACAAAAAGGCGTGCAGTGATGAAAGCATATTTTTTATTCTCGCAAAATAAAAAGTGCTTAAATAAGCAGTTCAATATTCATAACTTTCCCGTTTGTCGCTCCTATTCTGGTCGTTCCCGTTTGTTTTTTTCTTTGTTCTGTTTCCTTGCTTTATATGGTGTTATGGGGGGGTGTCTTATTTCTTACGGGCTTGAAGGTGGGCAGATTGAAGAAGCAAAAGGGCCAAGTGTGCTTCAATTGACTGCTCGACCTGATATTGTTGATCGTCATAACCGTTTATTGGCAACGGACATTAAAACTTATTCTCTTTTTGCTGAACCGCGACGCATTATTGATGTAGATGAAACGATTGAATTGCTCTCAACCGTTTTGCCTCATCTCAATTGGCAAGAGACTTATAAACGTCTTAAAAAAAATTCTAGCTTTTCTTGGATCCAGCGTGGATTAACTCCAAAGCAAAAGACAAGGATTATGGCTCTTGGTATTCCAGGGATTGGTTTTCGTACGGAAATTCGTCGTTTTTATCCAAGTGGTTCCGTGGTTTCGCATATTCTTGGCATGGTGAATGTTGATAATCAGGGCATAGCTGGTGTGGAAAAATATATTGATGATTCTGGCTTGAGTGCTTTACGTGCTGCTGGTCTTGCAACAGAAGAATCATTAAATCCAGTGCAGCTTTCAATTGATGTGCGACTTCAGACTATTGTGCATGATGAACTTATACAAGCAATGAAACGTTATAAAGCAATTGCTGCGGGAGCTGTTATTTTAAATATCCACACAGGGGAAGTTTTGGCTTTAGCATCATTGCCAGATTTTGACCCTGGAAATCCTATTGATGCTCTGAAAAGTGATCGTTTTAATCGAATGACCGCTGGAACTTTTGAAATGGGATCTATCATTAAAAGTTTTACAACTGCAATGGCACTTGATTCAGGGCTTTTTCATTTAAATAGCGTCATTGATGCTTCACAGCCTATTCAAGCAAGTAAAAATTATTTTATTCGTGATTTTCATGGAAAAAATCGTCCTTTAACATTGCAGGAGGTTTTTATTTATTCTTCCAATATTGGTTCTGCTAAGGAAGCTTTGGCGATAGGGATTGATGGACATCGTAATTTTTTGAAACGATTTGGTTTACTTGATCGATTGACCATAGAATTGCCTGAGGTTGCTCATCCTGTTGTTCCACATCATTGGAAGGATATTCATTCTATGACGATTTCTTTTGGACATGGTATGGCAACAACACCCTTGCAAACAGCAGTAGGTGCTGCTGCTCTCATGAATGATGGTTGGTTAATTGCCCCTACCCTTTTAAAACGCACAAAAGAACAGGCTTTGCAACAGGCAAAAAAAGTTTTACAGACCAAGACGAGCCAAAATATGCGTTATCTTTATAAGTTAAATAGCGATATTGGTTCTGGGCGCAATGCAAAAGTAGAAGGATACCGCGTTGGTGGTAAAACAGGAACCGCTGAAAAAGTTGAAAATGGAAAATATTCTAAAATAAAAAATTTCAATAGTTTTCTTGCTGCTTTTCCTATTGAGAATCCTTCTTATGTTGTTTTAACAATTATCGATGAACCGCAGCCTGAAGATGGGCAACGTTCAGCAACAGCAGCAATGAATGCAGGACCAATGCTTGCTAATATCATTCGTCGTTCAGCAAGTTTTTTGGGAATAAAGCCAGATTTTGAAAAGGAATACCAGCCTATTTTGATGACTAAAAACAGTTCGAAATTTGTTAAGCAACGGTAAAATTAATATAAAGGTGCGTTATTATGTTGTTTGGAACAGTTTTTACAGAATGTCTTGAAGATGAAAATCTTTCTTCAATAGAAATAACAGGAATAACTGCGGATTCTCGGCAAGTTTTGCCGGGCTATGTTTTTGTAGCTGTTAAAGGAAATCAAGGTGATGGCAAAGATTATATCAATGATGCACTAAAGCGTGGTGCACAAGCAATCGTTACAGATTGTAGTGTTGTTGTTGAGGATTTATCTGTTCCTCTTTTACGTGTTGATAATGTTCGTCATAGTTTAGCAGTCGCGGCTGCACGTTTTTACGGTTCTCAACCTGAAACGATCGTTGCTGTGACAGGGACAAGTGGAAAAACCTCTGTTGTTTCTTTTCTTCGGCAAATTTGGAGTTATGTTGGATTGTGTGCTGCCAGTATAGGAACGGTAGGTATTGTTTCTCCTCACCGGAATGATTATGGTTCTCTGACAACACCTGATCCAGTTATTTTACAGCGTCTTCTTTGTGAAATTGCTCATGAAGGTGTTACACATGTCGCGCTTGAAGCATCTTCGCATGGACTTGATCAATGCCGACTTGATGGGGTGCATTTAACTGCTGGTGCCTTTACCAATTTAGGGCGTGATCATTTGGATTATCACAAGTGTGTAGAAGATTATTTACGTGCTAAAATGACGCTATTTGAGACGCTTTTGCCTCAAGATGCTCCTGCTTTGATTTTTGCCGATGATGTTTATTCGCAAAAAGTTATTGATATTGTCACGAAAGCACGCCGTCAGGTTTTTACAATTGGGCGTAAAGGGCAGTTTATCACTATTAATCGGGTGGAGCATCAACGTTCAAAACAGTGCGTTGAATGTCGTGTGGAAAACAATATTTATATCTTTGAGTTACCTTTAGCTGGAGATTTTCAGGTTACCAATGCCCTTATGGCAGCGGGATTAGCAATTGCAACAGGTCTTTCTCCTGATAAGGTTTTTCATTCTTTAGAAAGTTTGCAAGGGGCACCTGGTCGGTTAGAATTGGTTGGAAAAACAGAAAATAATGCTCCTGTTTATATCGATTATGCACATAAACCAGAAGCTTTAGAGCAGGTATTGCTCTCCGTTCGCCCCTTTACGCAAGGGCGCTTGATTCTTGTTTTTGGTTGTGGAGGAGATCGCGATAAAGGAAAAAGACCTTTGATGGGAAAAATTGCAGAAAATAAAGCTGATATTGTTATTGTAACGGATGATAATCCTCGCACGGAAGTACCAGAAAAAATTCGTCAAGAGATTTTACAAGCAGTACCAAAAGCCATAGAAATAGCGGATCGTGGTGAAGCTATTACTTATGCGATTGGACTTTTAAGGGCAGGGGATACATTAATCATTGCTGGAAAAGGTCATGAAAATGGTCAAATTATAGGACAAAAAACACATCCTTTTTCAGATCGCTTAAAAGCGATTCATGCTTTACAGGAACGAATTATATGAAAGCTTTATGGGATAAACAAACACTTATGGCTGCAATAGGAGGCTTTGTCGTGGGCTGTATGCCAGAAACTTTTTCTGGAGTTTCTATTGATAGTCGCACTTTAGAGGAAGGTAATATTTTTTTCTGTATTAAAGGATATCATTTGGATGGTCATGATTTTGCTAAGCAAGCTTATGAACGAGGTGCAGGCGTTCTTATTGTTGCGGAAAATCGTTTGGCTGATATGGAAAAAATATCCGCTCCACTCATTGTTGTTCCTGATGTCTTACAAGCCTTAGAAAAACTTGGAAAAGCCGCGCGCGAGCGCTCAAAGGCTAGAATTATCGCAGTCACAGGATCGGTGGGAAAAACAACGACAAAAGAAACTCTCAAGCAAGTACTTTCAACTGTTGGGAAGGTTCATGCTAATTCTGCTTCTTTGAATAATCATTGGGGTGTGCCGCTTTCTTTAGCGCGAATGCCTGCGGAGAGTGATTATGGTATTTTTGAAATTGGTATGAATCATAAGGGTGAAATTCGTTCTTTGGTTAAGTTGGTTCATCCGCATGTTGTTCTTATTACCCATATTTCTGCGGCACATATGGGTTTTTTCCAAAATCTTGAAGAAATTGCAGAGGCAAAAGCTGAAATTTTTGAGGGATTGGATAAGGAAGGCACTGCTGTTTTAAATGCAGATGATGATTTTTTTGCTTATTTAGTGCAAAAAGCAAAGCAATGGGGTGTGAAAAAAATCTTAAGTTTTGGTGAGACTGAAAATTCTGATTATCAGGTCAAAGATATACGTCTTCTGACGGATTATTCTTCTGTGGTTGTCCGTATTTTGGGGCAAGAGAGATCAGTTAAAATTGGTGCTCCTGGACGACATATTGTACAAAATAGTTTAGCTGTTCTTGCTGTTTGTGATGCCATTGGTGTTGATTTAGAGCCTATTGTACTTGCTCTAAGCCATTTTTCTCTTCAAAAGGGGCGGGGTGTTCGTTATCGATTGGCTTTGCCACAAGGGGGCATATTTCATTTAATTGATGAAAGTTATAATGCCAATCCTGCATCTATGCGTGCTGCTCTTGATTTGCTTGCTGTAGGGCCAGTAGGAGAGAATGGTCGGCGAATTGCTATTTTGGGTGATATGCTCGAATTAGGTGCTTATAGTGAGAAGCTTCATCGTGATTTAGTAAAACCAGTACATCTTTCTGGTGCTAATCCCGTTTTTTTATTTGGTAAGGCAATGAGATTTTTAGCTACTGATCTCTCTGTATATGTTAAGGCTCGTTATGCTGAAAATGTTGAAAAAATTTTACCGCTTGTTTTGGCAGAAATTTCAAGTGGAGATCTGCTTATGATTAAGTCTTCCAATAGTCTTTATTCATCAGATATTGTGAGTGCACTGCTTGATCGCTATAAGGTGATTTCTTTATAATTTATATAGGTTTGTTGTACCATGATGCTATTTTTGTCTTCGTTTAGTGACTGGTTTCCAGGCGTTAATGTTTTTCGTTATATTACTTTTCGCACGATAGCAGCTATGCTCACCTCAGGACTCATTGTCTTTTTGTTTGGTCCTAGCATTATTGCCTCTCTTAAATTGCGGCAGAGAAAAGGGCAACCCATTCGCGCTGATGGTCCTCAGACACATTTTAAAAAAGCGGGAACGCCTACCATGGGTGGATTGATGATTTTAACCGGTATTGTAGTATCGGCGCTTTTGTGGTGTAATTTATCGAATATTTATTTTTGGGTATCGCTGTTTGTTATGCTTTCTTTTGGAGCTATTGGTTTTTATGATGACTATCTTAAAGTTACAAAACAAACACATAAAGGATTTTCCGGTAAGGCGCGGTTAAGCTTAGAATTTTTGGTTGCGACAATTGCTGTTTTTGTACTCTTACAAGTTGGCTCACCTGGATTAGCTGTGCCTTTTGTGAAAGAGTATTTTATCAATTTGAGCTGGTTTTTTATTCCTTTTTCTGCTTTTGTTATTGTAGCAACGGGTAATGCTGTTAATTTGACCGATGGTCTTGATGGGCTTGCTATTGTTCCTGTGATGGTTGCAGCCTTATCTTTTGCCTTAATTGCTTATCTATCTGGTAATATCAATTTTGCTGATTATCTACAAATTCATTATGTAGCGGGGACAGGGGAGTTGGCTGTTTTATTAGGAGCTGTTGTGGGTGCTGGTCTTGGCTTTTTATGGTTTAATGCGCCGCCAGCAGCTATTTTTATGGGGGATACGGGTTCTTTGGCTCTTGGAGGGCTTTTAGGTGTTGTTGCTGTGGCCACCAAGCATGAAATTGTTTTGGCTCTTATTGGAGGGCTTTTTGCTCTGGAAGGGTTTTCTGTTGTTATTCAGGTTGGTTATTTCAAACTAACAAAAAAGCGTGTATTTTTGATGGCACCTATACACCATCATTTCGAGAAAAAAGGCTGGACTGAAAGCCAAATCGTGATACGTTTTTGGATTATTTCGATTGTTCTTGCTCTTATTGGTCTTTCAACACTTAAATTGCGGTAAAGTTTTGATTTCTGTTGCATGTTATAAAGGGCAGAAAGTTGCTCTGTTTGGATTAGGGCGATCAGGATTAGCTACTGCGCAAGCCTTGATGCGTGGTGGTGCAGAAGTGGTTGCTTGGGATGATAATCCTTCCAGCGTACAAGAGGCACTCCAGCAAAATATTCCAACAAGAGATCTTCGTTATGAGAATTGGTCAGAGTTTGTTGCATTGATCCTCGCTCCTGGTGTGCCTCTTATGTATCCTAAGCCTCATTGGGTCGTTAAAAAAGCACGTCAAGCGAATGTAGAAATTATTGGTGATATTGAATTATTTGTACGTGCACGGAATCATTTTTTACAGCATAATAACTTTTGTGATAGAGACGTTCCCTTTATTGCTATTACTGGCACGAATGGAAAGTCAACAACGACAGCTTTGCTTGCCCATTTATTAGAAAAAATGGGCTATGATGTACAGGTGGGCGGAAATATTGGAACGGCAATATTGATGCTTAAGCCATTTGTTAAAAAACGTATTTATGTGATTGAATGTTCTTCTTTTCAAATTGATCTCACCCCTTCTCTTCAGCCAACTGTGGGTCTTTTATTGAATTTAACACCTGATCATATTGATCGTCATGGTAGTTTTACGAATTATGTGCAAGCCAAAAAGCATCTCATTGCTGGCGCTGCTCATGCTATTATTTCAGTGGATGATGCGGTCTGTCGGGATTTGTACCAACAATTGCTTGATGAAGGGCATACAGTTGATATCGTTTCTAAGGAATATTTTGTTGAAAATGGTTTTTATGCAGATGGAATGAAGCTTTTTTCTGTTTGTCAAGGACAGCGTCATATACTCGCAGATCTTGCATCTATGGCTGCATTGCGCGGTCGTCATAATGCCCAGAATGCTCTTATGGCATTAGCTACATTGCAGGCTTTAAAAATAACCGATCCCCATATAAATGAGCATTTAGCAAGTTATCAAGGTTTGGCGCATCGTATGCAGCAGGTGCGTAAAATGGGATCAGTTTTGTTTATCAATGATAGTAAGGCTACCAATGCAGATGCAACTGCTCCCGCACTTGCTGCTTTTCATGATATTTTTTGGATTTTTGGGGGACAGGCAAAGGAAGGTGGCATTGATTCTCTTAGAGGTTTTTTTCACAAAATTCATAAAGCCTATTTGATTGGGAGTGCTGCGGAAGAATTTGCGGATGTTATTGGCTCTTCTTTTCCTTTTTCAATGAGCATAACTTTGGAAAATGCGGTGCAGAAAGCTTTTATTGATGCAATGCATTGCAGGGCAAAAGAAGTTGTTGTGCTTTTTTCACCTGCTTGTGCAAGTTATGATCAATTTAAAAATTATGAAGAGCGCGGAGAAGCATTTGTTTCTTTGGTTAAGCAGTTAAAAGAAACATAAATTTAAAAAAGCTTTGTCACGTTAATATTCCAGAATCTTTTTTCGTGTAATTCAGTCTTTGAAGTGTTTTGCTAAAAGAGTGGGGAATCATATCACTTTGCGTGGAATTATGAAAAAATAAGGTGGATATAATGGTTACGCGTGCAGATAGAGACCCAATTGCGAATTGGTGGTGGACAATAGATCGCTCTATCTTTGCTGCTTGTTTGATTCTTATGGGGATTGGCATTATGTTGTCTTTTGCTGCTAGCCCCACCATTGCAAAAAAAATCGGAATAGCTGATAGTTTTTATTTTGTTCGCTGGCATATTATTTTTAGTATTCCGGCGTTTTTTACAATGGTGACCATTTCTTTTTTTTCGCTGCGTAATATTCGCCGTTTATGTGCTCTTTTACTTATTGTAACGCTTATTCTTATGGTTGCAACTTTATTCTTTGGTCCAGAATTAAAGGGAGCACGGCGGTGGATTCCCCTCTTTGGTTTTTCTGTACAAGCTTCAGAGTTTATGAAACCAGCTTTTGTGGTGATGTCTGCTTGGCTTTTTTCAGAGCAAATACGACGTAGAGGTATTCCTGGCTATGCGCTTGCTACTATACTTTATGCTTTTTGTTGTGTGCTCCTTGTTCTACAGCCTGATATTGGTCAAACAGTTTTAATAAGTGCAACATGGGGAGGTCTATTTTTTGTTGCTGGTGTGCCTCTTATGGCTATTTTCCTCTTTGTCATGTTAGGTATGGCAGGAATTGTTTTTGCTTATTTTTCTCTTCACCATGTAAGAGAACGTATTAATGGTTTTTTGACAGGTGAAGGTGATACCTTTCAAGTAGATGTGGGACGTGAGGCTATTTTGAATGGTGGATGGTTTGGGCAAGGGCCTGGAGAGGGAACCGTGAAACGTATCATTCCTGATAGCCATACAGATTTTGTGTTTTCAGTTGCTGCTGAAGAATATGGTATTATCCTGTGTCTCTTCATTATGATGCTTTTTGGCTTTATTGTTATACGCTCTTTGTATATAGCGTCAAATACACGTGACTCATTTATACGTCTTGGCATTACTGGTATAGCAATGATGATTGGTTTTCAATCAGCAATTAATATGGCAGTGAACCTTCATTTGATTCCTCCAAAAGGTATGACATTACCATTTATTTCTTATGGGGGGTCATCTATGGTGGCGATTGCATTTTCAATGGGTATTTTGCTTAGTCTAACACGTCGTTGGCCTGAGGCTCGCCTTTCAGCTTTTTCTTCTCCTTCTGTTTTGGATACTGTTTATGACTGATAAAAAAGTTATTGTTTTGGTGGCAGGTGGTACAGGTGGACATCTTTTCCCTGCCGAAGCTCTTGCTGTTGAATTAAGGCAGCGTGGGTATGATGTTCATTTGGCAACAGATGAAAGGGCTCAATGTTATGTACGCTGCTTTGATAAAGAGCACATACATATCATTTCATCGGCAACATTTACACGACGTCATCCTTTTGCATTGATAAAAACGTTGTGGATTTTGTTAAGGGGAATGGGGCAATCGTTGACACTTATTTATAAACTGCGTCCTGTTCTTGTTGGGGGATTTGGTGGCTATCCTAGCTTTCCTCCTCTTGTTGCTGCTGCTTTAATGCGGCGCGTAACATTTATTCATGAACAAAATGCTGTTATGGGACGTGCCAATCGGCTATTGGCACGTTTTGTGCATGCCATAGCAGGTGGTTTGTTATCGCAAAATAATCGTTATGCGCATAAAATATTTTTGACAGGAAATCCTGTGCGTGAGGCTGTTCTCAAAGCAGCAAACATTCCTTATCATCCCTCTACAAGTGATGAGCCATTTCATTTTTTGGTCTTTGGTGGAAGTCAAGGGGCTTCTGCGTTTTCACAAATTGTCCCTGAAGCAATTGCTTTGCTGGATGACGAGGTACGTAAACGTTTGCGGATTGTTCAGCAAGTGAGGGGAGAAGCTGAAGAATTAATGAAAACTTATCATCAGATGGGTGTGCAAGCAGAAGTTGCCTCTTTTTTTGATGATATGGCTGAGCGTATGGCGTGGTCTCATTTCATTTTATCACGTGCTGGTGCTTCATCTGTTTGTGAAATCGCTGTGATTGGTCGGCCTGCTTTACTTATTCCCTATCCCCATGCTTTAGATCATGATCAGGCAGAAAATGCAGCACTTCTTGCTCGTGAGGGAGGTGCACAAATTGTATCAGAAAAAGATTTAAATGCGCAAAAACTTGCTGCTCTTTTAACGCAAGCTTGTTGTGCACCGTACTTATTGGAAAAACAAGCGTTTTCTGCAAAAAAAGTTGGGCAACCTCATGCAACTAATCGTCTTGCGAATATGGCTGAAGCTTTGATTGAGGGGCGGTCAATATCAGATATAAAAGAGGAGCTTTTTAATGAAAATGCCGCTTAATATAGGTGTTATCCATTTCGTTGGAATTGGAGGAATTGGTATGAGTGGAATTGCCGAGGTTTTTCATAATTTTGGCTATAAAGTTCAAGGATCAGATCAAATTGAGAGTGCAAATGTTGAACGTTTAAGAAAAAAAGGAATTAATATTGCTATAGGTCATAATCCTGAAAATTTAGGGGATGCAGAGGTTGTTGTTTTTTCTACTGCCATTAAAAAAACAAACCCCGAATATATTGCTGCAAAAGAAAGGCATTTGCCGCTTGTAAAGCGCGCAGAAATGCTAGCAGAGCTTATGCGGTTTCGTCGAGCAATTGCTGTTGGTGGTACGCATGGTAAAACAACGACTACATCAATGATAGCAGCACTTCTTGAAGCAGGTCGTTTTGATCCTGTGGTCATTAATGGAGGTATTATCAATGCTTACGGTACGAATGCTCGTATGGGAGATGGTGATTGGATGGTTGTTGAAGCTGATGAAAGTGATGGTACATTTTTAAAATTGCCTGCTGATATTGCTGTCGTTACCAATATTGACGCTGAGCATTTGGATCATTACGGGAGTTTTGATGCTGTGCGTCAGGCTTTTCGGAAATTTATAGAGAATGTCCCTTTTTATGGTTTTGCTGTTTTATGCCTCGATCATCCAGAAGTTCAGTCGTTAGCTAGCCGTATTGATGATCGCTGGGTGATTACTTATGGCGCGAATCCACAAGCAGATGTCCGTTTTCTTAATTTTTCAATGGATGGTCAAAAAACGCATTTTGATGTTCTGATTCGTTCGCGCAAAACAGGAAAAAAGACTGAATTAAGGAATTTGCTTTTGCCAATGTCTGGGATGCATAATGTTTCTAATGCGACGGCGGCGATTGCCATTGCTCATGAACTGGGCATTTCAAATGAATCTATCAAAAAAGGTTTAGCAAAATTTGCTGGAGTAAAACGGCGTTTTACACAAACGGGAAGTTGGCATGGTATTGAAATATTCGATGATTATGGGCATCATCCTGTTGAAATAAAGGCTGTTTTATGTGCAGCACGTGAGAGTGCAAAAGGACGCGTGATTGTGATTGCACAACCACATCGTTATTCACGTTTGCGTAATTTATTTGATGATTTTGCTGCTTGTTTTAATGATGCAGATACAGTGTTGATTACCCCCGTGTATGCTGCTGGGGAAGAGCCAGTTGCTGGTTTTGGTTCTCAAGAATTGGTAGAGCATATAAAAATGGCCGGTCATCGTGATGTGCGTTTGATTCATTGTCTGGAAGATGTTGTATCAATTGTTTCTACTTTTGCTAAGGCAGGGGATTATGTTGTTTTTCTTGGGGCGGGCAATATTACACAGTGGGCTTGTGCACTGCCTCATCAGTTAGCGGTATTGGATAGTCATGAGTAATTTTCAGCCCATTGATGGTGAAGCACTGTTAGCGCAGTTACAACCGCTGCTGTGTGGAGTAAAAGGCAAACTTACGCCTAATATGGATATGCGTAAAGTGACGTGGTTTCGCACAGGTGGACTGGCAGAGCTCTTTTATCAACCTGCTGATGAAGCCGATTTAACGCTCTTTCTGAAAAATTTACCTGAATTTGTGCCGCTAACAATCGTCGGGATTGGTTCTAATCTTTTGGTTCGTGATGGGGGAGTTCCTGGTGTTGTTATTCGTCTTTCACCAAGGGGTTTTGGACAAGTGCAGCAAGTTTCTACAAAGCGTTTTTTGGTTGGTGCTGCTACGGCAGACAAACATTTAGCGTCGGCAGCGTTAGAGGCTGAGATTGCAGGTTTTCATTTTTATTATGGCATTCCTGGTGGTCTTGGAGGAGCACTCAAAATGAATGCAGGCGCTAATGGTATTGATACAGCTGCGCGTGTTGTTGAGGTTTATGCACTTGATCGTCAAGGACAGCGTCATGTCTTGAGTCTCAAGGATATGCGTTATTCCTATCGCCATTGTGATATTCCTGAAGATCTTATTTTTACGGCCGCTTTGTTGGAGGGTGAACGAGGTAAACAAGATGATATTCGTGCTGCTATGGATGAAGTTGCTCTGCATCGGGAAATAGTACAGCCTATTCGTGAAAAAACAGGTGGATCAACTTTTAGAAATCCTGAAAAAACATCTGCGTGGCGCGTTATTGATGAAGCAGGATGCCGTGGTTTGCGGATTGGTGGAGCGCAAATGAGTGAAATGCATTGTAATTTTATGATCAATACAGGGCAAGCAACAGGTTATGATCTTGAAGTTTTGGGAGAAACAGTGCGTGCGCGTGTTTTTGCACATTCAGCTCATCTTTTACAGTGGGAAATACAACGCATTGGTCAATTTGAACAAGGCCGTATAGTTTCCTCTTTTGATCCATTTCATGATTGATTCAGATGAATAAAAAACTGCGAATAAAAAATTGAGTCATTTCAAAGAGATAATGAAAAAAATCCATTAAGAATCAATAAATTAACAAAGAAACTCTTGCATCATCGGCTTGAGTCTGATTCATTATGCAAAATGCTAGGTTATTGATTCGTAAGGATAAATCTTAGTATTTTCCGTATATGGTGTTTGTCGTTTCTATATGATCTATATATAGTATGCATAAGGGGATAAGTTGTTATGAAAGATAAACATATAGCTGTCTTAATGGGAGGCTTTTCTTCTGAACGGTCTGTAAGTTTATCTTCAGGTACTGCTTGTGCTGATGTTCTTGAAATACAGGGGCATCGTGTGAGCCGTGTGGATGTTGATGGTCATATCGCTTCTGTTCTTGGACAATTGCAACCTGATATCGCTTTTAATGCATTACATGGGCTATTTGGTGAAGATGGTTGTATTCAAGGTATTCTTGAATATTTGAAAATTCCCTATACTCATTCTGGGGTGATGGCATCAGCATTGGGGATGGATAAGGGGCGTGCAAAAATTATTGTTGCGAGTGTTGGAGTTTCTGTGGCGCCTTCTTGTGTTATGAACCGTTTTGCTGTTGGGCTGTCGCATCCTATGGCGCCTCCTTATGTGATCAAGCCCGTGTGCGAAGGTTCGAGTTTTGGTGTTACGATTGTGAAGGAAAATGAATCTGCGCCACCACATGATATTGTGGGAGATGAGTGGGGTTATGCAGATGAGGTTATGATTGAAAAATATATTCCGGGTCGCGAACTTACTTGTGCTGTTTTGGGAAATGAAGTGCTCGATGTTTGTGAAATTTTTCCAGATTCGCATTTTCAATTCTATAATTATGACTCAAAATATAAAACTGGTGGCTCTCTTCATGTTTGTCCTGCACAACTTTCATCAAATATTTACCAAAATGTGCAAAGAATGTCTTTAGCAGCTCATCAGGCGATAGGTTGTCGAGGTGTTAGTCGTTCTGATTTTCGTTTTAATGAGGAAACTGGAGAATTGGTTTGGCTTGAAATTAATACCCAGCCCGGTATGACACCTAATTCTCTTGTTCCTGATATTGCAAAAGCAAGTGGTCGTAGTTATGGCGATATTGTTCAGTGGATGGTGGAGGACGCGTCGTGTATGCGTTGAATGTTAATAAGACAAATATTCCGATGGAGGTGCCGTTAGTGCCAGCTTTGCCACGACTTTATCGTCGTTTTCTTCGGTTTATGTTTGAATTCTTCTTTATTAGTGTTCATGTTCCACGTCATTTGGGTTCTTTTTGTGTTGTATTGTTTTTCTTTATCACGGTTTTTTACGGGCTTTCATCAAGTGGTCAGGTGGGAATGATTATGAAGGCAGCAGTATCTGATATTGGTTTTGTGGTTACTGATGTTGAGATCAGTGGTAATAAACGTTTGCTAAAACAGGAAGTTTTAAAAGAATTAGGACTTGAGAGAGAGCAATCTATTTTTACTTTTAATGTTGATAGGGCGCGTTCCTTTTTAGAAAAGCAGGATTGGGTTCAATCTGCTAATATTCAGAAGATTTATCCCAACAAAGTGCGTATTTCAGTTGTGGAGCGTGAGCCCTATGCAATTTGGCAACATGATGGTGTGATGGATATTGTTGATAGTACGGGTCGTGTCATTGTGCCCTTTAAAGGAGGGATTGTACAGGGGCTACCTTTTATCGTGGGGAGAGGGGCACAAAATTCTGCCAAAATGTTTCTTCAAACGCTGTCAGTATATCCAAAACTGTACAGTCGTGTTCGTGCTTTTATACGTATGGGTGATCGGCGTTGGGATCTTGTTTTGGATAATGGGGTACGCGTTATGTTGCCTGAGCAGGGTGCGCTTGAAAGGCTTTCTTCTTTGATTGAGATAGATAGAGAGCAAGATCTTTTGGCTCGTGATATTTTGACTGTTGATTTGCGTCTTTCTGATCGTATTACCGTTTCTTTGACAGATGAGGCATTAGAACGCCGTCATGCTGCTGTGGCAGAAGAAGAGCGCATTCTAAAAACGCGAAAGGCAGGGAACCGATGATGTTACTCGGATCACATCATGGGGGGGGGCGCAAAACACGTTTTTTGACGGTGCTTGATGTTGGCTCAAGTAAGATTGTTTGTCTTATTGCTTGTTTGCGTCCTTTAAAGCATGCGCACTATTTACACGGTCGTACACATTCTATGGAAATTTTAGGCTTTGGAGTGCAACGTTCTTGCGGCATTAAATCTGGTGTGGTGATGGATATGTTTGCGGCAGAGCAATCCATAAGATTGGCTGTTGATGCGGCAGAAAAAATGGCTGGTTTGGTGGTGGATTCGGTGATTGTGAATTTTTCCTCAAGCCGATTACAAAGTGATTTTATCAATGGCATGGTACGTTTGAATGGTCGTGAAGTAACCAAGCGTGATGTACGGGTGGCGTTTTCAGATGTTTCACGCAAAGCTTTTGATGCAGAACGCCATGTTATGCATTCAGTTCCGGTCTCTTATGTATTGGATGGGGATAAAGGAATTTCTGATCCAATAGGAATGACTGGGGAATTATTTGGTGTTGATGTGCATGTGGTAACAGCCGAAACTGCAGCTTTGCGTAATTTAGAAACTTGTATTAATCGTGCACATTTGAGTGTTGAAGCAATAGTAGCAACGCCTTTTGCAAGTGGTCTTGCGGTTTTGATGAATGAGGAAGCACATTTAGGTGCAGCATGTATTGATTTTGGTGGGGGAACAACAACATTTTCAGTATTTTTTGAAGGAAAATTTGTCCATGCTGATGCATTGGCGGTTGGTGGACATCACGTGACTCTTGATGTTGCACGTGGATTCTCTATGTCTCTTACTGAGGCAGAACGTTTAAAAGTTGTCTATGGCTCAGCACTTCTTTCAAGTGCTGATGAGAGACATATGATTAGTGTGGCGGAGATCGGTAGTGAACATCATGAAACGCAATATCCTCGTGCAGTTCTTGGTCGTATCATTCATGCACGTGTTGAAGAAATCTTAGAGATGGTGCGTGATTGTTTAAATCGTTCTGGCTTTGGTCACATTATTGGTAAGCGTGTTATTTTGACTGGGGGAGCAAGCCAGTTAACAGGATTGCCAGAAATGGCACGTACTATATTGGGAAGAAATGTTCGTATAGGGCGGCCTTTAGGAATTTCTAGGCTTCCTTCTCTTGCAAAAGGGGCGGCGTTTACATCTGCTGTTGGATTGTTAATTTATCCGCAATTGGTCGGTTTTGAAGAAAAAACAATGCAGGCGGCAGTGAATCATTTATCGGTAGGCACGCGTGGGTATTTTCAGCGTGTTGGTCAATGGTTGCGTGAGAGTTTTTAGTTAAGTCTATTTGGGTTAGGTTAAATTACATCGCTTGAGCTTGCGATGTCTTATGAGAAGGAAAAGGAAATGACGATTAATCTGCATCGGCCAGATATCGCGGAATTAAAACCACGCATTACCGTTTTTGGTGTTGGCGGTGGTGGTGGGAATGCCGTGAATAATATGATTAATGCTGGTCTTCAGGGAGTTGATTTTGTTGTTGCAAATACAGATGCACAGGCTTTAGCTATGTCAAAGGCTGAACGTGTTATTCAACTTGGTGCAGCCGTTACGGAAGGTTTGGGTGCTGGCGCATTGCCGGAAGTTGGACAAGCAGCTGCAGAGGAATGTATAGATGAAATTATTGATCATCTGGCAGATTCCCATATGGTTTTCATTACTGCTGGTATGGGGGGCGGTACTGGAACTGGAGCGGCGCCGGTGGTGGCTCGTGCTGCGCGTGAAAAAGGGATTTTGACTGTTGGTGTGGTAACAAAACCATTTCAGTTTGAAGGGGCTCGCCGTATGAAGACGGCAGAGGCTGGTATTGAAGAGTTACAAAAATCTGTTGATACCTTAATTGTTATTCCTAATCAGAATCTTTTTCGTATTGCTGATGAAAAGACAACATTTGCTGATGCTTTTGCTATGGCTGATCAAGTGCTTTATTCTGGTGTTGCTTCCATTACAGATCTCATGATTAAAGAGGGGCTTATTAATCTTGATTTTGCCGATGTTCGTTCTGTTATGCATGAAATGGGGCGCGCGATGATGGGGACTGGTGAGGCATCTGGTGAGGGGCGCGCTTTGAATGCTGCTGAAGCTGCTATTGCAAATCCACTTTTGGATGATACTTCTATGCGTGGAGCTCGTGGCTTACTTATTTCCATTACGGGTGGTCGTGATATGACTCTCTTTGAGGTGGATGAAGCTGCTAATCGTATTCGCGAAGAAGTGGATGCAGATGCGAATGTTATCTTTGGTGCCATTGATGATGAGTCACTAGAAGGGGTTATTCGTGTATCCGTGGTTGCAACGGGGATTGATCGTGAGATAAGTGAGGTGATTCAGCCTTCCCATCCTCAAATGCAAAGACCTGCAGCTGTAATGCGTAAAAGCGATTCTGGAATGCCACAAAGTTCTTTTCATGTTCAGTCGTCTCCTTTACGTTCTGAAGCAATGGTAGAAGTGATTGAAGCCCTTGAAATAGAAAAAGGGAAATCAATGGGCGAACAGTTTCGTCCTAAAAGTCAAATTTTTACACAGCCTGCAGATGTTGTTGCACGAAATGTTAGTACTCCTCCTTATGGATCAAGTGCTGTGCAAGGGCCGATGTCAAATACACCACGTATGCAAGTAGGTCGTGGTTCACAGTCCTCTATGGTTGCACCAGTAAGTATGGAGGCAACAGCCCATGTTCTTGATGAGATGGCAGAAGTTGTACAGCAGAAAGAAGAAAAGCAAGGACAACAAAGGCACATGCAACAAATGCAAGCGCGTTCCCCTATGCGTATGCCTGAGTTAAAGGATTTTCCTCCCGTTGCGCATAGTCAAGGTGAGAGATCAATGGCTGGCGAACAGGGACCTCGCAATCTTTGGCAACGTTTGAAACAGAGTTTGACACATCGTGAGGAAGTTGAACCAGAAGCTAGATTAGAACCTGCTGTGAAATCTTCTCAGCAGCAAGAAATGCATGGTTATCATAAAAAATCTCAGGCACTTCCTCAAGATGCTTCTGTTTATGTTCCACGTCGTTCTGGTGAGTTGCATCCCCAGGTACCGCAAAATCAACGTACCTTTATAAGTGAAGAAGATCAATTGGAAATACCAGCGTTTTTGCGTCGTCAGGCAAATTAGTGGGTAAAAAGTGAGGGAAAGAGAAGTTCTTGGCATCTTTTTACATAATGTGTGAAAGTGTTGTTGAGTGAAGTATACTGCGCTTTTGAGAAAAATGTTCTATTTTTTATAGACCCGCTTAGTAATAAGCGGGTTTGTTATTTGCTATGAATATCATTTTTATGGTTTTATAAGTCTTTTAAAGACGTAAAAATAATTTAATGAAATGACATGATGAAGCTGGGGAAAAAATATCAGTCTACTCTTAAAGAAGCTGTGACATTTAAGGGATATGGTGTTCACAGTGGGTGTTTGTCTGTGGTGACGGTTTATCCAGCTGATGTAGGACATGGTATTGTTTTTAAGCGTTGTGGAATAGAGCAGAGATTTCAAGCACATGCATCGCAGACAGGAGCGACTGAATTATCAACAGTGCTTGGGCACGGAGAGTTCAGAATTGAAACAATTGAACATTTAATGGCTGCAATCGCTGCTTATAATTTAGACAATCTTATTATTGAAGTGTCGAGCCATGAGATCCCTATTTTGGATGGTTCTGCTTGGCAATATTGTCAAGCTTTTGAAGAAGTTGGTATTATACAGCAAAATGCTTTGCGTTCCTATTTCATTATAAAAAAGCCACTGCGGGTTGAAGGGAGCCATGGTATGGCAGAGTTTTTGCCGTTTGATGGGCGTCGTTTTGATATAACGCTCTCTTTTTCCTCTGCTGTTATTGGGAAACAACATTTTAATTTTGATCTCACGACAAAGGGATTTAGAAATGATTTGTCGCGTGCACGTACTTTTGGTTTTGTCAAAGATGTAGAAAAATTATGGGGTTCGGGAAAGGGAATAGGCGCTTCTTTGGAAAATTCTCTTATTATTGGTATTGATGACAAAATCATGAATCCAGAGGGGCTTTATTGGAAAAATGAATTTGTTCGGCATAAAATGCTGGATGCAATTGGTGATACCGCTTTGCTTGGAGCACCTTTTATTGGATTATTTCGTTCCTATTGTAGTGGACATAAAATTAATTCGCAATTGGTAAAAGCTGTTTTAGCAGATGAATCATGTTACGAAGAAAGCTCCTTGTAGAGTGGGTAGAAAAAAGTGAAAAGATTTTTTTAAGAATCTGTTTGATTTTTAAGGGGATGATTGATCTTAAGTTATTAAATTGTTTAGTGGATTTTAAAGTGATATGGTATAAAAAATTTTAATAAATAATTTTGCGACAAGGTGACATTCTCTGGAGGCCGGAAGAACTATGACAAAATCTCATCTATGTATTGGAAATGTGGCATATAGGAAATCTAACATTGTACGCAAGGTATTGGGGGTGGTGCTTTTGGGAAGCACCTGCATGTTAGCGGGGTGTTTATTTAAAGAGAAAAATACCCTTGATCCATCTGCTTTTGTTTTAAAAATCGATCCACCAGATGTTCTTTATAATCAGGCACTGGCTAGTCTTGAGAGTGGACGGCTTGGAGATGCTGCAAAAAAATTTCTTACGATTGAAAAACAATATGCTTATACTGATTGGGGTCGTAAGTCTTTAGTGATGGGGGCTTTTACAAATTATCGACTGGGCAAGTATGATGATTCAATTAGTATGGCTCAGCGCTACATTACTCTTTATCCAGGTTCAGATGATTCGGCTTATGCCTATTATATTATTGGTCTTTCTTCTTTTCGTCGGATTCCTGATGTTACACGCGATCAGCATGATACGAAACGTGCTATTGCTGCTATGCAGCTTCTCATAGAGCGCTATCCAAACTCTGAGTATGTCAAGGATGCGAAAGATAAAATACGTTTTGGGCGTGAACAGTTGGCTGGTAAAGAGATGCAAGTTGGCCGTTACTATGAAGAGGGACGGCGTTATCTTGCTGCAAGTAGAAGATTTCGCACAGTTGTTGAAGAGTATTCCGATACAAATCAAGTTGAAGAAGCTCTGTTCCGTTTGACAGAAGTTAATCTTGCTCTTGGCTTAACATTGGAAGCGCAGACTGCAGCTGCTATTTTAGGACGTAATTATCCCAAAAGTGAATGGTATAAGTTTTCTTATAATTTATTACAAAAAAAGAGCATATCGCCACAGGAACATAAATCTTCTTGGATCTCACATGCTTTAAGTGGTGAGAAAAATAAGGCACGTTGATTCTCTCATGCTGGTACAGCTTTCGGTTCATAATATTGTTTTGATCGAAACGCTCGATATTCATTTTACAGCGGGGTTATCAGTTTTAACTGGTGAAACGGGTGCGGGGAAGTCTATTTTACTTGATGCTTTATCCTTGGCTCTTGGTGGACGTGGCGATGCTTCCCTTGTACGTCATGGTGCGGACCGTGGGCAGGTAACAGCTGTCTTTGATGTTCCTGTTTTACATCCTGTACGTCAGCTTATTCGTGAAAATGGTTTTGATGATGAAGGCGATATCATTTTACGGCGTGTGCAATCGAGTGATGGGCGGAGTCGTGTTTTTATTAATGATCAGGTGGCGAGTGTTACATTAATGCGTAACGTTGGTCGTCAATTAGTGGAAATCCATGGGCAGCATGATGATCGCGCGCTTGTTGATGTTGCTACACATCGCCAGTTATTAGATGCCTTTGGTGGGCTTGAAGTCGAGGTGGAAAATTTACGTCAATGTTATCAGGTATGGCATGATTGTGAAGAGCGTTTGCAACAACAGCGTCTTAAAGTAGAGCATGCAATGCGCGAAGTTGATTATCTTCGTGCGTGTGTGGAAGAGCTTGAAAAGCTTGATTTTCAAGTTGGTGAAGAAGATGCTCTTTCTCTTCGTCGTGCAGATATGCTTAAATTAGAAAAAATAGCCACAGATATTAAGGAAGCTGATGATCTTTTAAGTGGTCAAAAATCGCCAATACCCGTTCTTTCCAATTTGGTGAGGCGTTTGGAGAGAAAAATCCCTGAGGCAGAAGAGCTTATTGCACCTGTGGTAAAATCGCTTGATGATGCATTGCATGCACTTGCAACAGCACAGGAAAGGATTGAGGCGGCAATGCGGGCATTGGATTTTGAACCTAATGAATTGGAACGGATAGAAGAACGTCTTTTTACGATTCGCGGTTTTGCTCGTAAATATCAGGTTTCTGCGGATGAATTGGTTCAGTTACGCAATAAAATGGATGCTGAGCTTGCTGATTTTGAGGAGGCTCAGATCACATTAACGCGTTTTGAAGATGAGGTAGAGCAAGCAAAGAAAAATTATGATCAATTGGCACAAGCCTTAACAATAAAGCGTCGAAAGACAGCAAAGCATTTATCTGAAAGTGTTATGGCTGAGTTGCCGGCATTAAAATTAGAAAAGGCAGAATTTATTGTTCACATGCAGACCGATGTTGAAAGACGAAGCGCAGAAGGGTGCGATCGTATTGAATATTGGGTACGGACTAATCCTGGAACACGGGCAGGCCCCATGCTGAATGTTGCTTCTGGTGGTGAATTGTCTCGTTTTTTATTGGCATTAAAGGTTGTGTTATCTGATCGTGGATCGGCTCCCACGCTGATTTTTGATGAAATTGATATAGGTGTTGGCGGAGCTGTTGCTGCTGCCATTGGACAGCGGTTGCAGCATTTATCGGAAAAAAATCAGGTCTTTGCTATTACACATGCACCCCAAGTGGCGTCAAAAGCGCATAGCCATTTTCTTATTTCAAAGAGTGTAAGTGATGATAAAGGGCGCTTTGTTACAGCTATTCATAAAATGGAAAAGCAAGAGCGTGCAGAAGAAATTGCTCGTATGTTGGCAGGAGAACAGATTACTGAGGAGGCACGGGCAGCTGCTCAAAAGCTTCTTGCCTAGTCATTATTGAGAAAAGATTGACGAGCGTGCGTTTGTTTGAATTCACTTCATAATAAAGAGTTGAGATTTTGATGGTTATAGTCCATCATTGGGAAGAAATTTTATGAATACGGATGGAATTAAAAAACTCACTGCTCTTGAAGCTGAGCGTGAATTGGAGTGGTTGGCAAAAGAGATTGCACGTCATGATGTGCTTTATAATCGTGATGATCAGCCTGAAATTTCTGATGCAGAATATGATGCTCTTCGCCGGCGTAATGCAGAAATTGAAGCTCTCTTTCCTGAACTTGTTCGTATCGATTCTCCTTCACATAAAATTGGGGCGCCGGTTTCAGAAAAGTTTGAAAAATCTGTTCATGCACAGCCTATGCTTTCCCTTGATAATGCTTTTAGTTCTGAAGACGTGTATGAATTTGTTGAACGTGTGCGTCGTTTTTTACGGCTTCCCGAAGTACAATTATTGGAAATAACAGCGGAGCCAAAAATTGATGGTTTATCTTTGTCTTTGCGCTATGAAAAGGGGCGGCTTGTGCGTGCTACAACGCGTGGTGATGGAATTGTCGGAGAAAATGTTACGGTAAATGCTCGAACAATTGCTGATATTCCAAAAGTTTTACAAGGTGAATTTCCTGATATTCTTGAGGTTCGTGGTGAAGTTTATATGGGGCGGGAAGATTTCCAAGCGCTGAATAAGAGTCAACAGGAACGAGGCAAGTTAACTTTTGCTAATCCTAGAAATGCTGCGGCTGGTTCACTACGACAGCTTGATTCACGGATAACGGCTCGTAGAAAGCTACAATTTTTTGCTTATGCTTGTGGTGAAGTGAGTAAACTGTTTGCAGAAAGTCAAATGGAGATGATGAAAAAGCTCAAAGAATGTGGCTTTGTTATCAATCCATTGACAAAAGTTTTTAAGACAGTAGAGGAGATCATTTGCTATTATCATGATATTGAAGAACGTCGTCATACCTTAAGTTATGATATTGATGGGACTGTTTATAAGGTTAATGATTTGATGCTGCAAATGCGTTTAGGGTTTGTTTCTCGTTCGCCACGTTGGGCTATCGCACATAAATTTCCAGCAGAAAAAGCTATGGCGCTTTTGGAAGATATTGATATTCAAGTGGGACGCACCGGTGCATTAACTCCTGTTGCGCGTCTTGCTCCTATCACTGTTGGTGGTGTGGTGGTGACCAATGCAAGCTTGCATAATGAGGATTATATTAAGGGAATTGGGCATAAGGGGGAGCCTATTCGTGAGGGGCGTGACATTCGGGTAGGCGATACGGTAATTGTACAACGTGCTGGTGATGTAATTCCTCAAATTGTTGATATTGTTGTGGAAAAACGCCCAGAAGATTCTTCTGCTTTTGTTTTCCCTCATCTTTGCCCTGTTTGTGGCAGTCATGCTGTTCGTGAAGCAGGAGAAGCTGTGCGTCGATGTACAGGTGGGCTTATTTGTCCTGCGCAAGCAATTGAGCGTATTCGCCATTTCGTTGCGCGCAATGCTTTTGATATTGAAGGGTTTGGGAAAAAACAGGTGGAGTTTTTCTTTCATATTCAAGATGAGACGCTTTGGATTCATACACCTGCTGATATTTTTACTTTGCAACGCCGCCAAGAAAACTCTTTGGTACGTTTGGAAAATATGGAGGGTTTTGGTACTGTTTCAGTGCGTAAACTTTATGATGCTATTAATGCACGTCGAGAAATTCCTCTCAGTCGTTTTTTATTTGCATTGGGAATTCGTCATGTTGGTGAGGTGAATGCGCGGCGCCTTGCACGTGCTTATCAAAATTATATGGCTTTTGAGACAGCGGTGATGGCGGCAACCATACAAAGTGAGAAGGAGAATGAAGAGGGCAATGAAGCTTGGATGGAGCTGACTAATATCGAAGGAATTGGACCACAGGTAGGCAGTTCAATTGTTGATTTTTATAAGGAAGCGCATAATCGTCAGATTTTGGCTGTTTTGCTTGAGGAAGTAACCCCTGTTGATGAAGAATCTGTCACAATAGCATCTTCACCGATAGCAGGAAAGGTTATTGTTTTTACAGGAACTTTGACGCATATGTCACGCGATGAAGCAAAAGCATTGGCAGAGCGATTAGGGGCAAAGGCTTCCAGTTCACTTTCTAAAAAAACCGATATTCTTGTTGTTGGTACTGGTGCGGGATCAAAATTGACTAAAGGACAAGAATTAGGTGTTGAGGTTATCGATGAAGAAACTTGGTTACAGCTCATTGAAGGACATTATGGTTAGGGGGGGATGCCTTAGCATGATGGACATACTCGTCTTTTGTTTTTTAATGCTGTGAAATATTGTCTTATCAAGGTGATAAGATAATGAAGAGATATTTTTAATATTTCTTCATGATCAGTGCATATTTTCGCTTAGAAAAAGGGCATGGGGGTGTTGAAGTTGCACTGCTTTAAAGAGGCATGGTTGCTCTTTTTGCCCATTCCTTCTCTTCTTCATTTAAATAAGGTGCATTCATTTGATAAATACGCGCGTGGTAATTATTGAGCCATTGTCGTTCTTCTTGTGTCAAAAGTTCTGCAAGAATGAGTCTTCGATCAATGGGGCAATGTGTGAGTGTTTCAAACGAGAGCATTTCTCTCTCTCCACTGTCAATTTTTTGTGCGGGTTTTACAATAAGTAAATTTTCAATACGAATACCAAAGGCACCTTCGCGATAATATCCAGGTTCATTAGAAACAATCATTCCAGGGAGCAATTCTTGGCTTCCTTTGCATGAAATATTTTGTGGCCCTTCATGAACAGAGAGATAAGAACCAACTCCATGACCCGTGCCATGGGCGTAGTCAAAACCGGCTTTCCATAAGGCAATGCGTGCTAGAACATCAATATCTTGTCCACGTGTTCCTTTTGGAAAATATGCGGTTGAAAGAGCAATCATGCCTTTAAGGACCAAAGTAAAACAGCGCTTTTCTTCTTCTCCAATATTCCCAATTGCTACTGTGCGTGTAACATCTGTGGTGCCATCACGGTATTGTCCACCTGAATCTACAAGATAAAGTTCACCAGCCTTGAGTTGTTTGTTGGTTTTTGTTGTTACACGGTAATGGATAATTGCTCCATTTGCACCTGCTGCTGAGATCGTATCAAAAGAGAGATCTTCAAGTTTTTTTCCCATATCTTTTGCTGTATTTATGCGAAATTCTTCTAATTTCTGAGCAGCAGAAATTTCATCTATTGTATCTGGTGTTTGTTTGTCTAACCAAGCAAAAAAACGGGTAAGAGCGACACCATCGCACAGATGTGCTTGCCGCGCACCTTCTCGTTCTGTGTTATTTTTAATAGCACGGGGTAGAGCAGCAGGGTCGGTAAGTGTGATGAAAGATTTTCCATCTTCTTCAAGTACAGTGCGTAACTTTTCGCATGTTAACCTTGGATCTAAAGCAAAAACCATGCCTTTTTGAAGATAATCTTTAATCTTTGCAATAAGCTGTTCTGGCTCATATAATTTTGCATAACGTTCCAAGTATTGTTTTTGTTCTTCAGCAAGTTTTTTGCTATCAATGAATAAGGCCGGTGTTTCTTTTGTGGGTATCAGGGCAAAACAAAGGGAAAAAGGTGTGTTGGAAACATCATTGCCACGTATATTGAATATCCATGCAATAGAAGAGGGATCCGTAAAAATAAAAGCATCTGCACTGGCTTGTTGTATGTCTTTGCGAATTAAAGATAATTTTTCATCAGTGTTGCATCCTGCATATTGGGGAGGATGAATTGATATAGCAGATTGCGGTGGTAGTGGTTGATCATGCCAGATAAGATCAATAGGATTTTGTTGAACTGCTATAAGCTTTCCACCTATTTTTATTTCAAATGTTTTTTTTAATGTCTCGATGGCAGAGACGGTGTGGAGCCATGGATCAAAGCCAATAGAAAGTTGTTTTCCATTTTTTTCAAGCCATTGTGAGGGGGGGCAAGTTACAAGATCTTCATATTCAAAAATATGAGGATCAGTTTGTTGGCGAACTTGGAGCTTATAGCGTCCATCTGTAAAGATAATGGCTTTATTTTTTAAAATGAGAGCGATCCCCGCTGAGCCAGTAAAGCCAGTGAGCCAGCTTAGGCGTTGAGCACGCGGGGAAACATATTCTCCTTGATGTTCATCGCTACGCGGAACAAGAAAGCCATCTAACCCGAGGCGATAGAGCTCTTTACGAAGAGAAGAAATACGCTCAAGAGCATGGTTCGAATTTGTCGTTTCTTCAAAAGATTGATACATAACAACGCCCTTTTCATTTATTTAAGATGTATCGTAACCCATTCTTGACGGTGGTATGTTTCAATATGTTTGAGTCCCTGTTTTACATAAGCTTCTAAGACAAGTTCATGTTGGTCTTCAAGAATTCCAGAGAGTATAAGTGATCCACCTTTTTGCAGTATTTGCACCATTTCTGGCGCAAGTTCAATAAGCGGATTGGCAAGGATATTGGCAATGATAAGATCAAAGGGTGCACGTGAGGCAATTTCATCATGGGCAAAACCCGTTGCTGTAATTGCCGTAATATATTTTTCTACACCATTGAGTGCGATATTGTGTTGTGCAACTTTGATAGCCATTGGATCAATATCGGATGCAAGTATAGCAATAGGTTTAAGCTTTGCTATGCTAATCGCTAAGATCCCACTGCCAGTACCAAGATCAAGGGCATTTTGTGGATTTTCGTGTTTCATGACTTTGGCAATCATCTCTAAACAACCAGCAGTTGTTCCATGATGTCCAGTGCCAAAAGCTTGATTTGCGTCAATTTCAATGGGAAAAACATTCTGTGGGATGTCGTTACGGTTATGGCTTCCGTGTAAAAAAAAGGGACCAGCATGCACCGGTTGTAGTCCTTCTAAGCTTTTTTGTACCCAGTCAATATTGGGTAAAATTTCATGGTTCACTTTATAAGGATCTATAGAAAGAACCTGTGCAAATCGTTTCGAAACACGCTCCTGATTTTCTTGGTCTACATAGAGTGAAAGTTCATAGATGGCATTTTTTTCGTCTATTTCTACAAGAGCAAGAGGATATCCTTCTTCGTCAAAGATCCTTTCTATAAGCGTATAAAACTGCTCTGCTTCATTCTTAAAAGCAGTATAATACAGACGAATTTGCTGTGACATCCTGTTCTTTCTTTATAATTGGCTTTTTATTTAGTTTGAGACAAGTTTTTTGAGTCGTTCAATAGCAATCTCATCTTTTAATTCATTGTTATCTTCTTTAGGTTCATAAGGGATAACACCAAACAGTTTGCCACCTTTTTTGAGCAAAAAAATTGCTGCTGTATGGTTATAAGTGTAGTTTCCATTTGTTCCTGGTACTTTTTCCGCAACGATGTTAAAAGAATCTACCATTTTGTGAACTTTTTCAGGATCTCCACTGATTCCTACAATTTTGTTGGTAAAATTACTGAGATAATCATGGAGTACTTTTGGTGTGTCACGTTCAGGATCAACAGTAACAAACCATATGCCTAATTTATCAGCTTGAGGGCCAAGAGCTGTTAACCATCGATCAAGATTGATTAATGTGGTAGGGCAGACTTCAGGACACATGGTGAAGCCAAAGAAAATAATCGAAGGCTTGCTTCGAATATCAGCTTCGGTAATCGTATTTCCGTTGGAGTCCATGAGTGTAAAATTATCCCCTAAAGGCTTATTTTTCAATGCATCATAAATGAAAATGCCGGCAAGAAATATGACTGTTAACCCTAAGATGCGTATGACGTTTTTCATAATTTTACTCTCTATAAAAAGACAGGAAACTGTAGCATTGGTGCATTTGTTTTGCAATCTTTGTTTCATGGTTGATTTTGTTCCTTTGATGGCTACATTCCTTGTGTTATTTATGGCAATGTAAATTGGTGAAAGATAAATGGCCCCAGAGAAAGATCTTCGTTTTTCTGAGAGTGAACCACGTATCAATACAACAGCACGGTTGCAAGAGTGTAAATTGGGGCGCTATGTGAAAATCAATGAACGGACGGTTTTGTGTGATGTCACGATTGGAGATTTTTCTTATTTTGAGCGTAATAGTGAAGCTATTTATAGCGATATCGGGTGTTTTTGTTCTATAGCTTCCCATGTTCGTATAAATGCGCTAGAGCATCCCATAGAGCGCCTTTCAACCCATAAGATAACATATCGTCCTAACGAATATTTTCGCTATATGCCGTTAGATCATTCTTTTCGGGAAGAGCGTTGTGCAAAACGTGTTATTATTGGGCATGATGTATGGATTGGGCATGGTGCAGTTATTATGCCTGGAGTGACAATTGGGCATGGTGCTATCGTTGGTGCTAACGCTGTTGTAACAAAAAATGTTCTCTCTTATACGATTGTTGCTGGTGTTCCGGCAAAGCTGTTGCGGATGCGTTTTTCAGAGAGTGTGATTCAGATACTCTTGGATATGGCTTGGTGGAATTGGTCACTTGATAAAATTTATAATGCATTACCTGATATGCAAAATCTTACCATTGAAGCTTTTCTTGACAAGTGGAAATAATATGCAAAATAAAAAATGTTTTTTGGAAAGGCTATGCTGTTATATCTACGCTTAATTTAAGCTTTGCTTACAAAATTGTCTAGAACGCGCTTTTCTCCAGCTTTCTCAAACAGAATAGTTAATTTATGATCATCTATTGCAGTGATATGACCATAACCGAACTTTATATGAAAAATCCGATCATTGATTGCAAAATTTGAGGGAGATTCAGAGACTGATTGGGCGATAACCTTTCCTTCAATGTTCTTTTGTGTACGTTTTTGTCTTGGTGTCGCATAATCATGATAAAAGTGATTATGCTGTTTAAAACTCGATTTTCCATAACCACCATAAGATGTTCCCATTTCTATAACTTCTATATGTTCTGTTGGTAATTCATCTAGAAAGCGAGAGGGAAGAGCAGATTGCCAAAGTCCGTGAACTCTTCGATTAGATACAAACCATATATGCAAATGTTTTTTTGCTCTTGTCAGTCCTACATAGGCTAGCCGTCGTTCTTCTTCTAATCCTAAACGGCCACCTTCATCTAATGAGCGCTGATGAGGAAAAAGACCTTCTTCCCAACCAGGAAGAAAAACAGTTTCAAATTCAAGTCCTTTTGCTGAATGAAGAGTCATGATGTTGACAGCGTCAGTGTGTTCATTATTTTCAGCATCCATCACCAGTGCAACATGTTCTAAAAAGCTTTGAAGGCTTTCAAATTGTTCCATGGAGCGGATCATTTCTTTAAGGTTTTCTAGTCGTGTTGCTGCTTCTGGTGAGCGATCTTCTTGCCACATAGCGGTGTAGCCTGAATCATCAAGAATTATTTCGGCAAGCTCTCTGTGGAGCGTGCATTGCAGCATATTTTGCCAACGACGGAAGTTTTCAACAACACTTCGCAAAACACTGCGTGCTTTGGGCTTTAGTTCATCTGTTTCAATGATTGCAGCAGCAGCAGAAAAGAGAGGAATAGAGCGTGCACGGGCACTCTCATAAAGAGTGCGTAGAGTTGCGTCTCCTAAACCGCGTTTAGGTGTGTTGATAATGCGTTCAAAAGCCAAATCATCTGCTGGTTGGACCACGACACGTAAATAAGCCATGGCATCACGTATTTCCATCCGTTCGTAAAAACGCGGACCACCAATGACGCGGTAATTGAGACCAAGTGTTACAAAACGATCTTCAAATTCACGCATCTGAAATGATGCGCGCACCAAGATAGCCATATGATTTAATGAATGACCGGCTTGTTGTGCGCGTTCAATTTCTTCTCCAATGGCACGTGCTTCTTCTGCTGAATCCCATGCCGCATGAATTTTTACTTTTTCTTCTTCGCTCTTTACTTGAGCAGCAAAAAGTGTCTTTCCAAGCCTTCCTTGGTTATGGGAAATGAGATGAGAAGCCGTTTTGAGAATGTGGGATGTTGAGCGATAATTGCGTTCTAGACGAATCATTTTTGCAGGAGGAAAATCTTTTTCAAAACGCAAGATGTTATCAATTTTAGCACCCCGCCATCCATAAATAGATTGGTCATCATCACCAACACAACAAAGATTGACATGTTGTTCTTTCGATTGTTGTGCTAAAAGGCGAAGCCAAAGATATTGTGCTGTATTGGTATCTTGATATTCGTCTACAAGAATATAGCGAAATTGCGAATGATAGTGCCGAAGAATATCTGGATTATGTTGAAAGAGAGAGATAGAATGAAGCAGAAGATCGCCAAAATCACAAGCATTAAGATTTTTTAATCTCTCCTGATAGCTGTAATAAAGTTTGCGTCCCATACCGTTGCCAAAGGAATGGGCATCGTTTTCTGAAATGTGTTCTGCTGAAAGTCCTTGATTTTTCCAAGCATCGATTATGATGGCGAGGTTTCTAGCGGGCCAACGTTTATCATCTAATCCTTCAGCTTGAATAAGCTGTTTTAAAAGTCTAGTAACATCATCGCTATCAAGAATTGTAAAGTTGCTTTTTAAATCAACAAGTTCTGCGTGACGGCGTAGAATTTTTGCACCAGTTGCATGAAAGGTTCCAAGCCAAGGCATTCCTTCAACAATTTCACCAAGGAGTTCACCAATCCGCATTTTCATTTCATGGGCTGCTTTGTTGGTGAAAGTTACAGCAAGTATTTGTTGAGGGGAAGCAAGTCCTGAGCGCAAAATATGAGAAATACGCGTTGTTAAAACGCGTGTCTTTCCAGTACCAGCTCCCGCAAGAACTAACAGAGGGCCTTCTGTGTTCATTACAGCTTGTCGTTGTTCGGGATTGAGTTGTTCTAAATAATCACCACCAGATTGTGTTTGTTCATTTGTCTTTGCAGCGTGAGAAGTGTCTCCAGAGCTTTTTTCATTTTGGAGAGAGGAGATATCTTCTTCGAAAAATGGTATATGATCGGAAAAATTATTCATTATATTTTTTGTGTAGTCTTTCTTTCATTTAAGTGCTAAGCTTAAAAACTTTCCTTAAAAAAGTCACAACAGTTTTAGTTGAATAAGGAGTAAAGAGAAACGAAAAAAATAATCACAAACATTCAAGACGCTGGCTGAGAACGCTTTGCAGGGCATAAATGCGTAACGAAGACGAAAGATTCACTTGCTGTGGTCTTTTGCTGTCAATATCAGCGATAATAAAGGCTAAAGATTGTCTTTTTTTACGTGCTATGGCTTTGAGAATATCGAGAAAAGGTTTTTCTAAAGATACACTGGTTGCATGTCCATCAATTCGAACAGAAATTTTTTGAGGAGGAATCATTTCTGACCAATTGAGAAAATTATTTCCATGCATTTTTCTACTCTTCTTCATCATTCAATAAACGATTCTGATCAAGAAATTTTTGTACCTTTAAAGCTTCTTTTTGCTCGAAGAGTTTTTCAATTTTTGTTCTTCCAAAACGAAAGCGATTCTCCTCTGCATGAAGAGCTTTTTCTGCACGCTTTTTTTGTTTTCGAAATTGACGAAGATTAATCGGTTCAGTCATGAGAAAAATATTTATTTTTTTCGAAAGGAATCTAATGAAACAACATCAGCACTTTGTTTACTATCATTATTTGAAGCTTCTTTATTTGTAATGAGACTTTGTTCTTTTGGTAGTGCGCTTTCTCTTTTTTGTTTGTCTGATAAGACAATAGGTGTGGATGCGTTATTTTCTGAATTTTCATTTTCGACGTCTGCAAGATTTGAGGGAAGATCAAATGCTGCTTCAAAGGATGCAATAGGGTCATAAAATACTTGAATAGCAGAAAAAGGAATCACTAATTTTTCCGTAACTTCTTTAAAGGAGAGTGTAACTTCAAAAGCAGTTTCCGAAACACTTAAATCTCTGAACTGATGTTGTAAAACGATTGTCATTTGCTCTGGATAACGATTTTTAAGTCGAGAAGAAATTTTTACACCTGGAGTATCGGTCAAAAAAGTAATAAAAAAATGGTGGTTTCCGGGAAGACCTGCTTTAGCAACTTCCGATAAAACTTTACGGATAACCCCACGAAGCGCATCCTGAACGAGAATATCGTAACGGATTTGATCTTGAACCATCGAAGTTTATTCCTTTTATTTCACATAGCAGATGAGCGTGCATAATATTGTGCAATAGAATATCTCTTTAAGCTAGCAATATTTTCTCTACTATGCACTTAAATTAACTGAAAAAGAATATGACAAATCATATTTGAGAGATCAGTCAATAATATTTATAAAAGTGAAGGCTTCTGTTGCCAGGCGCCTCCGGACCCCGCTTAAACCTGCGACGGTTTAAGACTTAATTTGAAACATTCACACTGCCTTAAGCAGCGAGACGTGCTTCCGCATAGTTGTCATTTGCAACTACTCATTTAGCCCGATAACGGTGGTACTATGCCGAGTAAAAGAGCAATCTTTACACTCTTGTCGATCCTATTTCGCCCCCACCAAAATATAATTTTTATCTCTTATATTTTGGTGGAGGCGCCGGGTACCGCCCCCGGGTCCAATAAGTTTATTCCATTGTCCATTTATTACCATAGCTAGCAAGCCAGCCCTTTAAATATAGGTGAAGAATGGTCTTTGTAAAAGGGGGGGGTTGTTAATATTTTAAATCCTCTAATTATTTATGAAGCTATATATTGCGGTTGTGAAGTACGGCCGCTCATTCTTGGAGAGGAGATGGAACAAAATGACAAATGATCTAGCAGATATTAAATTATATGATCCAAATCCCGATGAAGCTGCAATAGAGCGGTTGGGGAATCGTTTAGCTTTGGTGATGAAAAAACAGGATGCATCGCTTGTTGCGACATCAGATCCAAAAGAAGTAGAACGCGTTGAAAAATGGGCTCAAGATGTCTTAGGTGTTCATGCACAAACTGCTAAAGCAGCTGTTTTAAAAGTTGCAGAAATGATGTCTGGAACTCGCAGAAAAAACCGTATGACTTTTTATTATTTGCTAGCTAAGCAATTGAATGCACTTCATAAAATTTGAAAAAGATCAAAATTGTTTGTGGAATAATTATAAAAAGCCCAATTTTTTGGGCTTTTTTTATTTTGTATCGTTAATTGACTTCGTCGTCTTCGAGATATCCACCCTTACTCATATTCGGTACAAAGAGAAGTGCAATGAAGGCTATGATCATAACGCCAGTCACGTAAAAATAAAAAAGAGATTCGTGTCCCATATTTTTTAATCCAAGTGCTACATATTCCGCAGAGCCCCCAAAAAAAGCATTGCCAATAGCGTGAGAAAGACTCACACCTAATGCTCGTACTGAAGCAGGAAACATTGCTGATTTGACGACACCAGAGATAGATGTATACATGCTCATAATACAAAGCAGCCCAATAAGGACTGAAAAAGCAACCCATGTATTCTGCGTATTGCCGATTATGCTAAGTCCAGGAAATGTAAAAAGCGCAGAGAGTATACTCCAAATGATAAGTAAAGTTTTTGTGCCAATTTTATCGGCTAAGATACCCGCTAAAGGTTGGAACAGTATGAAAATAAATAGTGCTCCAGTCATTATCGTTGTGGCAGTGTGTTTATCAAAGCCGGTAGTTGTGATCAAATATTTTTGCATATAAGTGGTACAGGTGTAAAAGGTAAGAGAGCCCCCTGAAGCAAAGAGAGCTATCACAAAAAAGGCTTTACTATGTTTGGTGAAAAGTTCTATTAAACTACCAGTTCGTTTTTGAGAGCGGGTTTCTTTTGTCGTTGTTTCATGGAGCGAACGACGTAGATAAATTGCAACCACTGCTCCACATCCACCAATCGCAAAAGGAATACGCCAGCCCCATGACTTTAACTGATCTTCATTGAGATAAAGCGCTAAAATAAAGAGAATAAAACTGGCGAAAAGTTGCCCTGTGATAAGGGTGCCAGATTGGAAAGAAGCAAAAAAACCACGATGTTTTTTAAGGGCAACTTCACTCATATAAGTTGCTGCCGTACCGTATTCACCACCTGCTGAAAGTCCTTGCATCATTCGGATTAAAAGCAGAAAGATTGGTGCTGTTATGCCAATAGTGTTGTAGGTGGGAAGTATAGCTATGAAAAAAGACCCCCCACACATCATAAAAATAGAGATAAGCATGGAGCGTTTACGCCCATAACGGTCGGCAATGTATCCAAACAGCCATGCTCCAATTGGGCGCATCAGAAAGCCAATAAAAAAAACTCCTGCACTTTTTAGCAGTTGTGTAATAACAACACCATTTGAGGGAAAAAATTGCGAAGCAAAATAAATTGACGCAAATGAGTAAACGTAAAAATCATACCATTCTACAAGATTTCCTGATGCACTGGATATGATAGCAAAAATAGGTTTTTTGGTATTACCTGGTTTTAGAATTGTTTTGTTTTTCATGAAATGTTCCCTTTTTAAATCTATAGTTTATTTTTTTATTAAAGTTGATAATGATTTGTATCATTAAAATTCAACTCTATAATAGTCATTTTTTACGAAGGCTGTGGAAGGAGTGGTTTGATTTGGATTATAGGCTTAAAGTCTTCTTGAGAGCATTCTATTGTTAGTGAGGCAAAAGATGTGCTTTATTCTACACATATATGTTGTGTTGCGATAATCTGAAAATTATGCATTTATCGTTGGTAATGTTTTGCTTTTTCTTTCGTTGTTGTTCAGGGAAGGAGGGAAAATAGGGAGGATAGGTGTGTTTTTATAGGAGGAAGTTCTTTTCGATAAAGGTTCAGCATTATTGATAAAAAGAATGGATATTTGCTAAATGCGAGCAGATATTTTTTTGGTTAAGTACACTCTTGCTTGAGTGGAAGAAAAAATGGCTTATTTACGATGATTGAGAACGGGATATGAAGGCGTATAAATACTTAATTTCCATATGGTGGACATAAAAAGCCCAAAATATTGGGCTTTTTTGTTAGCGGAGAAATTAATGAATATCATCTCTTTGGAGATATCCTTTTTTGCGAGCGTCTGGCATCAAAATAACAGAGATAAATGCAATAATCATCATGCCGGTTATATAAAAATAAAAGACGGATTCATGTCCAATATCTTTCAAACCAAGTGCTACAGCTTCTGCTGTTCCTCCAAAAAGTGCATTGGCAATAGCATAAGAGAGTCCAACCCCCATAGCGCGTACTGAAGAGGGGAACATTTCTGCTTTTATAATACCAGAAATAGACGTATAAAAACTCATAATGCATAGCATGCCGATAATGATTAAAAGAGCAATCCATGTATTGTTGGTACCAGCAATCATTTTAAGTCCAGGAATCGTGAAGATAACAGATAAAGCACTCCACATGAGGAGGGAAAGTTTTGTACCAATTTTATCTGCTAGAAAGCCAAATGCAGGTTGAAGTATCATAAAAACGAAGAGTGCGGCAGTCATTATTGTTGTCGCTGTATGTTTATCAAATCCAGTTGTTGTGATCAGATATTTTTGCATATAAGTGGTATATGTATAAAATGTCAGAGATCCTCCCGCTGTAAAACCAATAACGAGAAAAAAAGCTTTCCTATGATTGCGGAAAAGTTCTATAAGACTCCCGGCTTGTTTTTTAGAACGGCTTTCTTCTGTGGTTGTTTCATGAAGTGAACGACGAAGATAAATCGCAACAATTGCCCCTAATCCACCAATTGCAAAAGGTATACGCCATCCCCATGCCTTTAATTGATCCTCTGAAAGATAAAGCGCCAGAATAAATATAACAAGGCTGGCTAAAAGTTGACCACCAATAAGGGTGGTGTATTGGAAAGAGCTAAAGAATCCACGATAATTTTTTAAAGCAATTTCACTCATATAAGTCGCTGTCGTGCCATATTCACCACCCACAGAGAGTCCTTGAAGCATGCGAAGTAAAAGTAAAAGAACTGCTGCGGTCATTCCAATGGTTTCATAGGTAGGAAGGAGGGCAATGAGGAACGAACCACCGCACATCATAAAAACAGAGATAAGTAAAGAGCGCTTGCGCCCATAGCGGTCAGCAATAAATCCAAAGAGCCATCCACCAATTGGACGCATAAGAAAACCAATGGCAAAGACACCAGCGGCCATTAAAAGTTGTGCAACAACATTGCCTTCTGAGGGAAAGAATTGTGATGCAAAGTAAATCGACGTAAAAGAATAAACATAAAAATCATACCATTCTACGAGATTCCCTGACGCACTGGATACGATAGCAAAGATACGTTTTCTGGTATCATGTGGTGCTAGAGTTGTTTCATTCTCCATAAGTCTATCCCTTTAAGTTGTTCATGTTTGTTGATTTATTACCCCTGTATTTATTCCCCTGAGAGTTGTCTACAGTATTTTATCTTTTGCGTCAAAAATTTAATCGGATCATGGTTATTTCTTGTGTAAAATTGTTGGAAAAAAAATTTAAATAATATTTTTATGAATTTTACAGTTTCTATTTTCTATAATTAACAGAATCGGCCATAATATCCATATGAAAGTCTACCTTGATCTTTTATCTCATGTTTTAAATCATGGCGTTGATCGTGCAGATCGAACCGGTATTGGTACGCGATCGGTTTTTGGTTATCAGATGCGATTTGATTTACAGGCTGGTTTCCCATTATTGACAACGAAAAAACTGCACTTACGTTCAATTATTTATGAGCTTTTGTGGTTCCTTAAAGGCGATACGAATATTGCGTGGTTGAAGGAACATGGTGTATCAATTTGGGATGAATGGGCTGATGAGAATGGGAACCTTGGTCCTATCTATGGTGTTCAGTGGCGTTCTTGGCCAACTCATGATGGGCAGCATATTGATCAAATTAGTGATCTGTTGACTATGATTAAGAAGGATCCTCATTCTCGTCGTCTCCTTGTATCAGCATGGAACCCAGCATCAATAGAAGAGATGGCTCTTCCACCTTGTCATTGTTTTTTTCAATTTTACGTTGCTGATGGTAAGTTGTCTTGCCAACTTTATCAACGTTCAGCAGATATTTTCTTAGGTGTTCCATTCAATATTGCTTCATATGCGTTGTTAACAATGATGATTGCGCAGGTCAGCGGGCTTAAAGTGGGTGATTTTGTTCATACTTTAGGTGATGCGCATCTTTATTCTAATCATTTTGAACAGGCGAAATATCAATTGTCTCGTGTACCAAATGCTTTGCCATTTATGCGTATAAATCCAGCAGTAACAAATCTCTTTTCTTTTAAATTTAAGGATTTTGAATTGCTTAATTATGAAGCACAGCCACACATAAAGGCGCCAGTAGCAGTATGACTTTGTCCATTTGTTTAATTGCAGCCGTTGCAGAAAATGGTGTTATCGGTCATGAAGGTGTTATGCCTTGGCATTTGTCAACAGATTTACAACGCTTTAAAGCTTTGACTTTCGGTAAACCTGTTATTATGGGGCGGAAAACTTGGGATTCTCTTGGGAAGCCTTTGCCAGGGCGTACAAATATTGTTATTACCCGTAATGATAAATTTAAGGCTGAAGGCGCTGTTATTGTTTATTCTTTGTCTCAAGCTTGTTCCGTTGCAAAAAGTGTGGCATCTCAAAATGATGTAGATGCAATTTTTATTATTGGTGGTGGTGAAATTTTTCAACAAGGATTGTATATTGCTGATAAGATATTTCTTACAGAAGTTCTTGCTTTTATTAAAGGTGATAGTTTTTTCCCTGTTTTCGATAAAGAAAAGTGGACTATTGTGCAAACACAATATATTCCAAAAGGAGATAAAGACAGTCATCCGACACGTTTTGTAGTTTATGAACGGCAATAATCGTTTGTAATGAAGTGGAAAGATCCTGTCAGTTACATTGTAATCAGATAAGAGCTACCCTATAAGATTCAGTAAATGGTTGGTGTTTGATAAATGGTAGTCAGTTAAAGAGGTGATGATGCCCTGGACAAATCAAAATGGTGGCGGCCCGTGGAGCAGCGATAAAAATAAACTCGGTGGTGATAAAAAAACGCCTGCTAAGAACATTTTTGGTTCTGGTGGCAGTAATGGTGGTGACAATGGTTCCAATCTTGATGATTTGTTACGCAAAGGGCATGACCAGTTTCAACAAGTTGGTGGAAGCGGGCTTTTAGCTCTGTTGCTTCTTCTTGGCGTGTTTTTTTGTTTGTATCAGTCAATTTATATTGTCCAACAAAATGAACAAGCCGTGGAGTTGCGTTTTGGTGTGCCTAAGGCAGAAATTATCGGTGATGGTTTACATTTTCATTTTTGGCCAATTGAGACTTATATGAAAGTCCCTTTGACGGAAAAAACAATTGCAATTGGTGGACAATCAGGTCAGACACAACAAAGTGAAGGTTTGATGCTTTCGAGTGATCAGAATATTGTTAATGTCAATTTTTCTGTTTACTATCGAATTTCACGCCCAGCTCAGTTTTTATTCAATGTGAATGATCAAGAAGGGACAGTTCGTCAAGTTGCTGAGAGCGCGATGCGTGAGGTTATTGGTTCCAGACCCGTGGACGATGTTTTGCGCGACAAAAAAGAAGAAGTGGCAAATGATGTGAGAAAAATTATCCAGTTGACTGTCGATAAATATCAACTTGGTGTTGAAATAAGCCGTGTGTCGATCAGTGAAGCTGCACCGCCTACCAAGGTTGCTGCTGCGTTTAATTCTGTTCAGCAGGCAGAGCAGGAACGTGGGCGGATGATTGAAGAGGGTAATCGTGTGCGTTTTACTAAAATTGGTTTAGCAAATGGTGAAGCTTCACGTACACGGGAAATCGCAAAAGGTGAAAAGGCACAAATGGTTGAAGAAGCAAGAGGGCGTGCTGAGCGTTTTCAGGCGATAGCGCGGGAGGCTGCAATTTCACCAGAGGCTACGCGTTATCGACTTTATATGGAAACAGTTGGGCGTGTTCTTTCTTCACCTAATAAGTTAGTTCTTGATCAAATGAATTCTCCAACGGTGCCTTATTTTCCTCTGAATGAATTGCTGCGTAGCAATTCACTGGAAAATATGAAAAAAACATCGGCGCGTTCTGCATCGGTTGGGGATGTTCGTATTTCTGGGGGGCGCTAATTATGCAGCAGTCTCGTTTTTTATTTATGTTAAGTGGCATAGTGCTTCTTTTGATGATTTTGTGGATGTCACTTTTTGTTGTTTATCCTCGTCAACAAGTAGCAATTAAGCGTTTTGGGCAAATTGTTAAGGTAGAATCTAATCCTGGTATTTATTTTAAAATGCCCTTTGTGGATAAGATGGTTGTTGTTGATAATCGTTTGTTGCGTTACGATGTTCCTACACAATCTGTACAGGTTCGTGGTGGTGCTTATTATGAAGTAGATGCGTTCTTTATTTATCGTATTACAGATCCTAAGCTGTTTTTACAGCGTATTGCTTCAGGGCGTCCACAAATTGCTGCACGTGAAAATCTTGCACCGCGTTTTATTGACGCTTTACGTGCCGTTTATGGGAAACGGGAGTTTAAGGCGGCTTTATCCGATGAGCGAGGTGCGATGATGGCGGAGGTGCAGCGGCAATTTTCTGTAGATGCAGGGTCATTGGGCATTACTATTATTGATGTGCGTATTCGAAAAACTGATTTAACCGATGCTGTTTCAGAGGATGTTTATCGGCAAATGGCAGCTGAACGTGAGGCGGCGGCGGAAAATATTCGTGCTCGGGGACAGCAGGAGCGAGACCGTATTGTGGCGGAAGCTAATCGTGAATATGAAGAGATTGTTGCAGCTGCAAAACGTGATGCTGAAATTACGCGCGGTGAAGGGCAGGCAGAAAGTATTCGCCTTTTATTGAGTGCGAGAGAAGCAAATCCGTCCTTTTACGACTTTTGGTTGGCGATGGAACAGTATAAAAATTTAGAGCGTATTCCGATGGTGATTTCACCAAATGAGAGTTTCTTTTTTTATTTTCGCAATCCACTACAGGAAAAGAAAAAATTATCCTCAACGGTGAATACGGGCTTTAATAAAATTGAGCCCAAAATCGGCGGAGAGTAAAAGCAATAATAGATTGTGAATCTGCATTTTGCATGAGAGCTGTCATCTGTTGTTGCTTTCTTTTATGATGCAAATGGTAAAGTGTTACATAGTCGTCATTTTACATGGATAAATTTAGTGAAGCTCTTTGTTGTATTTTGTTAAAGGCGTGTCATGGATAGAAATGTCGTAGGTGAAAGTACGTCTTGGATGTTCTTTATGAGAAAAGTTGTTGTTGGTGTAGTTTTGTTTTTAACGGGATCAATAGGCTTGTCTTGGGGAGCAGAAACAAATAATACACGCCTTTCTGTTCCTGATTTGGCTGCTGAACTTTTGGAAACCGTGGTCAATATTTCTACGGCACAGACTGTTGATGGAACTGAACAAGATGAAAATATTTCTGTACCGGTTATTCCTCCAGATTCATTATTGCAGGAGTATTTTAGTGATTTTTTTGCGTCTCAAGATGGTCAAAAAGATAGTCAGTTTCAAAAAGTACGCTCTCTGGGATCTGGCTTTGTGATTGATGCACAAAAAGGGCTTATTGTTACAAATTACCACGTTATTGTTGATGCTGATGACATTGAGGTGAATTTTACAGATGGTACAAAGCTAAAAGCAAAATTGCTTGGAAAAGATAGCAAAACTGATTTGGCTCTGCTTCAAGTGGATATGGGCAGTAAAAAGTTAAAAGCGGTACGTTTTGGTGATTCAGAAAAGGCGCGTATTGGAGATTGGGTTATGGCTATCGGTAATCCTTACGGTTTTGGTGGAAGTGTAACGGTTGGTATTATTTCTGCACGTAATCGCGATCTTAATGCTGGTCCTTATGATAATTTTATTCAGACAGATGCAGCGATTAATCGAGGCAATTCTGGTGGGCCGTTATTTGATAGAAATGGTGAGGTTATTGGTATTAATACAGCAATTATTTCGCCTTCTGGAGGATCTATTGGTATTGGTTTTGCTATACCTTCAGATATGGCTCTTTCGGTGATTAATCAGTTGCGCAATTTTGGAGAAATAAGGCGCGGTTGGTTAGCTATTCGTATTCAACCGGTGACAGAAGATATTGCAAAAAAATTAAAACTCGACAAGGCTATGGGGGCGTTGGTTGCTGGTAAAATAGAACAAGCGGATGTGGATAATAGCCAGTTACAGACTGGGGATGTTATTCTTTCTTTTGGAAATACGAAAATTAAGCATGCGCGTGATTTGCCACGTTTGGTAGCGGAAAGTTCTGAAGGAAAAGTGGTGGATATTGCTATTTTACGAAACGGACAAGAAAAAACAGTAAAAGTTAAACTTGGGCGTTTAATTGAGACAGATGCAAATGAAAATTCTGAAAATACAGATGCAAATCAGGATACTGCGGAAAAGCTCGATAACAAAAAAAATAGTGCTACGAAAAGTGAAACAATGCAGTTTATGGGAATGACGTTATCTGAGATTACAGAAGATTTGCGTCATCGTTATTCAATTACGAATAAACTTCGCGGATTGGTAGTGATATCTGTTGCACAAAATAGTGCGGCAGATAAAAAGCGTATTCGTGTTGGTGAAGTGATTGTTGATATGAATCAAAGTTCTGTCACAACAATTGATGCAGCTAAAAAGCGTATTCATAAATTACGTGAAGCTGGACGCAAAAATGCTCTGTTCATTGTTGCTCGTCCAGATGGAGAGTTACGGTTTGTTACGATCCTAATGGATTAATAGCTGAGAAATTAACATTTTGAGCAATTGATTTTTTGTGATTGTGCTCTAAAGTGCGCTGATAGTAATTGTTTTCTTTTTGCAGTTTACAAAATAGCAATTGTACAAAAAATCGTATAAGAATAAATTATGGTAATTTTATTATTCCTATTAAGATAAATATTCTTTTTGTAAGTCATTATAAGCCTATCCTTTTTCTTAGAGGAATTATTTTTTTACTTTTTGTACTTATATTATTATAATATTTTTTTCCGAGATTTATTTTAACTTATTGTTTTTTATAATTTAATTTATGAAATCTTGTTTGTATCTTTATTTGAAGAGCTACTCTTAAGATAATATAGAGGAAATATAGAAGCTTTTCAGTTGGTCATGTGTGTTGTGATAAGTTGTTAATTGATAAAGATAGGGATTACTATTCATGACACAGAGAACAATTACATTGATAGCCGGACCAACTGCAAGTGGAAAATCTGCACTTGCCTTGCAAATGGCTCAAGAAAAAAATGCTCTGATCATTAATACGGATTCAATGCAGGTTTATGATGTTTTAAATATTTTAACGGCTCGACCGACAAAGGCTGATACTGCGATTGTTCCACATTATCTTTATGCCCATGTGAAGCCTGCTGTAAATTATTCTGTAGGAAAATGGTTGTGTGATGTTGAAAAATTGTTGACAATTTTCCCATCGAAATCACTGATTTTTGTTGGTGGAACAGGACTTTATTTTCGTGCTCTTTTAGAAGGTATGTCAAAAATTCCTCATATTCCAGAGGTCGTGCGGCAAAAATGGTGCTTTCGGCTTGATAAAGAGGGAGCGGAAAGTCTTTATCGTCAGTTGTTACAGGTTGATGCTATTCTTGCTGAGAAAATTTCTTCACAAGATGGACAGCGTATTGTCCGTGCTTTGGAAGTTTATGATGCAACAGGTAAGAGACTAAGCTGGTGGCAGAAACAAAAAACCACTCCTCTTATTACACCACATGTTGCAGAAAAAATTCTTCTTATTCCCCCCCGTCAATTGCTTTATGAACGCATTCATAAGCGGTTAGACTCTATGATTGAAAGAGGTGTGCTTGAAGAGGTGATGGCTGTGAAGAAGCTTGGGCTTTCTTCTTTGTTACCAGCGATGAAGGCTATTGGTATCGCTGAATTTATCGCTTATTTGGATGGGAACAGAAGTTTTGAGAATGCTCTTGAAATGGCCAAAACACAGACGAGACGCTATGCAAAAAGGCAAATGACATGGTTTCGTAATCAATTTGATAAAGAATGGATGCTTATTTCTTGATAAAAGAGTTGAGAAACTTGAAAAGTAGGTGAAAAAAGTCAAGTGTCAATGAATTTTTTAGCAAGTATAATTTTTTATTGACGGATGCTATCAATGTTATGTAAGAATCTTTTTATAGGAGGGCTTTTCCTTGTAGTTTTGCGCACTGGAATAAGGGGGTAATCATACAATATATGTTTTTTGTGTATAGTAGGCTCTCTCAGAGCCTTTTTTTATAGGCTCTTTAGGCTCTTTCGGTTTTTTTTAATTGTGCTATCAAAGAGGCGAGTGGGAAAAATGACACATCATCCAAAAATGCAAGAGAGTGCGGACGGGAAAAGAATGTCTGGTGCTGAAATGGTGGTTCAAGCTCTTATTGATCAAGGCGTTAAACATCTCTTTGGTTATCCTGGTGGAGCTGTTCTTCCTATTTTTGATGTGATTTATCAACAAGACTCACTGCAGCATATTTTGGTGCGTCATGAACAGGCGGCGGGTCATGCTGCTGAAGGCTATGCCCGTAGCACAGGGAAGGTAGGGGTGATGCTTGTGACTTCTGGTCCAGGGGTAACGAATGTTGTAACACCTTTGCAAGATGCACTCATGGATTCTATACCTCTTGTTTGTTTTTCTGGGCAGGTATCGACAACTGTGATTGGGACAAATGCTTTTCAAGAGGCTGATACAGTTGGGATTACAAGGCCCTGTACAAAACAGAATTGGCTGGTTGAAGATGTCAATGATCTTGCTGTCATCATTCATGAAGCTTTCGCTATTGCTCAATCAGGGCGTCCAGGACCGGTTTTGATTGATATTCCTAAAGATGTTCAATTCGCTTTGGGTATTTATAGAACGCCTCAAATTTTGCCATCTCGCAATTTTTCTCCACAAGCAAAAGGGAATATTAAGGCTCTTGAATATGCTGTTTCTTTGTTAGCAGAAGCAAAACGTCCTGTTATTTATTCTGGTGGTGGTGTTATTTCATCGGGTCCTAAAGCTGTACAACTTTTGCGTGATTTGGTTCAATGGGGAGATTTTCCCATTACGTCAACACTTATGGGACTTGGAGCTTATCCGGCTTCTCATAAAAATTGGCTTGGAATGCTTGGAATGCATGGAACCTATGAAGCTAATATGGCTATGCATGATTGTGATGTTATGTTAGCTGTTGGGGCACGGTTTGATGATCGTATCACTGGGCGGCTTGATGCATTTGCTCCTCATGCACGCATTATTCATATTGATATTGATCCTTCTTCCATCAATAAGATCGTAAAAGCAGAAGTTCCTTTTATTGGCGATGTGGCTGATATTTTAAGAGATATCAATCAACATTTAAAGATGCGACAACCAATATGCAATAGAGAAGCTCGTGATGTATGGTGGAGGCAAATTAATCTTTGGAAAGCGCGTAATTCATTAGCATATAGGAAGAAAAAAGATGTCATTATGCCGCAATATGCTCTTGAACGGCTTTATGTACTGACAAAAGATGTGAATACTTATGTCACAACGGATGTTGGACAGCATCAGATGTGGGCGGCACAGTATTATCGTTTTGATAAGCCGAAGCATTGGATAACTTCTGGTGGTCTTGGGACTATGGGATATGGCCTTCCTGCTGCTATTGGTGTTCAAATAGCACATCCTGATGCACTGGTTTTATGTATTTCTGGTGATGCCTCCATTCAGATGAATATTCAAGAACTTGCAACAGCCATTCAGCATGACACACCTGTGAAAATTTTTATTTTAAATAATCAATATATGGGGATGGTCCGCCAGTGGCAGCAATTGCTGCATGGTAATCGTCTTTCTCATTCTTATACAGAATCGATGCCTGACTTTATAAAATTGGCTCAAGCTTATGGAGTCATCGGTATTCGTTGTTCAAAACCGGATGAACTTGATGATAAAATTCAGCAAATGCTTGACTCTGACAAGCCCGTTCTCTTCGATTGCCGTGTTGATAATTTAGAAAATTGTTTTCCCATGATTCCATCTGGATGTGCACATAATGATATGTTGTTGCCTGATGAGGCGCATGATGAAGCTATTGCAAATGCTATTTCTACTGAGGGACGAATTCTTGTCTGAAATAATATGTTAACAAAACAGTGAAGGATGATGAAGTCTTTGGAGTCTTCATCTCTGTTTCTTCTTTGTAGAGAGTTCCTATTATCTTTAGAGCGCATTTTATGATTTTCATTTTTTGTTTAAAGACATGGGGTGTATTATTATTTGTTCATCTAAAAAATGTTATAAATTGTGTGCCCAATTATGTTTGAATTTATTTGTACGCGATGTTTGTTTTTTTTAATTTATATGTTCACCTTCAAACTTAATTGAATAAGGCTCTTCGATCAATAAAGAAAACATCATAATTAAATTATTCGCTAATATAGCCACTTTTACAAGATGCATCTAAATTATAAGGATTAGGTGACTTAATTAATTTGTCTATTAATTAGAAGGTTTTCAAAGATTAAATATGGTCTAGGAGTAATAGACACTTTCCCAATTATATTTCCCTACTTTTTTATTAAAAAAGTGAAAAAACAATCATTAAAATTAAAATCAGCTATGTTAGTAAATAAGTGTTTGTAAAATCTTGGATTAATCCAAATAATGGTGTAGCAGTAATAATTGCGATTTGATTTACAGACATTGCTAAATCCAGAGAAAAGCTAATGTTTTCTTTTGGCGAAGAGTTCAATATAAGTAACCCACGGGCCATACCATCCCATGCCCCCAAAAAACTAATCAAGCAGATAAAATAGTTAAATAAATTATGGAGCCACTAATGCCCAAAATTAATATTAAAAATCCAAAAACTACTGCAATCATGCAAAACAAGACAGAAAAAAACCGTCCTTTTCTCACAATTAGCAAACAAACCAAAAGGGAAATACAGTTATCTGCAATTGCTCTCAACAAAAGAGTGACAGAAACGTCGACTGCGCCAACACCAAAAATATAGTGCTCATTAAACTTGTCTAGTAATTCCCCAGCTACAAGTAACCCAATAGTAGGTAGGAACTGTGCTGCTGAAGACAATAAACCTATCTGAGAATCACTAAGCGAGAAATCTTTCTTAAAAATTCAGATAAAGGTTCAATTCCTTGAACAAAGAAGCAGACTGATGTTTGAGCGATAGTGGCAACAAGCAATACAATCCATCTATAATAATTTTTTTCTATAGATTTATTATTGTTCACTATGCCTCCTCCAATAAATTAGATATTTTATGCTGATTACATGAAAATCTGTCAATATGATTGGTATTAATATGAAAGCTAAGAAATATACTTAATTTAAGGAAATAAGCTATTATGTATAGTGCAAATTTGATACGCTAGCGATATAAGATAAATTTTATAAACATTGCCTCAGTTGGCATTAAGCGCTTTTCTTAAAAGACGCTCTATTTTGGCAAGCTTTTTCAATATAATTCTTAAAGCTTTCTCCAGTCATGTAGCCCAGATGCGGTGTGCAAAGAACTCTATCAGATTGTAATAATTTTCTCTCATATACTAGCTCGCTGTCATAAACATCCAGTGTAAAGTAAGTTGAATTTTCCAAACTTAGTATTTTTTCTATCGCTCCTTTTTCAAACAAAGCTGAATGCGCTGTGTTGACAAAAATAACATGAAGTTTCATGATCAATAGATCATCTAATTGAGTGATTTCTCTTAATGCCCATTGAAAGTTGTGATGCGAGGAAGAGTTTTAGAAGATTTTTGCTGTCTTCGATAGGATTAAGCCACTGTTGTTGAGATTTTTTTATCTCCTGTTCTTTTTTTCTCAAAAAACTTTGATAGCTTTATTGATGATGTTCAATTTATTTTCATTGTGTTATGTGCGTTTTGTTTTATGGGCAAAGGAGCTGATTGATGGCGTAAAGTATGGAATATAGTTTATGAGATTATACTCTTCATATCTTATATAAGGGAAATGTTTTGTCATGAAGAATTTGCAATTCCATATATTGAAAATTTTTCTTTAGCCATTCTCTTTAGTTCTCCATAAGAGGCAGTAGAAATGTATATGCTGTAGGAAGGGATATTTTGTCTTACGGGTATGCGGTGGAAGGTTCGTGCAAATTTTGCTTGGATATAAATTTAGATTATTGAAGTGTTTGGCAGATGAACCATTGCTACAATGATTGTTCTGTGTAAACACACCCGACAAAGTTCCCATATACTAACAAAAGCATAAAAGATAGTCAGTTTTTATAATAGGATTAGGTTTATCGTAACCCATTCGCTTACGGTTAAGTATTTTGATCACTTGATTATTTATATAGCAAAATACGTATTTATTGTCAATTAATTTATGCACTTTTTTGATATTTTTTATGATTTTTTAAATGCATTGTGTGTAAATATTGATCATATGCTTATGAGTTGCTTCTTTTGTATTCTATGCTTTTAAAGCTATATTATGGGCTTTCTTAAACGATTGTGTTCTTTTTTGAATCTATACATTTATAATATTTATAAACGCTTTCATCATGCGTATTTTATATCTTTATAATCTATCATGTTTTTTACTAAATGGTTTTTAAAGATTTCTGTTAATTTCTTTTAATAACACATTTGCAACTTAACAGCCTTTTATAGGGAAAGTCTTTATAACCATCGCATCATTTTCATAAGGGAAATGATAACTATAGAGATCAGCAAAATCCCTTTTAATAGACTTTTGTCATTTTTGTCAGTTTAGTCAGTTCTTTTTAGAGCTTCTATTATTTTTTTGAAATGAGAGAAAATTAAAAGCATTATATTTCAATATGTTAGCTTTTTAATGGTACAGCCTTTGTTAAGATGCAACCCATAAATTCAACTCATAGTATATTTTTGTCAGTTATCTGTCAGTAAATTGAACTGGCAAAAGTGATTATTTTAGTAAGTGATTAAAACAAGTTTTATAAAAAGCATATGGTCCTTTAAAGCCTTTCAAAAGACAGTTGTAATCATAAGCAATGCTATCAAGATTATTACTATTATGAGTTTTGAGGATTTTGAGGGTTCTTTTTACACCCTTTTATATATTTTTTTTCAATCAAAAATAAAAGTTATTATATTTCAATATGTTAATGTTTTAAGAAAACAATCTATATTAAACATAACGATTAAATACAATCTTTAATATATATTTAAGAGGGTTTTGTAGGGGTTTTGGGTGTTTTAAACACCGTCAAAACCTATAGCAAAATGGATATACATAATAACTCTCTTTAAACAGAGCTTTTGAAAAGGATAAAGCTATCATTTGAGATTACGGTATAACCTCTTAAAGGCAATCCAAAGTAGAGTGTTTAAAAGTGCAAATCCCTTTTTAGAAAAACGCATATAAACACTCCTTTTAAGATTGCATCTAAGCAACTTATAAGAGAGGTATAGATTATGATGATAAGACTCTATACCCCTTATGAGGTTATTATGTCTTATAAGTCTATTCAGTTTCTCTAATTTCTAATTTTGGTAAGTTCTTAACAATTTTCATTGTCTCTAAACTTACAGTAATAACCCTTTGAAACAATTCTAGAGGATAAGCAGGGTTTCCAACGGTTTCAACAGCATAACGATTGGCATCATTCACAATACCACTCTTTTTATCAGTCTTAACACATTGACGACCCATAACCCATTCAAGAGCAGATCTACCATTTACGATATATTCATAAGCTTCAAGAGGGATATCTGTTATTGTGATATTGCTGTTGTAAATAACAGTGGATTTATCTTTTTCTTTACCTGCTTTTGCGAATTTCATTTCTGTAACGTAATAAAACTTTTCTGGATTAGGAATATCAGTCTGTTTTGGATTGCCTTTTTTAAATGTGACTGGATAAGGTTCAACATCTTCATAATTCACATGCAAATGACCCAGTTTACGCCCTGCTGTAACAAACTTCCAAAAATCATCAGCACTCTTTACACAAGGGATACGAGGTAATTCTTTAGAGAGGTTATCAGCATAGCGAGCACGATAATCTTCCGAATGCAAAAGACCATAAATGTAATAAAAAATATCTTCTTTTGTTATAGTCTCATTCGGATAAGCAGCTTTAAAATGTGTTAACCCCGCATCTGTAATACCATCACGCACTTTCTTTTTTGTTTCTGTAGCAAACAAATTATAATCATGATGTTTGTTTTCCTCACAATGAAACATAAGTGGATAGCATCTTGCGTTTTGTAATGTACTAGTGCTAACCGGCTTATTTGTCATAAGGCAAGAAAAACCTGTTTGACTTCCTATTCCCGAAACACAAATTCCAAGATTATGCGGAATATTTGGATTTAAAAATTGATGCGTCTGTCCTAATCTATCATTAAGAAATGGTGATGCATAATGCCATATTGTCACAAACGGGGTATAGATAACTAGAACCTTTAGATGAGATTCAAATCTTGCATCTATACTCCGTTTTAATTTGGAGAGAAGAGCATCACCCCAACTAATTTTTGTAGCATCATAATCAATGATCTTTTTTACAGATATAGAAGAATTTTTAGCAACGAGATGCTTTTGTTCATTAAAAAAGTCAATTGTTTTTTGAATAGACATATCCAATACATCACTCGAAAAATTGTAAACCCAAGCATCTCTTTTTGAACATATACCAAGCGATACTTTCTCAAAAATTTTAGAATCTTCAGGGGTATTTTTATCTCCTATGGAGATAAATTGATCAAAAGTTGCATTTCTTTGCTTTATCCAATCATTCTTGTCATTAGGTATGATTTCAATAAATTGTTTGGATTGCGTTATTCCCTTTATGCTTTTTAATTTACGCAATCGTTTTAATTTTTCCTTTGTGGGAAGATTATCACCAATATCATGATAGTAAATCTTACAAAGGTGACTATTATTTGGATTGCGTACAAAAAGAGTTATCGCTATTCCATTTTGACTTCCAGAATCAAAAACATTTCCTCCTTCTTTTGATTGTTCTTTTGATTTTATATTTTTTCGGATATCACCACGAAGATTAATAATATAAATAGAGGAATATTCACTCCGTAAGCAATTCCGCATTCCATCGGCAAATGTTTTATCTATCCATCCATTTCCAGAGACATAAGCTACAATACCTCCTTGTTGACTTAAGCGATTACTTGCCCACCTAATCGCTTGAATATAACTGTTATAAAGTTCTTTACGATTTGTTCCGACATTCAATCCAGATGCATATGTATTTCGAATGCTATCGTTAAGTGTATCATAAGATACGTTTGGATTATTATCATTGGCACTTTTTTGACCAACTGAATAAGGGGGATTACCAACAATAACTTGGATATCTGCTTCCTGCTGTTTTTTACAACGTTCCGAATTCTCAAACATATAGCGTGTGAAGAAATCTTTCTCCTCCAGCATCAGAAACGTATCAGTTAAACAAATTCCTTCAAAGGGAATATAGTCTCCTTTCATAAGGCTATGATAGGTTGATTCAATGTTAATCGCTGCTATGTAATAAGCCAGTAAAACAATCTCGTTGGCTTTTATTTCATTTCGGAATTTATATTCCATATCCTCTGGTTTTATGAGATTGGATTGTAAAAGCCGTGTGATAAAGGTCCCAGTTCCAGTAAAAGGGTCGAGAATAGAGACACCTCGAGAACTTAAGCTTTGTCCAAACTCTTGCTCTAAAACATCATTGACGGAATGTAAGATAAAATCGACAATTTCAATAGGCGTATAAACAATCCCAAGTTTATCTGTTGTCTTTTTGAATGCCTTGGTAAAAAAATCTTCGTAAAGTCTGATAATAAGATTCTGTTTTGCACGCGTTGCAATGATACCCTCTGTATCCTCCTTTACACTTTGATAAAATTTATCAAGATCTTTGGCTTCGTCTTTGATATTCATCTTATCAAGTTCAGCTAAGATCTTTTCCATAGCTTGCGAGATGGCATTTTTATTCACAAACTCATTTCCATCAAACAAGGATTCAAAAATAGGACGCGTCACAAGATGTTGCGCCAACATCTCAAGTGCATCTTCTTGCTCGATACTGTCATTTAAACCGTTTTTTAATTCCTTGTGAAAGACATGAAAAGCGCGATAAGCTTCACTCTTTTTATCAGCGAGTATACTTTTAAGACGGATAATATGATTTTGTGCAATTGCCGCTACATTACCCGCCCAATTTCCCCATTGACTAGGCTCTCCACATTTTCTAACAATGATTGGCTTAATAGCACGCGATAATTCATCAATATAAAACTCGAATTCCTCTTGTCCTCCACCCTTATGAGAACTTTCATTTGCTACTGCACCAATATGAAGCCCAGCACTTTCAGACTTTGCGTGAAAAGAGAGTTCGTCAACAACTGCGGTCATTGCTTGTAAAGCAGGGTCAAAAGTTACCCCTACAATCTCAAATAGATGACGAACATCTTGGTCTAGCTCTAAAGCTTTCATTTTGTTTTTAAAGTGATCATCATGAGCACGCAAAGCATTGAGAACTTGCCAGATGACATCATACTTTTTATTGTTTGCTAAAGCTTGCTGTGGTGGAATATTAAAGGGAATACCAACAG
>NZ_BAABIY010000002.1:0-110458 GCF_039543025.1 Bartonella acomydis | reverse complement strand
CCAAAGCAGGTATGGAACAAGCAGGGGAAGACTTAGCCAGTTGGATTGTCGATGGCTTTATGGGGACCATCACAAAATTGATGGATTTTTTTAAATCTTTGCCTGGTCGCATAAAGGGCTGGATTGGGTCGATTGATTTATCCGTCCTGTTTCATTTGCCAAGTTGGTTTGGGGGCAAAACAACCATTCAACCCATAGCACAATTTGCAGGTCATTCTCATGCCAATCACTTGGGCTTAGAGCAAACAGAGAAAGACCGTTCTCCCATCACACACAATCAAAATGTCACGGTGCATGTCAATGGTGCGCGTGATCCGATTGTCACAGGTCGTGCGGTTGCCCATGCTCTGCAACGGACGCGGGCAAACGCTTTGCATGGCGGGACAGAATAATGCGAGCAATAGAACAAGGGGAGGGAACATGCAAGATCCTTTGATGATGTTAGGTCCACATCAATTTTATGTGGACTGGCTTAATTTCCAATCTTTTGAAGAGGAATTCTCTGCCTCATGGGTTTCTATGGAGCGTTTTGGCAGGTCGCCTAGTTTGCAATTTACCGGCTATGGCAATGACCCCAAAACCATCCATGGCGTTTGGTTTCCAGAAGAGTTTGGGGATCGGGTTGCTATTGATGCCATCACCACAACGATCAAAAGAGCAAAACCGGTCCAGATGCTTCGTTGGATCAATGATACTACCTATAGTGTTCTTCTCCATGGTCCCGTGGTGATCACCAGTATCACGAAAGACCACGACTTTATTAGTCGCTCCGGTCAATCCCAGCGTATTCGCTATTCCATCAGTCTCTTACCCTTTTTTAATGGCGGAAAACCGCAAGGACAAATCCAAGTGGGGCAAACTCTATGAAGATACCAGAAAAGCGTGTTGTTGCAGAGCTGGAGGATATGAGTCTCGATCTTCTCTGCTTTGAACATGCCATGGCTGTGTTAGGGGACCGTTCTCAAGTTGGGTTATTAAACGGCTATTGTGAAGCCACATTGGAAGCCAATCCAGAGATTGCCAAATATGGTCCAATTTTACCGCGAGGCTTAACGGTCATTCTGCCTGAATTCGCACTTCACAATCCCCAAAGTATGGTGAAACGGTTATGGGATTAATGCGCACACACCCTTTTATTGTGGTTAAGGTGGGAGACAAACCTGTGCATGAAGTTTTTTACCAGCGTCTTTTAACGGCAACCATCACCGATCATGCCGGTAATGAAGCCGATACATTTGAAGCAGAGTTTGATGAGTGCGGCAATGATTTAGAGATTCCCTCCAGTAACAGTGCGCTCCATGTCACCTTTGGTTATGAGGACAGCATCCGTGCCTTTATGGGGCGTTTTATTGTCGAATCGGTTGTAAGTTGTGGGGGCAGTGATGGAGAGATTTTGCGCCTTTGTGGCAAAAGCGCCTCTATGCGTGGGGAACTCAAAGAACAGGTGAGCGAACATTTTGACCACAAAACCATTGCTGAGATTGTTGAGACCCTTGCCAAACGTCATGGTTATCAAGCAAAGGTCAGTCCACAATTTACCAAACAAACCTTGCCTTATGTGGTGCGCACCGATCAATCGGCGATTGATTTTTTAACTCGCCTTGCTGATCGGATGCAGGCACGTTTTTTGATAAAAGACAATAAGTTTTTATTTTTAAGCGGCGATAACTTACCAACACTCGACATCTATAAACACGATTGTTCCAACTGGGAATTTACCCTCGAGCCACGCACCCAATATGGCACCATTGAAGCTGCTTATTTTGATCGCACAAAAGGGCAACAATTGTCTGTCAAGCATCAAACAGGTTTTAATGGTCCAGTACGCCGTTTGCGCAGTTGTTATACTTGCAAGGAAGAGGCACTGGCAGCAGCGGCATCAGAATCAGACAGGCTTTGCCGAGCCATGGGCAGTGGTTCTTTGATCCTAGAAGGGCGCCCCGAAATCATGGCGGATCAACCCCTTCTCCTGCAAGGGTTTCGTATGCAAATCAATGGACCATGGAAAGCCGCAACCGTGACACACCGCTATGAAAAGCAAAGCGACTATACCACAGAAATCACCTTTGAGGCACCAAATCAAGGAAAGGAAAACAACAAAGAATAGAAGCTGGGCTGGTCACCCAGCCAACGGGAGAAGTTTTGCGAACACACCCCTCCGATGTCAGAGAACTCAACATCGCAGCCACTTCTTATCACTTAAAGCAATGAGAAGAGGGCTAATATAGATGAAAGAGTGTTAAAAAATGGTGGATATACTTTACAAGGAAGAATTAAAATCTGTTACTCCTATAGAACCAGCTGCTGCTTATGTTGGTGGTAAAATCAAGTTGGCAAAAACCATTATCAAAATCATAGAAGACATTCCCCATCGCACTTATGCTGAACCTTTTGTTGGCTTGGGAGGAATATTCTTCAGGCGGAAATTGATTCCCTTATATGAAGTCATCAATGATCGTTCAGGTGATGTGGTGAATTTTTTTCGGGTGTTGCAACGCCATTATCACCCTTTTATGGATCTGTTGCAGTTCCAGATAAGCAGCCGTGAGGCGTTTCAACGTTTCACTTTACAAGACCCAAATACCTTAACCGATTTAGAGCGGGCTTTGCGGTTTTTATATCTCCAGCGGTTGAGTTTTGCTGGGAAGGTGGCTAAACGAACATTTGGAGTTGATCCTAAGCGTGGAGCACAATTTAACAGTTTCAAACTTGAGGGCTTATTAAAGCTTATATACCGCCGTTTATCGGGTGTGACCATTGAACATTTAGACTGGTCTGAGTTTATCAGGCGCTATGACCGGCCTACCACTTTGTTTTATCTAGATCCCCCTTATTTTGGTGTTGAGGATTACTATGGGAAGGATTTGTTTAAGCGTGAGGATTATCAGACGATGTCTGCGCTGCTTACGCAATTAAAGGGGAAGTTTCTTCTCTCTCTCAATGATGTGCCTGAGATCCGGAAAATCTTTATCCAATTTAAGATAAAAGAGGTGAATACATCTTATACATGTGGTTCAAATAATCCGACTCCGGCAAAGGAACTGATCATTACCAATTGCGATATTTAGAAGAAAGAAAGATTCATTAAAGGGGCTTTAAATGATCTTTGAAAGATCTTTTAAGACCCTTTGAGACCCCCTTAAAAATCATGTGAAACAAAATAAATTGGTACAAAACCTGCTGGCAAGCTACAACAAGCTACAGCTACACTAGTGGCAAGCTACAAGCACGATAAAAGTGCTATGGCGGAGGGGGTGGGATTCGAACCCACGGTACAGTCTCCTGCACGCCGGTTTTCAAGACCGGTGCCTTAAACCGCTCGGCCACCCCTCCAAATTAACTACGTCTTTTTACAAAGTTCTTGCAAAAGGTCAATTATTTTAATGAGTTTCTAAACGTTTTTAATAAAATTATTTGAATGTCAACCATAATAATTTTTAAAGATATAACCCTTTTTTTGGAATTACACTAAATTAGTAATTTCACCCGATTATGTGAATCAATTTACAGAGATGTAAGACAAAATTATAACACTTTTTGATTCCTTAAATCGTGAGATTGTTTGTATGTTTGTTAGAACTTTAGAAAATTTTTAGAAGAAGTTGGCAGAAAAGGATGTGTCCTATAAATGCACATTGGAAAATCCTATTCCCTTAACTTTTATTCGAGGATCCCTCACTTAAAAAACATTAATAAAAGCAATAAGTTACATAAGATACAAAAGTATATGGTGGGCGATGAGAGACTCGAACTCCCGACATCCTCGGTGTAAACGAGGCGCTCTACCAGCTGAGCTAATCGCCCAATGCTAATGATCAGCAACGGAATAGGCACTCTATTAAGGAAAAAATTTTACAAAGGCAAGAATAAAGATTGTGTTTGATGATTTTTTTAAAAAAATGCATAAGCCTGCTTGACATAAACGTATGAACCCCTTACACGACCTTTTATACCAATTCAATTGGTTCGAAAAAAGTGCGCGAGTGTAGCTCAGTTGGTTAGAGTGCTGGCCTGTCACGCCGGAGGTCGCGGGTTCGAGCCCCGTCACTCGCGCCATATTGGATTTACCGTCATATTAGATTTTATTTTGTAATTTTTGCTTTTTTAAATATCTTTATATGCAGAGCATGTGTTCCATAAAGTTATTGGCTTTATGGAATATATGGGTGGTTATTTTTTCCTTTTTATGTGGTTTATAAGAATAAGGCTTGCGTCTTTCTCTGCTCTGCGTTACCTATGCCCATAAGAAAAGCATCGCTTGGTATGTCCTTGAATCGGTCCAGGCGGAATGAACAGGGCAATATTTATCTGTTTGATGGAACAATGTGGAGTGATTGTATTAGTTTCAATCATTTCATGGAAGGTGGAAGAAATTATGACTCAGTTATTGAGCTCTTATTTACCAGTTTTGATCTTTATTATTGTTTCGGCGGTTATTGCAGGGGTTCTTTTGATTATGCCTTATATTGTGGCTTACCGTTCTCCTGATCCCGAAAAATTATCAGCTTATGAATGCGGATTTAATTCGTTTGATGATGCACGAATGAAATTTGATATTCGTTTTTATTTGGTATCAATTTTATTTATTATTTTTGATCTTGAAGTCGCTTTTCTTTTTCCTTGGGCAGTTTCATTTAATTCGATAGGCATGTTCGGTTTTTGGTCGATGATTGTATTTTTAGCACTTTTGACTATCGGATTTATATATGAATGGAAAAAAGGAGCTCTTGAATGGGATTAATATCTAACAATTCTACGATGATTGCTCCAAAACCAAAAGGGGCTATTGATCCAAATACCGGTAAGTTGATAGGTACTGATGACAGCTTCTTTCGTGATATGAATGCTGAATTATCAGATAAAGGTTTTTTAGTTACTTCAGCAGACGCTTTAATCACTTGGGCGCGTACTGGTTCTTTAATGTGGATGAGTTTTGGTTTAGCTTGTTGTGCTATAGAAATGATGCAGTGTTCAATGCCTCACTATGATAATGAGCGTTTTGGATATGCACCGCGTGCATCACCTCGTCAATCAGATGTGATGGTAGTGGCAGGCACCTTAACAAATAAGATGGCACCAGCTTTAAGGAAAGTGTATGATCAAATGCCAGAGCCACGTTATGTGATCTCTATGGGGTCATGTGCAAATGGTGGTGGTTATTATCATTATTCTTATTCAGTTGTACGTGGGTGCGATCGTATTGTCCCTGTAGATATTTATGTTCCAGGATGTCCTCCTACGGCGGAGGCATTATTGTACGGTATATTATTGTTGCAGAAAAAAATCCGTCGTACAGGTTCTATAGAGCGATAGGGGTTCCATTATTATGATGAATGAAGCATTGGTCGAACTTGCATCTTATTTAAAAAGTAAATTAGGAGATAAGCTTGAAGAAACCATTCTTGCATTTGGTGAATTAACGATTATCTCGCGTCTTGATGCAATTACGGATGTGTTAATGTTCGTTCGTGATGATTCTCGCTGTCAATTTATTAATATTACAGATATTAGTGGTGTTGATTATCCCTCTCGTGATAAGCGTTTTGATATATCTTATCAACTTTTATCTCCTCGTGAGAATTTACGTCTGCGTATTAAGGTATGTACTGATGAAAATACTCCCGTTGCTTCTGCTTGCTCGATTTATCCAGGAGCCGAGTGGTATGAGCGTGAGGTGTACGATATGTATGGAATTTTATTTTCAGGACATCCTGATTTAAGGCGGATTTTAACAGATTATGGTTTTGAAGGGCATCCTTTGCGCAAAGATTTTCCAGTAACGGGTTTTGTTGAATGTCGTTATGATAATGAAGCAAAGAGAGTCATTTATGAACCTGTCATTTTACGGCAAGAAATGCGCAATTTTGATTTTCTTTCTCCTTGGGAAGGGGGACAATATATTTTGCCATGCGATAAAAAAACAGAGGTCAATAAATGATATTGGAACTGATGAATTTTTGAAATTAAAATGATAAGAGTTTTTATTAACATTTGATATAGGTTTTTTAAAAAAAGTAAGGGGTTGATTGTGGCTGAGGTTAGTGTTCGGAATTTTAATATCAATTTTGGACCGCAGCATCCTGCAGCGCATGGGGTTTTGCGCATGGTTTTAGAATTGGATGGTGAAGTCGTTGAGCGTGTAGATCCGCATATTGGATTATTGCATCGCGGTACCGAAAAATTAATGGAAACGAAAACTTATCTTCAAGCTGGTCCTTATCTGGATCGTTTAGATTATGTAGCCCCTATGAATCAGGAGCATGCTTTTGTACTTGCTATTGAGAAGTTGTTGGGCGTTGAGGTTCCCAAAAGAGGACAGTTAATACGTGTTTTGTTTTCTGAAATTGGGCGTATTCTGAACCATTTGCTTAATGTCACAACACAAGCCATGGATGTTGGTGCACTAACCCCACCGCTTTGGGGATTTGAGCAACGTGAAAAATTGATGATTTTTTATGAGCGTGCATGTGGAGCACGTCTTCATGCTAATTATTTTCGTCCTGGTGGTGTACGTCAAGATTTACCGGAATCTTTAATTGAGGATATTGGTAATTTTATTGATCCGTTTCTTATTGCTCTTGGCAAACTTGATGCGCTTATAACACCAAATCGAATTTTTAAGCAGCGTAATGTAGATATTGGTGTCGTGAGTATTGATGAAGCTTGGGCGCGTGGTTTTTCTGGTGTCATGATTCGTGGAGCTGGCGTGCCATGGGATTTACGAAAAAGTCAACCTTATGAATGCTATGATGAAATGGAATTTGATATTCCTGTAGGTAAAAACAGTGATTGTTATGATCGCTACCTAATTCGTATGGAAGAAATGCGCCAATCAGCAAGAATTATGCGCCAATGCGTGGATCGCTTGCTTGGTACTGAAAAAAATGGACCAGTCTCGAGTTTAGATCACAAAATTGTACCCCCAAAGCGAAGCGAAATGAAAAGTTCGATGGAAGCGCTTATTCATCATTTTAAACTTTATACCGAAGGGTTTCATACCCCCCCTGGAGAGGTTTATGTTGCTGTGGAAGCTCCCAAGGGTGAGTTTGGCGTGTATCTTGTTTCTGATGGAAGCAATAAACCTTATCGTGTTAAGTTGCGTGCTCCTGGTTTTGCTCATCTTCAAGCTATGGATTTTTTAACCCGAGGGCATATGTTAGCGGATGCTACAGCTATTTTGGGTTCAATTGATATTGTTTTTGGGGAGGTTGATCGCTAATGTCTGTGCGCCGTCTTGCAGATGATATTTATCAACCCACAAAATTTTCTTTTACAAAAGAAAATCAGATATGGGTAAAAAATACTATAAAAAAGTATCCTGTAGGACGAGAGCAGTCCGCGGTAATTCCACTATTAATGCGTGCTCAAGAGCAAGATGGCTGGGTGACACGTGCTGCGATTGAGCATATTGCGCAGATTCTTTCCATAGCTTATATTCGTGTTCTAGAAGTTGCGACCTTTTATACCCAATTTCAACTTAAACCAGTGGGAACAAAGGCACATATTCAAATTTGTGGTACAACGCCTTGTATGTTACGTGGATCTGAGGACTTGATTAAAGTTTGTCAGAAAAAAATTCATCATGAACCTTTTGTTACCAATCCAGAGGGAACATTATCATGGGAGGAGGTGGAATGTCTTGGTGCTTGTGTCAATGCTCCTATGGTAATGATTTTTAAAGATACCTATGAAGATCTGACAGCAGAACGTCTTGAAGAAATTATTGATGCATTTGAAGCTGGAAAAGGTTCTGAAGTAGCGGTTGGTCCGCAAAATAGTCGTAAATCATCAGAGCCAATTAGTGGTTTAACTTCTCTTATTGATAGTGAAGAAAAGAAATCACCGAAGTCTTCAAAAAAAAAGATAAAGAAGGATTAGGCGTATAGTAACGATTTTTTGAGGGGGTATTTTATAATTTTACTCATTACGACAATATTTAATGAAAAGTTAAGTGTTTTTAAAAAATGTTTTAAAGCTGCGTTTAAGGAAAAGCTAAGAATGCTACGGGCAAGAGAAAAAAAGGTGGGGTATGTTGGCTGATAAAGATCGCATTTTCACCAATATTTATGGTTTAAAAGATAAATCGTTAAAAGCTGCAATGTCACGTGGAAATTGGGACGGGACCAAAGCAATTATCGAAAAAGGTCGTGACTGGATCATTGATGAGATAAAGGCATCAGGTTTACGTGGTCGCGGCGGAGCGGGGTTTCCTACTGGAATGAAATGGTCTTTTATGCCTAAACAAAGTGATGGGCGTCCACATTATTTGGTTGTAAATGCTGATGAATCTGAGCCTGGAACTTGTAAAGACCGTGATATTTTACGTCATGATCCCCATACTCTGATTGAGGGATGTGCAATTGCTACTTTTGCTATGGGAGCAAATGTTGCTTTTATTTATATTCGCGGGGAATATATTCGTGAACGTGAAGCACTACAAGCTGCCGTCGATGAATGTTATCATGCTGGCTTACTTGGCAAAAAAACAAAATATGGGCATGCCTGTGATATTATTATTCATCATGGTGCGGGTGCTTATATTTGTGGTGAAGAAACAGCTCTTCTCGAAAGTCTTGAGGGGAAAAAAGGGCAACCTCGGCTTAAACCACCATTCCCCGCAAATATGGGTATTTATGGCTGTCCAACAACAGTCAATAATGTAGAATCTATAGCCGTTGTCCCAACAATTCTGCGTCGTGGAGCTTCGTGGTTTTCATCTATTGGGCGTACAAATAATGTTGGAACGAAATTGTTTATGGTTTCTGGGCATGTGAATGCACCTTGTACATTTGAAGAAGCTCTTGGTGTTTCTTTTCGTGAATTAATTGAAAAACATACCGGCGGTATTCGTGGTGGATGGAATAATCTTTTAGCAGTTATTCCAGGTGGCGCTTCTTGTCCAGTTGTTCGTGGAGAAGAGATGGTAGATGCCATCATGGATTTTGATGGAATGCGTGATGTCGGGTCTTCTTTTGGCACTGGCGGTGTGATTGTTATGGATAAATCAACCGATATTATCAAGGCAATTTGGCGTATAGCGGCTTTTTTCAAGCACGAAAGTTGTGGTCAATGTACGCCATGTCGTGAAGGTACAGGGTGGATGATGCGTCTTTTAGGGCGTATGGTTGAGGGAAAAGCACAAAAGCGCGAGATTGATCTTTTATTTGAAGTTTCTAAACAAGTTGAAGGGCACACGATTTGCGCTCTTGGTGATGCAGCAGCATGGCCGATACAAGGACTGATCCGTAATTTTCGTTCAGAAATTGAGCGTAGAATTGATGATTATACGCGAAATGTCGTTCAAAGAAAAAATATTGCTTTAGAAATGGTTGGGTAGAGTTTTTTATTTTTTTAAGCAGTCAAATGCAAATTTTAAGTGGGTTATCCGCGGGCTGGATGAGTGATGATAAATATCAAAGTTGATGGTAAAGAGATTGAAGTCCCTGATTACTACACGTTGCTTCAGGCAGCGGAGGCGGCTGGTGCTGAAGTACCTCGTTTTTGTTTTCATGAAACTTTATCAATTGCTGGAAATTGTCGCATGTGCTTGGTTGAGGTCAGGGGAGGACCTCCAAAACCTCAAGCTTCTTGTGCTATGGGAGTTCGCGATTTACGATTGGGTCCTAATGGTGAAGCACCAGAAATTTTTACCAATACAGAAATGGTAAAAAAGGCACGTGAAGGTGTGATGGAGTTTCTTCTCATCAATCATCCTTTGGATTGTCCTGTTTGTGATCAGGGAGGGGAATGTGACCTTCAAGATCAAGCAATGCTTTATGGACGTGATTGTTCTCGGTATACAGAAAATAAACGTGCTGTAGAAGATAAATATATTGGACCACTTATAAAAACAGTTATGACACGTTGCATTCATTGTACACGTTGTGTTCGTTTTACAACGGAAGTAGCAGGTATTTCTGAGCTTGGGTTGATAGGTCGTGGTGAAGATGCTGAAATTACAACATATCTCGAAAAAGCAATGACATCTGAATTACAGGGAAATGTTATTGATCTTTGTCCTGTAGGAGCTTTAACTTCGAAACCTTATGCATTTCATGCGCGTCCTTGGGAATTGGTCAAAACAGAATCGATTGATGTTATGGACGCACTTGGGTGTGCGATCCGTATTGATAGCCGTGGTCGTGAAGTTATGCGGATTATTCCACGTACCAATGAAGATGTAAATGAGGAATGGATTTCTGATAAGACGCGTTTTATTTGGGATGGATTACGCATGCAGCGGCTTGATAAACCATATGTGCGCAAAGATGGAAAACTTCAACCTGTAAGTTGGGTAGAAGCTTTTGAAAAGATTAAAACGGTTGTTTCTAAAATTTTACCAGAAAAAATAGGGGCAATAGCAGGTGATCTTGCTTCTATTGAAGAAATGTATGCACTTAAAACATTACTCATATCATTGGGGTCAAAGATTTTTGATTGTCGCCAAAGAGGAATGGCGTTATCTTCTGAATTAGGACGTTCGAGTTATATTTTTAATCCAACAATTGCCGGTATTGAACAAGCTGACGCATTGCTTATTGTGGGATCTAATCCGCGCTACGAAGCTGCAGTTTTAAATGCACGTATTTTAAAACGACAACGAATGGGGCAATTTCCCATTGGGTTAATTGGTGAAAAAGTCGATTTACGTTATCCTTATTCTTATCTTGGAGATGGTACGGAAACATTGAGTGCACTTATTCGTGGAGAGGATACATTTTTAAATGTCTTAAAAGAAGTAAAAAGACCACTTATTTTGATTGGGGAGGGAGCTGTTTCAGGTAAAGAAGGTTTATCTGTTTTAAAAAATCTTGCCAAATTAGCTGATAATGTTGGAGCACTTAGTGAAGAATGGAACGGGTTTGGAGTGCTTCATAATGCAGCTTCAACTGTTGGGGGATTAGACATAGGCTTTATTTCTAAACTGGGGGTTGCTAATATTATTAAAACCTGTGAAGTTTTATTTTTGCTTGGTGCTGATGAAGTAGAGTTAGCCAATACAAAAGCTTTTACAGTTTATATTGGTAGTCATGGTGATAATGGTGCACATGCTGCAGATGTTATTTTGCCGGCATCTGCTTACACTGAAAAATCAGGACTTTATGTAAATACAGAAGGACGTGTTCAAATGACTAATCGGGCTGGTTTTGCCCCTGGTGAAGCAAAAGAAGATTGGGCTATCTTGCGCGCTTTATCGGATGTTTTAGGAAAAAAGCTTCCTTTTGATTCGCTTTCTCAATTAAGGCAGAAGCTCTTTCATGATTATCCGCATCTTTATGCCATTGATGATATCGCACCTTCTAGTATAAGTGATCTCAAAATGCTCAGCTCACAGATAGTTGCTCTAGAGGCACAAACCTTTACTTCTATGGTTAAAGACTTTTATTTGACAAATCCGATAGCACGTGCTTCAGCAGTTATGGCTGAATGTTCATCACTTGCAAAAAGCCGTGCTACACAAGCTGTAGAGTAGGGCAGGAGAAAAGGAATAATGATGTATGATTTCTTTATAACTTGGTTATTGCCTTTACTCATTATCGTTGGGAAAACACTTCTTCTCTTGGTTGTTCTCTTGATATTGGTTGCTTATCTTCTTTATGCAGATAGAAAGATTTGGGCGGCGGTACAATTGCGGCGTGGACCTAATGTTGTTGGCCCATGGGGATTATTGCAATCTTTTGCAGATTTAATCAAATTTGTTGTGAAAGAACCTATTATTCCAGCTGGTGCGAATAAAGGAGTTTTTCTTTTAGCACCTTTTATTTCTGCTACACTTGCTTTATCAACTTGGGCTGTTATCCCTGTTAATGAAGGGTGGGAAATTGCGCATATTAATGTTGGTTTGCTTTATATTCTAGCCATTTCATCTCTTGAAGTTTATGGTGTTATTATGGGAGGGTGGGCGTCAAACTCAAAATATCCTTTTTTAGGGGCTCTTCGTTCGGCAGCACAGATGGTTTCGTACGAGGTTTCCATTGGATTTGTACTTGTAACTGTCATTTTAATAAGTGGATCTCTGGATCTTACAACAATTGTGCAAAAACAAAGTTATGGGCTTGGAACAACTCTTGGTCTTCCTTTTAATAGTTTTCTTGATTGGAATTGGCTCATTCTTTTTCCAATGTTTATTATTTTTTTTATTTCTGCGCTTGCAGAAACAAATCGTCCCCCTTTTGATTTAGTAGAAGCAGAATCTGAACTTGTTGCTGGACACATGGTTGAATATTCTTCAACACCTTATATGCTCTTTTTTCTTGGGGAATATGTTGCTATTGTTTTAATGTGCGCCTTAACAGCTATTTTATTTTTAGGTGGTTGGCTGCCTCCCTTGGATGTTTGGTGGCTTAATTGGATTCCCGGTATTATTTGGTTTGTATTAAAAGTCTGTTTTGTATTTTTTTGGTTTGCTATGGTCAAAGCATTTGTTCCACGTTATCGCTATGATCAACTCATGCGGCTTGGTTGGAAGGTTTTTCTTCCTCTCTCATTGGCAATGGTCGTGATAACTGCGGCTTTTTTAAAGTATACAGATTTTGTTTAAGAGGAGGTTTTACGGTGTCAGTTTTTTTTCAGGCAGCAAAGTCACTCCTTTTATTGGAGTTTGTGAGTGCTTTTTTCTTAGCTATGCGTCAGTTTTTTGCACCAAAACCTACAATTAATTACCCTTATGAGAAGGGTTTTGTATCTCAGCGTTTCCGTGGAGAACATGCACTTCGTCGTTATCCAAATGGTGAAGAACGTTGTATTGCGTGTAAATTATGTGAAGCAATTTGCCCTGCACAAGCTATTACTATTGAAGCGGGGCCGAGGCGTAATGATGGTACGCGTAGAACTGTTCGTTATGATATAGATATGGTTAAGTGTATTTATTGCGGTTTTTGTCAAGAAGCTTGTCCCGTTGAAGCTATTGTAGAAGGCCCAAATTTTGAATTTGCAACAGAAACGCGAGAAGAACTTTATTATGATAAAGAAAAGCTTTTAATGAATGGTGATCGTTGGGAACGGGAAATTGTTCGTAATATATTGATGGATGCACCTTATCGTTAAGTGTATCGTAAAATGAGGTGTCGGATAATTTTTCCGATAAATTGTAATCTGGTATGAAGTTTTGTACCAATTGTATGATTGATTAAGGAGAAGCCTATGCTAACAGATCTAGCGGCGGCATTTTTCTATTTATTTGCTTTTATTATGCTTGGGAGTGCGGTTATCGTTATTACAGCACGCAATCCTGTACATTCCGTTTTGTTTTTAATATTAGCATTTTTTAATGCTGCTGCTTTATTTTTGCTTGCAGGAGCAGAATTTTTGGGGCTTATTCTCCTTGTTGTTTATGTTGGTGCAGTAGCAGTTTTATTTTTATTTGTCGTTATGATGCTTGATGTTGATTTTGCTGAGTTGAAAAGTGGTGCACTTCGCTATGCTCCTATTGGGGCTCTTGTTGGAGGTATTATCGCTGTAGAATTAATTGTTGTTTTTGTAAGTAGTCATTTTTCTTCAGTTTTTAAAACACAGATTACACAACCAATGCCAGATTTATTACAGCGAACAAATACACAGGCTTTAGGCGATATTCTTTATACAGATTATGTTTTCTATTTTCAAATTGCTGGGATCATTCTCTTAATAGCAATGATTGGTGCAATTGTTTTGACGCTTCGTCATAAGTCGGGTGTAAAGCGACAATCTATTGCAGCACAGGTTTCTCGAACAGTAGAAGATGCAATTGAAATCAAACAAGTTGAATCAGGTAAGGGCATTTAAGGGGGGAGGCATGCATATTGATATTACACATTATCTCATTGTTTCTGCTTTGATGTTTACAATCGGTATTGCTGGAATTTTTCTCAACAGAAAGAATGTGATTATTATCTTGATGTCCATTGAGCTTATCTTGCTTTCCGTTAATCTTAATTTTGTTGCGTTTTCGGCATTTCTCCACGATCTTGTTGGTCAGATATTTGCTTTATTCATCTTAACGGTAGCAGCTGCTGAAGCTGCAATTGGTTTGGCAATTCTTGTCGTTTTCTTCCGTAATCGTGGTTCTATTGCGGTTGAAGATGTTAATGTAATGAAAGGCTAACCAGTTATGTATTATACGATTGTTTTTCTTCCGCTTTTGGGCTTTTTAATTGCTTCTATAGGTGGGAAAACTATAGGAGATCGCGCGAGCGAATTGATAACATGTAGCTTTATGGTGGTTGTTGCTGTACTGTCGTGGGTGGTTTTTTTCAATATTGCACTCGGTCATGCTTTAGTGGTTGATGTATTGGTATTACATTGGCTCACCGTTGGTGTTTTAAGCTTTGATTGGGCTCTCCATATTGATACATTAACAGCTATTATGCTGATTGTGGTGAACAGTGTTTCGGCATTAGTGCATATTTACTCAATTGGCTATATGCATCATGATTCTTCAAGGTCCCGTTTTTTTTCTTATCTTTCTCTCTTTACATTTATGATGTTGATGTTAGTGACATCTAATAATTTGCTGCAGATGTTTTTTGGCTGGGAAGGTGTGGGGCTTGCGTCTTATTTGCTCATTGGTTTTTGGTTTCAGCGAGATTCTGCTAATAAAGCTGCAATGAAGGCTTTTGTGGTTAATCGTGTTGGAGATTTTGGTTTTCTCTTAGGAATTTTTAGTGTTTTCGTTTTATTCCAATCTGTTGATTTTGCTTCTATTTTTGCAAAAGCTGCAGACAATAGTTTTGTACAAAATATGACATTTTTAGGTTGGCAGCTTAATGGACAAGCAGCAATTACTGTTACATGTCTTTTGTTATTTATTGGTGCGATGGGAAAATCAGCACAGTTTCTTTTACATACTTGGCTTCCTGATGCAATGGAAGGACCAACCCCTGTATCAGCGCTTATTCATGCTGCAACAATGGTAACAGCTGGTGTCTTTATGGTTGCACGTATGTCACCAATTTTTGAACTTTCTTCAACTGCTTTGACAGTGATTATTGTTGTTGGAGCAACAACAGCATTTTTTGCAGCAACTGTAGGATTGGTGCAAAATGATATTAAACGTGTAATTGCTTATTCCACATGTTCACAACTTGGTTATATGTTTGTTGCTCTTGGTGTTGGAGCTTACGGAGCAGCTGTTTTTCATCTTTTCACCCATGCTTTTTTTAAAGCCTTATTGTTTCTTGGTGCAGGTTCTGTCATTCATGCTGTATCCGATGAACAAGATATGCGAAAAATGGGAGGATTACGCAAACATATAAAGATAACTTATTGGATGATGATGATAGGAACCATTGCCTTAACAGGAGTTGGAATTCCAGGAACAGTTTTTGGTACAGCTGGTTTTTTCTCTAAAGATGCCATTATAGAGTCTGCTTTTGCATCTCATAATATTGCTTCAGGATATGCTTTCTATCTTCTTGTTTTTGCTGCATTACTAACAAGTTTTTACTCATGGCGGCTTATCTTTATGACATTTCATGGTAAACCACGCGCTACAGTTGATGTTATGCATCATGTTCATGAATCTCCTCCGATTATGTTGGTTCCCTTGTTTATTTTATCTCTTGGGGCAATCTTTGCTGGTATGGTTTTTCAACCTTACTTTTTTGGTGATCTGTATGATGTTTTTTGGAAGGGAGCATTATTTACAAGTAGCCACAATCACATTCTTCATGAAGCCCATCATGTATTTAATTGGGTAAAATGGTCTCCATTTATAGCGATGTGTCTTGGATTTATCTTAGCCTATTTATTTTATATTGCTTTTCCTTCTTTTCCCAAAAAGTTGGCTGGAGTTATGCCAGGAGTGTATAACTTTCTTTATCAAAAATGGTATTTTGATCAATTATATCACTTTTTGTTTGTCCGTTTTGCTTTCAGAATAAGTTTCTTTCTCTGGAAAGTGGGGGATGTTAAAATTATTGATGGTCTAGGTCCCAATGGTATTGCAGCACGTGTTGTTGATATTACAAATAGAGTTGTTCGGATGCAGACAGGCTATCTTTATCACTATGCATTTGCGATGCTTATAGGTATTGCATTATTGATCACATGGATGATGATCGGGGGCGTAAACTGATGAGCGATTGGCCTATTCTTTCTACGGTTACATTTTTGCCACTTGTGGGTGTGCTGCTCATTTTATTTATCAAAGATGATAGTGAGGCTGCGCGACATAATATACGCAATGTAGCATTTTTTACGACTGTGTTTGTTTTTATTATTTCCTTAATTATTTGGGCAAGCTTTGACTGTAAAAACACAGATTTTCAAATGATTGAGAAATTCAATTGGTTAGGAGGTGGCATTAACTATCATATGGGGGTTGATGGTATTTCTATTCTTTTTGTTGTTCTCTCGGCTTTTCTTTTGCCGTTTTGTATTTTGGCAAGTTGGGAGAATGTTAAAGATAGATTAAAAGCTTATATGATTGCTTTTCTTCTCCTTGAAGTTGCGATTATTGGTGTTTTTTGTGCTCTTGATGGAATATTGTTCTACGTTTTTTTCGAAGGTAGCCTTATTCCAATGTTTATCATTATAGGTGTGTGGGGGGGGGCACGGCGTGTTTATGCAAGCATAAAGTTTTTCTTATACACTTTACTGGGTTCAGTGCTTATGCTGGTTGCCCTTATGGCTATGTATTGGGAGGCTGGAACACTTGATATACCAACTTTACTTAATTATCAATTTCCTGCACATATGCAAATGTGGTTATGGCTTGCATTTTTTGCTTCTTTTGCCGTCAAAATGCCGATGTGGCCAGTTCACACATGGCTTCCTGATGCTCACGTGGAAGCTCCAACAGCTGGTTCGGTTATTTTAGCTGGTGTCTTACTCAAATTGGGCGGTTACGGTTTTCTTCGTTTTTCTTTACCAATGTTTCCTCTTGCCTCAGCTGATTTTGCACCTTTGATTTTCACCTTATCGCTTATTGCTATTATTTACACATCATTGGTTGCACTTGTTCAAAATGATATAAAAAAGCTTATTGCTTATTCTTCGATAGCACATATGGGATATGTAACAATGGGTATTTTTGCTGCGAATGAACAGGGTATTCAAGGAGCTATTTATCAGATGCTATCCCATGGCATTGTTTCAGCAGCTTTGTTTCTTTGTGTTGGGGTTATCTATGATCGTTTGCATACACGTGAAATTTCCGCTTTTGGTGGTTTAGTGAACAATATGCCCAAATATGCTGTTGTTTTCTTAATCTTCACCATGGCAAATGTTGGTTTACCTGGGAGTTCAGGATTTTTAGGTGAATTTTTAATTTTAATAGGTGTTTTTCAAGTAAATAAATTGGTTGTTATTTTTGCTACAACTGGTGTTATTTTATCGGCTGCCTATGCACTTTATCTTTATCGGCGTGTGATTTTTGGTTCGCTAGATAAAGAGAATCTAAAAGTTCTTATAGATCTCTCTTCAAGAGAGAAACTCATCCTTTATCCAATGATTCTTTTGACAATATTTTTTGGTGTCTATCCAACGCCTATTCTTAAAGCAACGGCGTTTTCCGTAGAAATCCTCATCAATAAACTGCACTAGATAAGGGAAGAATTATCATGCAAAATGAAATGATAGCGCAATTAGTCTTAATTCTTCCAGAGATTTTAATAGCATTAGGAGGGGTTGTATTACTCTTGATCGGTGTTTATTCCTGTGCACGGTCCTCTTTAACTGTAACGGGGCTGGTTATTGCTCTTTTTGTTGCAACTATTGTTATGATTATTGTTTTTCCGAAAAGTGGTTTATTTCAAACCAATACGCTTATTATTGACTCTTTTGGCCGTTATATGAAAATTTTAACGCTTATTGGTGCACTTTTTGCTCTTATTATGTCTGTTGGTTTTAACAGTTCTCAAAACATCGATATATTTGAATTTCCTGTACTTGTTCTTTTTGCAACTCTTGGCATGATGTTGATGATTTCAGCCGGTAATATGCTATCACTTTATATGGGATTAGAATTACAATCTTTAGCTTTATATGTCCTTGCTGCAATCAATCGTGATAATGTAAAATCTTCTGAAGCTGGTATAAAATATTTTGTTTTAGGGGCCTTATCTTCAGGATTATTGCTTTATGGTATTTCTTTGCTTTATGGTTTTACGGGTCAAATTGGTTTTCACGAAATTGCCATTACTTTAAAAGGTGAAAACTTGCAATTGGGCGTTATTTTTGCAATTGTTTTTATTTTAGCTGGTTTGGCTTTCAAAATCTCTGCTGTTCCATTTCACATGTGGACTCCTGATGTTTATGAAGGAGCCCCCACACCAATTACAGCATTTTTTGCTGGTGCTCCTAAAATTGCTGCAATGGCACTCATTATTCGCCTTATGGTTATGACCTTTATTCCTCTCGGTAGTGCTAATGGCTCTATGCCTGCATGGCAGCAAATTTTGGTGTTCATGGCACTTACATCAATGATACTTGGGGCGTTTGCTGCAATTGGTCAGAGTAATATTAAGCGTTTGATGGCTTATTCATCAATTGGTCATATGGGATATGCGCTTGTTGGTTTAGCTGCTGGAAATATGCTTGGGATAAAAAGTGTTATTATTTATATGACGATTTATCTTGGTATGACGATTGGTTCATTTGCTTTTATTCTTGGAATGCGATCAAAGAGTGGAAATGTTGAAAATATTTACGATCTTTCAGGGCTTATAAAGACAAATCCGTTTATGGCTGTTGTGATGACAATACAGCTTTTCTCGTTAGCAAGTATACCGCCTATGGCCGGTTTTTTTGGAAAATGGTATACATTTTCTGCTGCTGTTCATGCTGGTCTGACGCCACTTGCAGTCGTTGGAATGATCGCATCTGTTGTTGGAGCTTTTTATTATCTACGAGTTATTAAAATTATGTGGTTTGATGATGCAAAGACACCTTTTGTTATGTTATCGAAAGAGCTTCAATTTTGTCTTGGCCTTTCTGCATTGTTTATTTTATTTTATACGCTTTTTGGAATTTGGTTTACTGAATTGGCAGAAAAAGCAGCAGCCGCATTGTTTTAGTGAATATGGTTTATATCTTATCGGATTTTGCGCAAAAACAAAGGTACTCCGTTGAATCGTACGAAAGTGTTGCTTCAACAAATCTTATTGCACAACAAAAAGCGCGAAATGGTCATCAAGGTTATCTTTGGATTGTTGCACAAGAACAATTACAGGGAAGAGCGAGAAGGGGAAGGAGTTGGGCTAGTCCAAAAGGGAATCTTTATTCTAGTCTTTTATTAATTAATGGTATTGTTCATAAAACGGCTGCTCAGCTCGGTTTTGTTGCTGGAATAAGTGTAGTAGAGGCAATACAGCAATTTGTAGAAAATGAACAACGAAGGAATGATATTGTCGGTTTAAAATGGCCAAATGATATTTTGCTCAGAGGAGCTAAAAGTTCTGGAATCTTGCTTGAGATTTTTAAATTATCATCAAGGCAGGATGCTTTGGTTATTGGTATAGGAATAAATGTAAAATATCATTATGAACATGCACCCTATCTCACGTCAAGCTTAGAAGATCTTGGTTTGCATATTGAACCAGCACAGTTATTTACAGTTTTGACGGAGTATTTTGCTAAAAATTATCTGCTTTGGAAGCAGCGTGGAGGAAGTAATATAATCCGTGAAAAATGGCTTTCACATTCAGTTCATCTTGGACAATATGTTAAAGTAGTCAATGATGAAAAAATCATTGAGGGTATTTTTGAAGGGCTTGATCGTGATTTTAACTGCATCATACAACAAACAAATGGTCAAAAAGCCATTATAACAGCTGGAGATGTTCATTTTGGTTTGGCAGCTTGCGTTCATACAGGTCGTTATTAATTCATGGAATTTTTTTACCATCAGATTATCTTAATGATTTAGGAGATGTTTATGGTTGCAGCTCATGGAAGTGAATTTGTCTTTTTACCTTTGGGAGGAGTAGGTGAAATAGGGATGAATCTGGCGGCTTACGGGTTTGGACCACAACATCTTCGTGAATGGCTGCTAGTTGATATGGGTGTTAGTTTTGCTGGTCCTGAATTACCAGGAGCTGATCTTGTTCTCCCTGATATTCGTTTTCTGGAAAGTGAAAAACATAATATATGTGGTCTTATTTTGACACATGCTCACGAAGATCATTATGGGGCCGTTCTTGATTTATGGCCAAAGTTACAAGTTCCAATTTACTGTACGCCTTTTACTGCAGGATTATTGGAAATGAAAAAACAAGCAGATTTTGAGTCTCATAAAATTTCACTCAATATTTTTCAAGCTGGTGATTGTTTTCAGGTAGGCTCTTTTGCGCTAGAGGCTATTGCTGTTGCCCATTCAATACCAGAATCTGTATCTTTGGCCATTACAACATCTTTAGGAACTATTATTCATACAGGTGATTGGAAAATTGATCATATACCTTCGCTAGGAGCTGTAACGAATGAAAAACGATTTCGCGCTTTAGGTAATAAAGGCGTTTTGGCATTGCTTTGTGATTCTACAAATGCATGTCGGGATGGCATGACACCATCAGAACAGCAAGTTCAGACAAGTCTTTGTGAAATTCTTTCAAAAGCTGAAGGACGCGTTGCAATTGCAACTTTTTCCTCTAATGTTGGTCGCATTCGTTCCATTGCTCTTGCTGCCCAATCCGTTGAACGCAAGGTTCTTGTGGTTGGACGCTCTCTTAAACGCAGTATTATAGTTGCACAAGAGCTTGGTTATATGGATGATTTAACACCATTTGTGACAGAAGATGATTATGGTTATATTTCACGTAAAGATCTTGTTTTGATCGTCACAGGAAGTCAAGGTGAACCGTGTGCTGCTTTGGCCAAGCTCTCACGTGGTGAAATGAGAAATATTGCGCTTTCTGCTGGTGATACCATTATTTATTCGTCACGAAGTATTCCAGGAAATGAAAAAGCGATTCTTGAGATACAAAATCGTTTTATTGATATGGGAATTAAAGTTATCACCAATGAGGATGCTCTTATTCATGTTTCAGGTCATCCCCGTCGTTTAGAACTTTTACAAATGTATGATTGGATAAAACCACAAATACTTGTACCTGTGCATGGAGAGGCAATACATCTTACTGCTCAAGCGGATTTAGCTCGTCAAGCAGGTATTAAAATTGTGAGGGATATTAGAAATGGTAATATGCTGCGTCTTGCACCAGCGCCTGTAGAAGTTATTGATCAAATTCCTGTTGGCCGTATCTATAAAGATGGTTGTCTTCTTGGAGATGAGTATACGTTAGGAATTCGTGAACGTCGAAAACTAAGCTATGCTGGTTATGTTGCTGTTTCTCTCCATATGAACAGCAAGCATGAATTATTGGATGATATTGGTCTAAGCACATTTGGATTACCTGAGAGTAATGAAGAGGGGGGAAAATTGAAAGATATTCTTTTAGATATTGTAGAAAATACATTTTATAATATCCCACGCGTTAAACGAAAAAACAGTGAACTTGTTCGGGAAGCAATACGGCGTGCAGTAAGAGCAGCTGTTTATGAAGTTTGGCAAAAAAAACCTATTTGTACAGTTTTTTTACATCGATCAAAGTAAAACATTTTAGTATTATGTTATTTTCTTTTTAAGGAAAAAAAGAGAAAGAAATTGTCAAATCATTTTATCGTTTAAACTCAGCTTAATAAGGATAGAGCACATAAATTTTTCAACAATCTGCTCGTTATGTTTGCAAGCGTTTATAATGTCACTATAGATTAAATATATATTCTATTTAAATTGTTCTAGTATGATGGGTCTGATTAGGAGTTAATTATTTCAATGCGTCTTTCTCAATATTTCCTTCCACTTTTAAAAGAAAATCCTAAGGAAGCAGAGATTGTTTCTCATCGATTAATGTTACGTGCAGGTATGATTCGCCAACAAAGCTCAGGAATCTATTCTTGGCTTCCCTTGGGTAAAAAAGTACTTGATAAAGTTTGTAAGATTATTCGTGAAGAGCAGGAGCGAGCTGGTGCTATAGAAATATTAATGCCTACAATTCAGTCTGCAGATCTTTGGCGTGAGAGTGGTCGTTATGATGACTATGGTTTGGAAATGCTCCGCATTAAAGATCGTCAAAAGCGTGATTTACTTTATGGTCCAACAAACGAAGAAATGGTGACGGATATTTTTCGTTCCTACATTCATTCTTATAAAGATCTTCCGCTTAATTTGTACCATATTCAATGGAAGTTTCGTGATGAAATCCGCCCACGTTTTGGAGTGATGCGCTCACGAGAATTTTTAATGAAAGATGCTTATTCTTTTGACCTTGATTATGAAGGCTCTCAAACATCTTATAATCGTATGTTTATTGCCTATTTACGTACTTTTTCTCGTCTTGGTTTAAAAGCAATTCCTATGCGTGCTGATACAGGTCCAATTGGTGGTGAACTTAGTCATGAATTTATTATTTTGGCTGAAACGGGAGAAAGTGCTATATTTTGTGATAAACAATTTCTTGAACTGGCTGTTCCAAACAGTTCTATTGATTTTGGTGATAAATCTATTTTAACTGATATTGTTAAACAGTGGACATCTTTTTATGCAGCGACAGAAGAAATGCATAATGAAGAAGAGTGGGCGAAAGTTTCTGATCATCATCGTCTTTCTGCGCGCGGCATTGAAGTAGGCCATATTTTCCATTTTGGCACGAAATATTCTGCTCCGATGGGAGCAAAAGTTATGGGACAAGATGGGAAAGAGCATATCGTTTCTATGGGATCTTATGGCATTGGACCTTCACGTCTTGTTGCTGCAGCCATTGAAGCTTCTCATGATGAAAATGGTATTATTTGGCCAAAATCGATGGCTCCGTTTGATATGGGTATCATTAATATGAAGCCTGGTGACGAAAAATGTACATATGCGTGTGAAGCGCTTTATCAGGGATTAAGAAATGCTGGTTTTGATCCATTATTAGATGATAGAAATGAGCGTCCTGGATCAAAATTTGCAACAATGGATTTAATTGGCTTGCCAACACAAATCATTGTTGGACCAAACAGCATTGCACAAAATGAAATTGAAATGAAAGATCGAAAAACGAGTGTTAAAAAATCTCTAAAGGTTGAAGATGTACTCAGCCAATTTTCTATAATTAAACAGGCAATGTTATGAAGAAGTTGAAAAGTAAATGGTTTTCCTCTTATGAGTGGATGATTGCTTTTCGTTATATGATTCCCAATAAAAAACATGTTGTTGCATCTGTTATTTCCATCATTTCTCTCATTGGAATTATGTTAGGGGTTTTTGCTCTGGTTGTTGTTATGGCGGTGATGAATGGTTTTCGTACAGAACTTCTCAATCGTATTCTTGGTATGAATGGGCATCTTGTTATTCAAGCTGTTAATTCTGCTTTTCCCGATTATAGTACCCTTATTTCTTCTTTAGAATCTGTGAACGGTATAAAATTTGCTTTGCCTGTTATTGAGGGACAAGCGCTTGTGCAGGGCGAGCTTCAAGGAGGATCTGGGGCTTTAGTTCGTGGTATGCGCAAACAAGATTTAGAGAAGCTTAAAACCATATCCCAAAATATTAAATTAGGTTCGCTTGCACGATTTGATAAAGAAGAAGGTGTCGCAATTGGCAGTGGTTTGGCAACAAAATTAGGGCTAACCATTGGGAGTAATCTTCGTATTATTACACCTGATGGTGATGCGACTCCCTTTGGAGTTACACCACGTGTTAAAGCTTACAAAGTGACTGCTATTTTTGAAATTGGTATGTCTGAATATGATTCAATATTCGTTTTTATGCCTCTTCATGAAGCACAAATGTTTTTTAATTTGGGAGAGAACGTTCAATCTTTAGAATTATTTCTAAATTATCCTGATGCTGTTGATCAAATAAAGCCAATTGTAGAAAAAACTATTGGTCAACAAGTTTATTTAATTGATTGGCGAGAACGCAATCAAGCTTTTTTTTCAGCTCTGCAGATTGAACGAAATGTTATGTTTTTTATTCTTTCTCTTATTGTTCTTGTTGCGGCTTTAAATATTATTTCAGGACTCATTATGCTCGTAAAAGATAAAAGCCATGATATTGCAATTTTACGTACCATGGGTGCTCAACAAAGCGCAATTCTGCGTATATTTATCGTCACTGGTATGATGATTGGATTTATTGGAACAATATTAGGCTTAATCTTTGGTGTTATAGCGACTGCAAATATTAATCATATTCAGGATTTTATCTCTTGGTTATTTAATGTTGATGTTTTTAATCCTCAACTTTATTTTTTAACAAAATTGCCCGCACAAATTGAGTGGGGACAAACAGTTATCGTTGCTATAATGGCTTTATTTTTGTCATTTTTAGCGGCGCTCATTCCGGCATGGCGCGCTGCTAAACTAGATCCTGTACAAGCTTTGAGGTATGAATAATGGCAGCTATTTTAAAGCTTGTAGAGATTGAACAACGTTTTTTTGAAGGGCATAAACCTCTTATTATTTTAGATAAAGCAAATTTTATTCTTAATCGCGGAGAGCTTGTCGCACTTGTCGCCCCATCTGGTGCAGGAAAATCAACACTTCTTCATATTGCTGGTTTATTGGAAAAACCAACGGCTGGTGATGTAATGTTACGAGGTATTTCTTGTGCAAAACGATCTGTTAGTGAGCGAACAGCTATTAGACGCAATGATATCGGTTTTGTCTATCAATTTCATCACTTGCTTCCAGAATTTACAGCTTTAGAAAATGTCATGATACCGCAAATGATCGCAGGTTTTAAAAAATCTATAGCAGAGGATCGTGCGCTGAAGCTATTGACATATCTTCGTGTTTCTCATCGTGCGAACCATCGTCCATCGGAATTATCTGGTGGAGAACAACAGCGCGTTGCTATTGCGCGTGCAGTAGCAAATGGTCCTTCAGTTCTTTTGGCTGATGAACCTACAGGAAATCTTGATCCTGTAACTTCAGCGTATGTCTTTCAAGCGTTGTCGGCGCTGGTTCGTCAATCTGGTCTTTCTGCTCTTATTGCAACACATAATTACGCTTTGGCTAAACAAATGCATCGTCGAATTACACTAAAAGAAAAAAAGATTATTGAACTTCCTTAGGTTAATGTACAGAATTTATTTTACAAATTGAAAATCTTACTTATAGCTCAAGGAGGCTTTTATGGCAGTTTTTGTCGTTGACAAAAATCAACTCGATGTACGTCGTCGCCGATTGGTTTTTCGAGCATGGCATCGTGGTATTCGTGAAATGGATCTCATTTTGGGACATTATGTAGATGCACATATTACTGGAATGAGCGATAAAACGGTTTCTGCGCTTGAGTATATTATGTCTTTTGATGATCGTGATTTATTAACGTGGGTTACAGGAGAAATCACACCACCTTCTGAAGTTGATAATCTGCTTTTTCGTGACATTATAAATTACCATATTTGCATAAATTTAAATTAACTCCGATGTCTATATTAAAAAAAATTATCATTCCGCAAAATACTTCTACTCATATGATCTTTGATGGAATTACTGATGGATTTGAAGCCTTTGCGCTTGCACAATTGCGTTCAGAAATTGCACAAAATAAACCACTTCTTTATGTTCTACGTGATGGAACAAAAATTGCGCATTTACAGCAAGTCTTAAATTTTATTGAACCAAATTTACCTATACTTCAATTTCCTGCATGGGATTGTTTGCCCTATGATCGTGTATCACCTGGAGTTGCTGTTATGGCACGCCGCTTATCGGCTTTGGCAGATATAGCTAATTTACGTCAAAATCCGCACGCTGCAATTATCTTGACAACAGCAAATGCCATTATGCAAAAATTGCCTCCTCGTGAAATGATCGAGACACAAATTATTCGTGCACAAGTTGGCCAGCATAATAATATGGGGCATTTCATTCAATTTTTGGAAGCCAATGGTTTTGAACGTGTTACGGTTGTCCGTGATGTTGGTGAATTTGCAGTGAGAGGAGGAATTCTTGATATCTTTTCTCCTATAGATGTCCAACCTTTGCGCCTTGATTTTTTTGGAGATACCTTAGAGAGTATCCGTACATTTGATCCAGAAACGCAAAGGACAACAAACCAAAAAACTAAAATTTTATTACACGCGACGAGTGAGATTGTTTTTACAGCTGAACGTATCAGCCGCTTTAAAAACAATTATACCCGCACATTTGGAGTATCACAAAAAAACAATATGCTTTATGAAGCAATTTCTCAAGGGCGGCGTTTTGCTGGCATGGAGCACTGGTTACCATTTTTTTATGAAAATCTTGATAGTTTTTTTGACCATTGTAGCAATATACCAGTTGTTTTTGAACATCTTATAGAAGAAGTGTTCATCGAGCGCTATCGCCTTATTGAAGATTATTATAACGCACGCAAAGAGCACGAAAATGATCATGAAGGTTCTACTTCTTATCATCCAATAGAGCCTAGCCTTCTCTATTTAACACCAGAGGGTATTTTAGAAATAGTACAACAATCTGAACAACATATTGATTTTACTCCTTTTCATGTTCCAGAAACTTTTGGACAAACTGTTGTTCACACGCATGTAAAACTAGGATATGATTTTGTAAAAGAGCGCAATGCGCAAGAAAAAAATGTTTTCTCAACTGTTATTGATCATATTGCTTCATTGCGTGCAGCTGGTAAGAAGGTTCTTTTAGCTTGTTGGAGTGAAGGATCTCTCAATCGTTTAGTACAAGTTCTTGAAGAACACGGATTAAAAAAAGTAGATATTGTAGAATCATTACAAACTGTTAAAGCAACTCCACGTGATCATATATTAGCAGCTGTTATAAGAATAGAACACGGCTTTGAAGTGGAAGATTTTGCTGTTATAGCAGAGCAGGATATCTTTGGTGATCGTTTCATAAGATCATCAAAACGACGTAAACACAATACGAATTTTATTGCTGAAATTACAGCCTTAAATTCTGGCGATATGGTTGTGCATATTGACCATGGTATTGGACAATTTATTGGTCTTAAAACTATCACGACAACTGGAACTTTACGAGATTGTCTTGAAATTAAATATGCTGGAGGTGATAGGCTTTTTTTACCTGTCGAAAATATCGAACTTCTTTCACGCTATGGATCAGAGGGAGCAGTTGTAGCGTTAGACAAATTAGGAGGAGTTGCTTGGCAAGCACGTAAAACACGGCTTAAAAAACATTTATTGGAAATGGCTGGCCAATTGATCCATATAGCTGCAAAGCGTGCAATGCGTTCTGCACCTTCTTTAATTCCGCCAATTGGACCATTTGATGAATTTGTTGCATGTTTTCCTTATGACGAAACAGAAGATCAAATGAATGCCATTGATGCTGTATTGGATGATTTGGCATCAGGCAAACCGATGGATCGCTTAATATGTGGTGATGTTGGCTTTGGAAAAACAGAAGTGGCTATTCGAAGTGCGTTTGTTGCGGCATTAAATGGATACCAGGTCGCTGTTGTTGTGCCTACAACTTTGCTTTCACGACAACATTACAAAACTTTTATTTCGCGTTTTCAAGGATTACCTGTTAAAATTGGTCATGCATCAAGGCTTGTAAAAGCTAAAGAACTCGCACAAGTCAAAAAGGGGATTTCAGATGGTACAATTGATATTGCCATTGGAACGCATGCACTTTTAAGTGACGCAGTTAATTTTTTACGGTTAGGACTTCTTATCATTGATGAGGAGCAGCATTTTGGCGTCAAACATAAAGAGCGTTTAAAAGAGCTTAAAAGCGATATTCATGTTCTCACACTTTCAGCAACTCCCATACCGCGTACTTTAGGATTAGCATTATCAGGAGTACGGGAACTTTCATTGATAACTACTCCTCCCATTGATAGAATGGCTGTACGTACTTTTATTTCTCCATTTGATCCACTTGTTATACGCGAAACATTGCTTCGAGAATACTACCGTGGTGGACAAAGTTTTTATGTCTGTCCTCGTATTTCTGATCTTGATTCTGTAGAAGAATACCTTAAAATACATGTACCAGAGCTCAAGTTTGTTATAGCGCATGGACAAATGCCCGCTGGACAGCTTGATGATATTATGAATGCATTTTATGATGGACAATACGATGTTTTATTGTCGACAACTATTATTGAATCAGGTCTTGATATTCCAACAGCTAATACATTAATTGTGCATCGCGCTGAAATGTTCGGTCTTGCCGCTCTTTATCAATTGCGAGGTAGGGTCGGGCGCTCAAAACAACGTGCTTACGCACTCTTTACATATCCTTCCGGTAAAGTTTTAACGCCTGCTGCTGACCGTCGTCTTAAAGTTTTACAATCTCTTGATACATTGGGGGCAGGTTTCCAATTGGCGAGCCATGATATGGATATTCGTGGTTCAGGAAATTTTTTAGGCGAAGAACAATCGGGACATATCAAAGAAGTTGGATTTGAACTTTATCAAAAAATGCTTGAAGAAGCCATTGCTGAATTAAAAGATGGAGAACAGAATGAGGATAGACAATGGTCACCTCAAATTTCTCTTGCTATAACCGCAATCATACCAGAAAATTTCGTGCCTGACTTACCATTACGCATGGGACTTTATCGTCGTTTAACAGAACTTAATGTTTTAGAACAAATCGATGAATTTGCAGCTGAGTTAATTGATCGTTTTGGTCCTTTACCACTTGAAGTTCAACATCTCCTTAAAGTTTTTTATATCAAAATATTATGTAGAAAAGCACATGTAGAAAAATTGGATGCTGGACCAAAGGGCATTGTTATACAATTTCGCAACAATTATTTTGCAAATAGTGTTGCTCTTGTCCAGTGGGTTGCAAAACAAGGTGCAATGGCAAAAATCAGACCAGACCAAACTATTGCCCTTACTCAAAATTGGTCCACAATTAATGAAAGACTTGTTGGAGCCGCAACGATTATGAAACAGCTTGTAGAAATGGCAGAAAAATCCTCTTTTTAGCTTAAAAATTTTTCTATAGGTTTAAAATTATCATTCATTTTATAGAACAGTTCTACATAATATTTAAAGTTTTCATAAAACTTGATTATAAAAAATTCTTTTCAACTTATTTATTATAATACATATTGATACAAACAAGCAAATATATTAAGCAACACTATTACAAAATAGAGCGTGCTATTTATATGTATTTAAAGTGGAATAATATGGTTTCTTCGGTACAAAGATTACTCACTATGCCCTGTTTATTATTCACTTTAATATTATGTGATGTAAAAAATATTCATGCTGAATTTCTTTTCAATGAGAGTCTTGATGAAAAATATCAACGTTTTAAAGAAAGGAGAATCATTGTTGATAATGAAATTGATTTTATTGAGGAAAAGTTGGATGAATTAAATCTTTTAATAAAACGTATTCCTTATGCAAAACACTATAAAGTTTTTCGTGAACATAATAAGCTTTTGCAGAAACAAAATGATCTTAGTGAAGAACATTTTAGGCTTACTTTGAAATTAAGCAAGTTAGCTGAAGGAAAGCTAAATTTGATATATAGAACGTTCATAGCAAGAGAGTACGAAGAAGGAGAATATGAAGAAAAAATCACTAAAGCAAAAGAGTATCTGAAAAAAACTCAATTATTTAATGAATGGAAAATGAGTGAAGATTTTTGGAACAATGATGAAATAATAAAAAATTATCTGATTTTTGTTATTTCTTGCAGAACTTGGGAAAGTATATTGCATAGTGATATTGCTGCTATTTTACGCAAAGAATTTGATTGGAAAAAGAAAGATTTTATTTGGGCAAAATATGCAGCGAGGACAATAAATCCAAAGTTAGTCAAGGACATTAAAAAACTTTTAATAACAGGACCTGATAATTTAAAAAAAGAATTATATAACAATATAAAGAATGCTGTGGTGCATGGAAATTCTTCTTTGAAAATGATACCTATGGTTTGCAGGACTTTCGAGGGAGTACATAATATAGTTTTTCCAAATAAAAGAAAAAATATTATAAACAGTATGCTTTTTCATATTAGAGAGTGGTTTAATAAAAGATAGCTATATTTGTTTTTATTAAAGATATTATGGAAGAATAAAATTTAATTTTTATAATAGAATATGATAATATAACATGATACCACTATATAATATAGAAAATAATAATGAGAAATTACATTATAAATATCTTCTATATTATATTATTATACAATAAATTCATTTTTATTATAGCTTTCTGTACTTATAATGAATTTTATATAGATGAAATTTAAAAGTATATAAAAGTTTTTATGATCTTTTAAAATTATCCGATAAATTTGTCTTTACAATTTTTTGGATAATAGAACTTCTCATTTTATAAATTGCTCATTATATTTAGAATAATATTATAAATAAGAAAAATTAAAAATCCCTTTTAAATTTCGAGAAGTCGAACTTCAACGATTTATTTGTTCGTTTCCTGGAGAGAAAGAATTTTTTAATTTTGTTATAATTATGTTATAGTCGAACATTTCTAAGTGATTTTGATATTGGCTATCATCAATGGTTCTTATTTTTCAGCATGAATACCAAGACAATGTATTTTGAAAGGCAAGAGAAACCTTTGACTTTCTGCGATTGGTCGATCCATGCCTGAACCATCTGTCTTGGAAACACGCCAACTTCCAACCATAATTTCGAGAAAAATTGCATCAGGAGAGGGAATAAAAGTATTTTTGCTCTTTTGTTTACTGGTTTTCCAACAGATGACAGAATAAAACCATCCCAATATCCTTCCGTTCTGGTATAGATATTATTGAAAAGATGATGATTGGCCTACTCAAAATCGAAAAGTATCGATTAAATCTGTCTTACTATTTTGTCTTTGAAAATTGTGCGACGCGTATTAAAAACAAACCCTATGAGGACAATGGGGCTTCCTTTTGAAAAACTTTCTTTAATAACATGACTTTTATGAACAGCTGGAAAATTATAAGAATGTTGTCAACAATTTGGATTGATTTCAATAAAAATATCAATTAAGCTTTCTAAAAAGTTTCAAAAAGTGCTGTACTATTATGAAATATTCAATTTGAATGGTATCAAAATTATTTAATCCTTTATTAACAGGAAGATCTTGTCCCAATAATGAGGGTTGAGCTTATAAATAATTCGTTCATCAAGATTAACATGCTCAACAATATAAGAGCTACTGCTTAGAATCTTACTCAGTCTATTTTTTCAAAATCATAACATTAATAGCATGTTTGGGTAATATCTGCGTTACATCTGCCAAAAGAAGTAGAAATTTACGATCTTTTGAGAGTGGAAAACGTATTTTAATACCATGATCTCTGATTTTTTGATAGTTTCTATACATTTCACATAACGATCAAAAGGCGGTCTAACTTTCTTTTTAAGGAGCTTTATTGTGAATAAAACATCTTCAACTGTATAGGCTTTCCATTTGAAAAGAGCACCTTTGCATTAAGAAAAAAAAATAAATTCAGTGCGCTTATTATTTAATTCAACTTTTTCTGCCAAGAGGCTATACAGTAAAAAAGCTTTATCACGAGAAGCTTACCATCATTGTTTCGTAAACAAGACCAGAAAAGTGTTCATTAGAAAAAGCACTCTTGCCATTGTTCTAAAACTACGAATAACGAAAAGATTTAAATCATCAAATATTCCAAAGACACCATAAATTAACCTTTTCTTTTTGTTTTGCATTAGGAGATGCATAAGAAAAATATTTAAAATTTTCTAGTAACTTAAAAGCTCCATGCTGCAGTATCTATAGCTAGAATACACTAGTTTAAAAGAAGAGGTATAAATATAAAAAAATTTAAAGTAATAAGATCTATAGAATAACATAGGAGTTTACTTTAATTATATTGCAATATTGATTCGTTTATGTCATCTTAAGTTATTTCATTGCACTAAGGTATTTTATCGATAAATTACGTAAAATATCAATTAAAAGGGGGAAACTGTACAGGAGTGCATAAGAATTTAAATGGCTATTTATAGCTTTTTTTTCTAAATTTGACTTTTCTCTTTATCTTGAAGTAAGAAGCATAGAAGAGGGTGTCATTTCATTGGTTTAATTTAATACACTTGATTGAAATTATATTTAGTATTCCTATTGTTTGGGTTATTATAAAAGCGCGTTGAAAGGATTAACTTAATCATGTCGCATAAAAGTATTTATTCTGTTGTTTCAGGATTAGCTGGAGCTGTTGCTCTTTTTTTCACAATGCATACTTCTGCAGGAGCGCAAACTTTATCTCAAGGCTGGTATAAGGTTTGTAGCAAGCAGCATGATGTTGATGTTTGTAATACAATGAACACTGTTGTATCAAACACTGGGCAGCCTTTAACGGCTTTTAATCTTGTTGAAATTAAAGGGAAACAAAATGAAAAACGTATAGGTATTCAAGTCCCTACAGGTCGTTTTTTGCCAGAAGGTGTTAATATTCAGATAGGAGATAACTTCTCTAAAAAAGTTCCTTATATTATCTGTAATGGGCCAAGTTGTATTGCCAATGATGTCTTAGATGATAAGCTTATTACAGCTATGAAAAGTGGTTCGAAAATGATTGTAACCACAATTAATTTCCGTGGCTCGGCTAATCCTATTGAATTTTCTCTTAATGGATTTACTTCTGCATACACGGGTCCTGGTATGGAAGAAAAAGATTTTCAACAAGAGCAAATAAAGCTGCAACAAGCCATTCAGTCTAAGCAAAAAGAAATTGAAGATCGTATGCGTGCTGAACAAGAAAAAGCTAAGCAAAATTAACCAGCGCACAACATAAAAAAACGTTTTTTGAAGTTTTTTCTATCAAAAACCGCCACAAAGCATTTACGCATTTATGGCGGTTTTTTAATATTTAATTTTTAGAAAGATTTTTGCGCCTCCACCAACCAATACGCTGAGTTTTTGAAGTATCGACAGATGTTGATGATATTACAACGGGATAATTGGCTTTCTCCTCAACCTTGGGCGAAGTTGCCTCAACTGGTTTTTCATTTATAGTTTTTTGTTCTGATGTTTCTTTTATGAGTGTTATTTCTTTAGAAGGTAACTTTTTATGTGTTTTGCGTGTTGATTTACTATTTTTAGATGTTTTTTCCAGTCCTTCATGAGGAGTTTCTTCTTCTTTTTTTATTTTAACTTTATGCCTCAAACGAGCTGTAGATTTTTTTTCCAAAGATTCCGCTACTTCTATATTTTGATCATTTTCAACGGTTTGCTCACTTTGTACTATTTTTGAAGAACGTACTTTACGTTTTTTGGGTTTTACAACTGTATCAATTTTTATGGTTTCATCTTGCTGTATAGCTAAATGTTGTGTGTCATTTTCTGTTTCTACAAATTGAACAGATTTTGTATTTGGAATACGACGTCTACGATACGCTGTTTTAATTTCTTCTAAGGCTTGTTTAGCAAAATCTCCTACTGGTTCTGCGTAAGGAATACGAATTTGATAAAAACCACTCTCCTGATTACGACGACCACCACGACGTCCTCGACGACGTCCCCCCCGACGACGAAAATCATCATTTAGCGTCTCGTCTTTTTTATGAGCCGTAGAAAGAGAATTATCATTCATTTCACTTGAGCGATTTTTACGTCGACGTTTCTGATTTGTTACAACAAGCGGTTTATTTTCAACAGAAGGATCATTTATGAAGATTTCTTCTTCAATTTCTTCTTTACTATTATCTTCAAAAATCGGTTGAGAAACTGTCTCGGCTATTGCACCTTTAGAAATAATAAGATGTTGCGTTCCAATGCTATCATCTGCTTCAATACTAATATTAAGTTTAAAACGTGCTTCTAAATTAACAAGAACATTGCGTTTATGGTTTAATACGTAAAGTGCTGTTGTTACAGGGGTGCGCACAATAATATTATGTTGCGGATTATGCAGAAGATATTCTTCAATAGAACGCATGACATGTAAAGCAATTGAAGATTCAGAGCGAATATTTCCTGTTCCAGCGCAATGTGGGCAGGGGAGTGTTGTACTTTCTAAAACTGATATGCGAATACGTTGACGACTCATTTCCAAAAGGCCGAAGTGTGAAATGTGACCAACTTGGATACGGGCACGATCGCTTTTCAAGCAATCTTTCAACTTTTTTTCGACCAGTTTTACATTACGCTCTTCAAGCATGTCAATAAAATCAATGACAATCAAACCAGCCAGATCACGTAAACGTAATTGACGTGCTATTTCTTCTGCGGCTTCAAGATTGGTCTGTAAAGCTGTTTTTTCAACAGAAAGTTCTTTGGTAGAACGGCCAGAATTGACGTCGATAGCTACAAGCGCTTCTGTTTGATTAATAACAAGATAACCACCAGACTTTAAAGAAACTTGTGGGTGCAACATTTTATCAAGTTGAATTTCAATATTATTACGCGCGAAAATCGGAATAGGATCGCGATAGGGTTGCACAACTTTTGCATGACTTGGCATGAGCATACGCATGAAATCTTTTGCTTCACGATATCCCTGATCTCCAGAAACAAGAATTTCATTGATATTTTTATTGTAAAGATCTCGTATAGAACGCTTTATAAGATTACTTTCTTCATGAACAAGACATGGTGCTGTCGATTTGAGTGTCAAAGTGCGAACGGTATCCCATAATCGGGTGAGATATTCATAATCACGTTTAATCTCGGCTTTAGTTCTATTTGCTCCAGCCGTTCGTAAGATAACGCCCATACCTTTGGGAACCGCTAATTCTTTTACAATTTCTTTAAGACGCTTGCGATCTTGTAAATTGGTAATTTTTCGCGAAATACCACCACCACGCGCTGTGTTGGGCATGAGAACAGAATAACGACCTGCTAGAGATAAATATGTTGTGAGCGCTGCACCTTTATTACCACGTTCTTCTTTGATAACTTGCACCAACAAAATTTGACGTCGTTTAATCACTTCTTGAATTTTATATTGACGTCCTTGTTTCCGTTGATAAGTTGGGAGTTCTTCACGCACATCCTCTGCACCAACCATTTCGATATCATCATAAGAAACATTTGCGCTAAAAGTATCTTCTGCTTCATCAATTGTTATGGCTTCAGAAATTGTGTTATTTTTAATATCTACTGCCATGCTATTTTTACGCTCATCTTTTTTTGTTTTTCTGGAGCGTTTTTTATTTTTGTTTGTTTCTTCAGTAGGAACATCTGCATAATTGTCTCCTATGGCAGCTTTTTCCTCTTCTTCAAGAAGAGCGAGACGATCAGCCATAGGAATTTGATAATAATCGGGATGGATTTCAGAAAATGTCAAAAAACCATGGCGATTTCCACCATATTCGACAAAAGCGGCTTGAAGCGATGGCTCTACACGTGTAATCCGTGCTAGATAAATATTCCCCTTAAGCTGTTTTTTATGTTCTGATTCAAAATCAAGTTCTTCAATTTTGTTGCCGTGAACAACAACAACACGTGTTTCCTCCGGATGAGAGGCATCTATAAGCATTTTGTTTGACATAAGTTAAAATCCTGAGGGCGACATGCGCAACTTTATTCAAATGAAAAGTATAACTATTCGCAAATGTAAGAGGCTGTCTGCCATAAAAGGGAGGTACCAGTAAAACAGAATGGGATGCTACATGTAAACGCATGATTGCATTTATAGCATTTCTTTTCATCATTTCCCTCTGTTTTGTATGACTCATAATTTTTGTAAGTCTCCGGTAAAACAATCTTTAAAAAGTTCGGATATTCGAACCAGCGAATCTTAAATAACGCAATTCTAGCTTTTGTGACATAAAAAATTTTTATCCATAAAAAGCCTAAATGTACAACATGCAACAAATCTTCTAAAGACAACTTAGATATGGACTATAGTCACTATCAGTTAGAAAGCATAATTGTTCTTTTATGTTGATATCATCATTTTGGCAAGTAACAATATAAATACGTACCATTATAATCCATAATAATGTCTTTAATGCCTTAATTGTGTTTTTGGGGGGGCGTTAAAAGTTAAGGAATTCAGCATTTCTTGAAAAAGATAGGGGAAATCTGATATATGATTTTTATACGGTTGAAACCATTATTGCCAATATAGAATATAAGAGTATTTAATTTATGAGAAAAGGGGTTTCTAACAAAAAGCTGAAAACGGCTTATTGTGATATTATCTTTTACATCTCATATTGTTTATTATTTTTTTTAACATTTCAAACAAATATCCAAGCGGCAGCTGCTTTAAAGCTTATTAATGTGCGAACTATTGGTGATAGTGTACATACGCGTATTATTGCGGTTTTTAATGCTGAACCGAAAGTTCGTCTACAGGTTTTGGATAAACCTGCACGTTTGATTATCAATTTACCCACTGTTGATTTTTCAGCGCAAAAGACTTCCTTAAAAGAACAGCATAGATTATCAAGCATGTTATCAGATGTGCGCTATGGTTTTTCTGATATACGGACTTCACGCATTATTTTGACGAGTAAAATTGCTTTTGTTGTTGAAAAAACTCTAATACAAAAATTAGAAAACGGTTTATGGCAACTCCTTATTGATATTCATCAAACGACACAAGAAAAATTTCATAAGATGTTGGAAAAACAACAAAAAGTCGATTTTGATACAAAAGCACAACAAATACCAATACGTAATTTTCGTGTTGTTCTTGACCCTGGTCACGGTGGAATTGATGGTGGTGCCCAAGGTGTTAGTGGAATTTTAGAAAAAGATGTAACACTGGCTTTTGCATATGTTCTGCGAGATGAATTAGAAAAAGATTCTCATATTACCGTTGCTTTAACACGCGATTCTAATGTCTTTCTAAGATTAAGTGAAAGAGTTAAAAAAGCCCAAGAATTTGATGCGGATCTTTTTGTATCTATCCATGCCGATACTATTAATTTACATTCTCTTCGTGGTGCAACAGTTTATACTCTCTCAGACAAGGCATCTGATGCTATTGCAAAATCCTTAGCTGAAAATGAAAATAAAGTGGATCTTCTCGATGGTTTTCCGGCAGATGAAACACTTGAAGTAACAGATATTTTGCTTGATCTTACCCGCCGTGAAACCCATGCATTTTCAGTAAATTTTGCTGATAAGGTTGTTTCAAACTTATCAAAGAATAACATTAATCTGATAAATAACCCTCATCGATATGCTGATTTTCAAGTCTTAAGGGCTCCAGATATACCCTCTGTCTTGATAGAAATCGGTTATTTATCAAATAAAGAAGATGAAGAATTATTAAACAATCCTCAATGGAGAAAAAAAATGGCACTCTCAATTGCTCATTCTATTCGTCAATTCGCTGAATATAAGCAGAAAATTATGCAACCTCTTTAAATTTGTAAGAAAATAGAGTATCAGTACTGAGTTCTGATAGAGTTTAATATAAACAAACCGTTTTTTATCTCAATCTAGCGATAATATCCGTATAAGTGTTAATGAGATAATATATTTTTCTTTAATTAATTCTAAAGAAAGCGATAGATGTTTCGATGATAATTTTTTTTAGATATCTTCTTAGTTTTGTTATGGCCTTTGGTTTTTGTAGCCTACTGAAACAGGAAGCTATAGCAGAAAAACAGATGAATTCACTTCCTGATTATGAAGTTCTTTCGCTTTATGAACCACCTGTGATGACACGCGTCCACGCTGCTGATGGTAGCCTTATGGCAGAGTTTGCAACAAAACATCGCCTCTATTTACCAATTCAGTCAATACCAAAGATTCTTAAAGATGCTTTTATTTCTGCTGAAGATAAAAATTTTTATCATCATTTCGGCTTAGATCCCGAAGGACTTTCTAGAGCTTTAATTAATAATATCCGTAATATTGGTTCTGGAAAACGTCCAGAAGGGGCATCAACCATTACACAACAAGTTGCTAAAAACTTCCTTTTAAGCTCAGAAGCAACTTTAGAACGTAAATTAAAGGAAGCTATTCTGGCAATGCGTATTGAGAAGACCTATTCAAAAGATCATATTCTTGAGCTTTATCTCAATGAAATTTATCTTGGTCGTGGCACTTATGGTATTGCAGCAGCTTCTTTGACTTATTTTAATAAATCCGTCAATGATTTGACTTTAGAACAATGTGCTTACTTGGCTGCTCTTCCCAAAGGTCCGGGAAATTATGATCCATTTAAAAACACACAGCGTGCAATTAATAGACGCAATTGGGTTATAGATCGAATGGTTGCAAATGGATATGTAACACGTGAACAAGGCGAAAAAGCTAAAGAGAAACCTTTGGGAGCAAAAATACGCGGTAGTGATAGCTATGTTTTTGCAGCTGAATATTTTACTGAAGAAGTACGTCGTCGTTTAATGCATCGTTACGGCGCGAAGACGCTTTATGAAGGTGGTCTTTCAATTCGTACAACGCTTGATCCACATTTGCAAGTTCTTGCTCGACAGGCTTTACATAACGGATTAATTAAATTTGATCATGCACAAGGATGGCGTGGATCTTATGCGCATATTGATAAGAAGGATGACTGGGGGGCTGAGTTTGCAAATATTACAGGATTGAATGATGTTCCTGAATGGCGTTTAGCCGTTGTACTTTCTACTAACGCGAATAAAGTAGAGATTGGTTTACAGCCACAGCGTGAAGCTTCAGGTTTATTATCAAAAAAACGAGAAACAGCAGTTTTGTCCGAAACTGATTCAAAATGGGCATTAAATATTATAAAAGAAAATGGTCATCGAAGAGTTGTGCCAAATTTATCACATGTCTTACAAGTTGGAGATGTCATTTTTGTTGAAAAAGTACCAAATACAAACGGCATTTACCGCTTACAACAAATTCCAAAGGTTGAAGGTGCCGTTGTGGCTATGGAACCGCACACAGGGCGTGTTCTTGCAATGGTAGGAGGATTTTCTTTTTCTGCTTCTGAATTTAATCGTGCGACACAAGCGTATCGTCAACCTGGTTCTGCCTTTAAGCCTTTTGTCTATGCAGCAGCACTCGATAATGGATATACACCAGCTTCCGTTGTTTTAGATGGTCCCATAGAAATTCGCCAGTATAATGGTGAAATTTGGCAACCTAAAAATTATGGTGGTACATTTGCAGGACCTTCAACATTGCGTTATGGTATTGAACATTCCCGCAATCTTATGACAATACGGCTTGCCTATGATATGGGAATGCCTCTTGTTGCTGAATATGCAGAGCGTTTTGGTATTGTAGATAAATTGCAACCTTATCTCCCCATGGCCTTAGGAGCTGGCGAGACAACAGTTTTACGAATGGTAACAGCTTATTCAGTGATAGCCAATGGAGGACGTTCTATTCATCCTTCTCTGATAGATAGAATTCAGGATCGTTATGGAAAAACGATTTATCGTCATGATAATCGTCTTTGTGAAAATTGTAGTGCACAGACATGGGATAATCAAAGTGAACCCAAATTGATTGATGAGCGAGATCAAGTTCTTGATCCTATGACAGCTTATCAGATTACATCAATGATGGAAGGGGTTGTCCAACGCGGTACAGCGGCACGTTTACGTTATCTCAATCGACATATTGCCGCTAAAACAGGAACTACCAATGATTCAAAAGATGTGTGGTTTATAGGATTTACCCCTGATCTCGTCGTTGGTGTTTTTATTGGTTACGATCAACCAGCACCGTTGGGATATAATGGGACGGGAAGTTCATTGGCTGCACCTATTTTTGGTGAATTTATGGAAGCAGCTCTGAAAGGGAAACCAGATGTACCATTTAAAATGCCAGAAGGAATGATTTTAATGCCAATTAATCGTAGAACAGGCATGCTCGCGGAAAAAGGAGAGCAAGACGTTATTATAGAAGCATTTAAACCAGGAACTGGGCCTGCGGATATTTATCAAGTTATTGGGAGCACGAATTCTTTTCAAGAAGGTGTTCCTGCAATGACAACTTCTCCACAAGTCAATAAAGCTCTTGAAAGTGGTGCAGGTGGACTGTATTAATTGGCAAATTGTCTTTTGACATAATCTATGAGCGGAATAAAACTATTTTCCTCTATTTTTTTCAGTGTAGTCATTACAGTAAATTAGATAATAAAGTTGTTCTATTATCTTACTAGAGGGTATTGAATTTGTTAAAAATAATTAACAGAAGCATAACAAGAAAGAGTTTTAAAATAAAAATACGGTGTTAAATTATGCGAGCAGAAATAGAAACATTAGTTGATGAAATCCAACAAGCAATTAAGTTGCTAAGGGGGCATCTTTGACTGGGATCAATCACTAAAACGTCTCGAATATCTCAATCAAAAAGCAGAAGATCCCACACTTTGGGATAATGCGCAGCAAGCACAAGATATGATGCGTGAACGTCAACATCTTGATGATTCAATTCATGGTATTCGATTATTTACAAAAACACTTGAAGAGTGCATTGCATTAATTGCAATGGGTGAAGAAGAAAGTGATATCGAAGTTATCACGGATGCAGAGAACACAATACGCTATCTTAAAAGTGAAATAGAAAAAAGGCAAATTGATGTCCTTCTTTCTGGTGAAGCAGATTCCAATGACACTTATTTAGAAGTCCATGCAGGTGCAGGTGGTACCGAAAGTCAAGATTGGGCTTCTATGTTGTTACGTATGTATACGCGCTGGGCTGAACAACATAAAATGAAGGTTGAAATATTAGAAATTCACGAAGGGGAAGAAGCTGGAATAAAATCAGCAACTCTTCTCATTAAAGGACATAACGCCTATGGTATGTTGAAAACAGAATCAGGTGTTCATCGTTTAGTACGTATTTCGCCGTTTGATTCTAATGCAAAGCGCCATACTTCTTTCGCAAGCATTTGGGTTTACCCAGTTATTGATGATAATATTGAAGTAGATGTTTCAGAAGCAGATGTTCGCATCGATACATATCGTGCATCAGGTGCAGGAGGGCAACATGTCAATACAACAGATTCTGCAGTTCGCATCACACATATAAAAACAGGTATTGTTGTTCAATGCCAAACAGAGCGTTCTCAGCATAAAAACCGCGCTACTGCATGGTCTATGTTGCGTGCAAGACTTTATGAAGAAGAGCTCAAAAAGCGAGAAGAAGAAACAAATGCCGTTGAAGCTTCTAAAACAGAAATCGGATGGGGACATCAAATTAGATCTTATGTTCTTCAACCCTATCAGCTTGTCAAAGATTTGCGTACGGGTGTTGAAAACACGGATCCACAATCTGTACTTAATGGTAATTTAGATGCATTTATAGAGGCAGCACTTGCACGGCGCATTTACGGAAAAATCCAAGAAATTGAAGATATTGCTTAATAAAATTAAACTACAGTATTTAATATTTTTCGAGATTATAGTTGTGTTCATTAAGAACCAAATTTACGAAAACCAATAATTAAGATAACTTTTACCTTTGGTAAGGCTTAAATGACAAGCTCTATAAACCATTATCATGTAATAATGCAGCAGCAGCTAGCACCTTATCAGCATGTCCAGATACACTGACTTTGCGCCATTCTTTTGCTATTTTTCCTGTTTTATCAATTAGAAAAGTACTTCGTTCAACACCCATATATTTGCGCCCATACATGCTTTTTTCAACCCAAACACCGTAAGCTTCAAGAGTGGTTTTCTCTTCATCAGAAATAAGAATGATATCAAGCGTATGCTTTGTTTTAAATTTATCATGGCTTTTAATACTATCTGGAGAAATTCCAATAAGAACCACGCCGATTTCATCAAATTTTGGCTTCAATCGTGTAAAATCAATCGCTTCACTCGTGCACCCACTGGTGTCATCCTTTGGGTAAAAATATAAAACAACACATTTTCCTTGTAGGTCAGAAAGACGCATTCTACCTCCACCATCGCGTGGCAAATTAAAATCAGGTGCAAGAGTACCTTTCGTTGGTCTTATCATTATCTTATCTTTCTTTATCTTTTTCACCAAATACAAGTCATTAGAATACATAGCAGAAAGAATTATGCAACTCTCTAGAGTGTTACTATTTTGAGAGATTTTTATTTTTTCTACAAAGCTCGCCATACCCTAAGGATTGAATTGAAAAATGAGATCAAAGCAAAAAGTATGAAATTATAAAGAGATTATACAGGTTTCATCAAAACATGTTTTTTCTTACCAAAGGAAAGTTTAATGCTTCCATTAGCATTGACATCTTCTTCGATAATAAGGCGTGTTTCATCTTCAATGATTTGATCATTAATACGCACACCTCCACCTTGAACATGACGACGAGCCTCACTGTTAGATTTAGCAAGTCCTGCTTGTACTAAAAGAGTTAGTACTCCAACACCTATTTTTAATTCTGTAGTATGAATTTCAACGGTTGGAAGATTTTCTCCAAGTGTTTTTTCTTCAAAAGTTTTTCGCGCAGTTTCAGCTGCTAAATCCGCAAGGCTACGTCCATGCAACATCGCTGTAACTTCTGTTGCAAGAATTTTCTTTACCTCATTAATTTCACTTCCTTGCAATGCAGAGAGTTTAAGAATCTCATCCAATGGCAATGTAGTATAAAGCTTTAAAAATCTTATAGCATCAGCATCTTCTGTATTGCGCCAATATTGCCAAAATTCGTAAGGTGAAAGCATATCCGCATTAAGCCATACAGCCCCATTTAATGACTTACCCATTTTTGCACCAGAAGAAGTTGTGAGCAACGGTGAAGTTAACGCATATAACTGTGCGGTTCCTAAGCGATGTCCTAATTCAATTCCGTTAACAATATTGCCCCATTGATCAGAACCACCCATTTGCATACGTAGTCCATAGCGCTGATGAAGTTTAACAAAATCATAGGCTTGTAGGATCATATAATTAAACTCTAAGAATGACAAGGAATGTTCACGCTCAAGTCTCAGTCTAACAGAATCAAATGACAACATGCGGTTGACAGAAAAATGTTTTCCTACATCACGTAAAAATTCTAAATAGTTTAAATTGCAGAGCCATTCAGCATTGTTAACAATACATGCATCAGTTTTCTTATCACCAAATGTCAAATAGTTAGCAAATACCTTTTTAATACTAGCAATATTTGCAGCAATATCATCTTGTGTTAGAAGACGCCGTGCTTCATCTTTGAAGGAAGGGTCACCAATTAGCCCTGTCCCTCCGCCCATCAAAGCAATGGGGCGATGTCCAGTTTTTTGTAACCAATAAAGCATCATAATTTGCAGAAGACTTCCAGCATGTAAACTTGACGCTGTAGGATCAAATCCAATATAAGCGCTTACAACTTCTTTTGAAAAAAGGTCATCTAGGCCTTTTTCATCTGAAATTTGGTGGATAAAACCACGCTCATGCATAATATGTAAAAAATCAGATTTAAAAGCAGCCACAGATTTATTTCCCATCAAGATATATATTTATACCATAGTTTACTGATACACTTTCTCTATCATAGTTCATGCATACCTCACAAGAGAATGAAAAATACCGATAGTGAAAAATTAATAGCGACGCTATTTTACCTGTATATTTTGGAGGGAGATATCTTTTATCGAGAAAGAAACCTCTCTTCTTATTTTTGACTATCCATAAAAGGCAAAAAGCCGAAGATATTGATTATAGGATTTATTTTTTTACTTTTTATAAATGTTTCACGTCTTAGGTGAGTGAAAGTATTTCAGGTGGTGGTGCAAGCAATTCACCTGTCATATGATTATCTAAATATTGGGCACATCGTTCAATAAGTTCTTGATTGTATCCACTAAAAAAGTGATTGGCACCTTCCAATATTTCTTGCGTAATTGTGATCCCTTTTTGTGTTTTTAATTTATCTACAAGCGTTTGTACATCTTTTGCAGGGGCAACTTTATCAATATTACCATGAATAATAAGCCCCGAAGAAGGACAAGGAGCAAGAAAAGAAAAGTCATAAACATTGGGTTGAGGAGCCACCGATATAAAGCCTTCAATTTCTGGTCTGCGCATTAAAAGTTGCATCCCAATCCAAGCGCCAAATGAATATCCAGCTACCCAGCAATTTTTAGAATCAGGATGCTGTGTTTGCACCCAATCGAGTGCAGCAGCAGCATCTGAAAGTTCTCCTATTCCATAATCAAATTCACCTTGGCTACGACCAATACCACGAAAATTAAAACGCAATGTTGTAAAGCCCCGTTGTTGAAACATATAAAAAAGATCATAAACAATTTTATTGTTCATGGTGCCACCAAATTGGGGATGAGGATGCAAAATAATCGCAATTGGCGCATTTCTTTGTTGTGAGGGCTGATAACGTCCTTCAAGCCGACCTGCGGGACCATTAAAAATAACTTCTGGCATTAAATGCTCCTTACATATGACAAGCTCTCATTGACCTTGACCGACTTTTACCATAGAATCTCTTAAGTAATTACTAGATATTCTCATTTAAGTAAATTTTTCAAGAAAATTGCACTATTTTTTTAAATCAATTCATTAGATAAATGATTGTGATGTAAAATGGTTTTAGAACGTCGATATTTTGATCATAACGCAACAACACCGCTCAAAAAAACAGCGCGGCTAGCGTTAGTAGAATCTTTAGAGATATTTGGTAATCCTTCATCTGTTCATACAGAAGGACGTGCTGCTAAGACTTTATTGCAAAAAGCACGTAGGCAAATCGCTGAAAGTCTTAAAACCAATCCAGATCATATTGTATTTACATCTGGTGCAAGTGAGGCTGCGATGACTTTGTTAACGCCCTTTTATAATATGGGAAGATCTAAGGTGCTGTTTTCTCATCTTTATATTGGTGCTACTGAACATCCATCTGTTGCAGAAGGAGGACGTTTTCCTAAAGAGTTCATCAGTACAATTTCTGTTGATCAAGATGGGCTTATTCAACAAGATAAATTACTCTCTCTCTTAAAGCTTCATGATAAAACAAAAGGGCTTCCTCTTGTTGCTATTCAAGCAGCAAATGGTGAAACAGGTGTTCTTCAACCAATAAAAGAAATAGCTGCTATCGTTCGAGATTTTGGAGGCATTCTGATTGTTGATTTGACGCAATATGTAGCCAAAAGCTTTGTTGATATTCATCAGATAGGAGGGGACTTTTTTATACTCTCAGCGCACAAAATTGGTGGACCAAAAGGAATTGGAGCTTTTGTTTCAAGTGGGAACCTTCTCATGCCATGTCCCCTTATTATAGGAGGAGGACAAGAAAAAGGGTTACGTGGAGGAACAGAAGCATTGCCACTTATTGCCGCTTTTGGAGCAGCAATAGCCGACTGTTACAATCAAGAAGAGATAAAACAGTTAATGTCTTTACGCAATAAATTAGAAGATGGATTACAAAAAATATGTCATGATGTTGAAATTTTTGGCAAAAGAGTCCAGCGTTTATCAAATACAACTTATTTTACTGTAGGAAACCTCAAAGCTGAAACAATGCAAATTGCTTTTGATTTAGCAGGATTTTCTGTGTCAGCAGGTTCTGCTTGTTCTTCAGGAAAAGTAAAGCAAAGTAAAGTATTGGAAGCAATGGGCTACCGTGTTCCAAATGGAGCTATTCGCATTTCTATAGGAAGGTGCACAACATCTCAAGATATCGATGATTTTTTATTGGTTTTTTCTCAGATAGTCACTAATAGTAAAGAATAAGATTTTTATTCAAAAAATTAGAACTATTTTAAAAATAAAATAAGTTTGATTGAAATTTTCCCACTTTACATATAATTTAGAAAGCAAATTACTGCTTTAGTCTTATCATAAACAAGACTTTTAATCATCGGTTCTTGACGCCGAAAGAATGGAGAAAGCTAATGCCGGCAGTGCAGGAAACAATACGCCAGGTACGTGAGATAGATGTTGATCAATATAAATATGGTTTTGAAACCAATATTGAAACAGATAAAGCTCCAAAAGGTTTAAATGAAGATATTATAAAATTTATTTCTGCCAAAAAACAGGAACCTGAATGGATGTTAACATGGCGTTTGCAGGCTTTCCGCCGTTGGTTAACAATGCAAGTGCCTGATTGGGCACGTATTAAATACCCTAAAATTGATTTTCAAGAACTCCATTATTATGCTGCTCCTAAAAATCATACAGGACCAAAATCTTTAGACGAAGTAGATCCTGAGTTATTGGCAACTTATGAAAAACTTGGCATCCCTCTCAAAGAACAAGAAATTTTGGCAGGTGTGAGAAAAAAATCTGATCTCTCTACTTTTGATGAGAGTATTTACGCATCAGGGCAGGTAGCTGTTGATGCGGTCTTTGACTCTGTTTCTGTTGTAACAACATTTAAAAAAGAGTTAGCACGTGCTGGAGTTATTTTTTGCTCTATTTCAGAAGCAATTATCGAACATTCTGCTCTTATTAAGCAATATTTAGGAACAGTTGTGCCAGTAGGAGACAATTATTATGCTGCCTTAAATGCTGCTGTCTTTACAGATGGTTCATTTGTTTATATTCCCAAAGGAGTTCGTTGTCCTATGGAACTTTCAACCTACTTTAGGATTAATGAACGCAATACAGGTCAATTTGAGCGGACATTAATCATAGCAGATGAAGATTCCTATGTTTCTTATCTTGAAGGATGTACAGCTCCCCAGCGTGATGAAAATCAGCTTCATGCTGCTGTCGTTGAGCTTGTAGCTCTCAAAGGTGCAGAAATTAAATATTCTACAGTACAAAATTGGTATCCCGGTGATAAGGATGGTAAGGGAGGCATTTATAATTTTGTAACAAAGCGTGGAGATTGCCGAGGCGATAATTCTAAAATTTTATGGACACAGGTTGAAACTGGTTCAGCAATTACTTGGAAATATCCATCTTGTTTACTCCGTGGTGACAACTCACGTGGGGAATTTTATTCTATTGCGATTGCAAATGGATACCAACAAATTGATTCTGGTACAAAAATGATTCATTTAGGAAAAAATACTTCTAGTCGTATTGTTTCTAAAGGTATTTCTGCTGGTTTTTCAAACAATACTTATCGCGGACAAGTTACAGCGCATCGAAAAGCGCAAAATGCACGTAACTTTACGCAATGTGATAGTTTGTTAATAGGCAATGATTGTGGTGCTCATACAGTACCTTATATTGAAGCAAAAAATGCCACAGCACAATTTGAACATGAAGCAACAACATCAAAAATTTCTGATGAACAGCTTTTTTATGTTATGCAGCGGGGAATTCCTGAAGAAGAAGCTATCGCATTAATTGTGAATGGTTTTGTAAAAGAGGTCATTCAAAAACTTCCGATGGAATTTGCTGTCGAAGCACAAAAACTGATTGGTATTAGTCTTGAGGGTAGTGTTGGGTAATTTTTTATTTATAAAAAATTTAATGCAAAAGGGCTATAACAGTAGCAAAGAATAGGCTCTATGATAATTACAAAAATGGATACGAAGGCAAGGTAAATGCACATTGGTATCCGACAACAAAACAGCCAGAACAGGATTAAATGATGTTAGAAATAAAGAATTTGCGTGCCCGTATTGTTGGGACCGATACAGAAGTTATTTGTGGTTTAAACTTGACTGTTCAAGATGGTGAAGTTGCTGCTATTATGGGACAAAATGGAGCTGGAAAATCGACACTGTCTTATTTGCTTGCAGGTCGTGATGATTATGAAGTCACGGAAGGAGACATTCTTTATAATGGACAATCACTTTTAGAAATGGATCCAGCAGAACGTGCCATATATGGTGTTTTTCTTGCATTTCAATATCCAATGGAAATACCTGGAGTGGCCACAATGGAATTTTTAAAAGTTGCCATGAATTCTCAACGCAAGGCGCGTGGTGAAGAAGAGCTTAAAATTCCTGAATTTATAAAATATGTTAAAGAGGCTTCTTCAAAACTTGAAATCAATATGGACATGCTCAAACGTCCATTAAATGTAGGTTTTTCAGGTGGAGAGAAAAAACGGGCTGAAATTTTACAAATGGCACTTTTTGAACCCAAACTTTGTATTTTAGATGAAACCGATTCTGGTTTAGATATTGATGCGCTAAAAATTGTTGCAGAAGGTGTTAATAAATTGCGGGATTCCATACGTTCATTTTTGGTTATTACCCACTACCAACGTCTCCTCAATTATATTGTCCCTGATACGGTACATGTTCTTTATAAAGGACGTATTATTAAAAGTGGAGATAAATCATTAGCGCTTTATTTAGAACAAAATGGCTATGCTGATATTATCAGTGACGCGGCTTGAGGTCATTGAATATGAATGCACAACAAGAATTGTTAACGGTTGAAAAAGATATACTCAACCACTTCAATCAATGTATAAGCAATTTACCTGGTGATGAAACAGTACAAATAGTTCGCAAAAAAGCTATTGAACTGTTTCAAACTGCACGACTTCCTTCCCGTAAAATTGAAAATTGGCATTACACAAATCTACGCACATTATTGAAATCTATCAGTGATTTTTCAGAAGTCAATGATAAGGAGCAATCCGTTAAAGCATTATTTTCAGAATGCGCTGTTTTTTCTATTAAAAATGGAAAAACAGATAAACAATCAAAAATTGCCTATGTAACAACAAAGCGGCTTGCAGATGCATTAGAAAAAAATTCTGTAAAGATAGATCACATCATTTCTCATGAAGACTTTATCGGACAAATAAATACGGCGTTTGTCACAAATGGTTGGCTTTTTCATATCCCTGAAAATACAAATTTAGATGTTCCTATTGAATTACAAAATATTCAAAGGGGAGGGCAATCTCATATTTTTTCAGAGATAAAAATTGATAAAAACAGTCAAGCTGTATTTGTTGAACGTCAGATTGGCAATGATAAAGAAACTTTCGTCAGTTCGATATTTTCATTACATGTTGCCGCTTATAGTGATGTTACATGGATCATTATTCGTAATCGTGGTTTTAATTCCACGCAGTTTAGCCGATTTTGTGCTGTTCTTGGTCAAGGAGCTAAATTATCACTTTATGTGATTAACATAGGCAGTCAACTTAATCGTCAGGAAATTGATGTTGAGTTGCAGGGAAAAGACTCTGACTTTCAATTGCGAGTCATCAATTTATTATCAGGAGGAACGCATAGTGATCTTACGATGAGTGTGCGTCATGTTGAAGAAAACTCAACTTCAACTGAAATTATACGCAATGTGGTTACAGATAAAGCAGTAGGCGTTTTTCAAGGAATCATACGCGTTGCACAAAAAGCTCAAAAAACAGATGCGCGTATGGCCTGTAATAGTCTTATTCTTTCAGATGACGCAGAATTTTATGCAAAGCCTGAACTAGAAATTTTTGCTGATGATGTTGCATGTGGTCACGGTGCGACAGTTGCTAATATTAATCATGATTATCTTTTTTATCTTATGGCGCGCGGCATCCCTTTTAAAACGGCTCGTGCACTTCTGATTAACGGATTTATTTCTGAGCTCATTGAGGACATTAAGCAAGATAATATCCAAACTGTTTTAAAAAATATCATTGGCAAATGGTTAGAAAAAAATGTTTAAGGTAAAAAATGAAAAGTAACGTAGAAATATTGAATTATAATGTAGAAGACATCCGCCGTGATTTTCCTATTTTACAACATAATGTTTACGGCAAGCGGTTGGCATATCTTGATAGTGGAGCATCAGCTCAAAAACCACAATCTGTACTTGATGCGATGGATAATTTTTATCGATATCGTTATGCAAATGTGCATCGAGGAATATATTTTTTATCAAATGCAGCAACACAATGTTATGAAGATGCTCGTGAAACAGTTCGGGGCTTTTTAAATGCTCAAACAGCGAGAGAAATTGTTTTTACAAAAAGTGCGACAGAAGCTATCAATACCGTTGCTTATGGTTGGGGAATGCCTCAATTGAAGGAAGGTGATGAAATTGTTCTCACTGTTATGGAGCATCACTCAAATATTATTCCTTGGCATTTTATTCGTGAACGTAAAGGCGTTAAGCTTGTTTTCGTGCCCGTTGATGAGGATGGTGTTCTCCATATTGAAGATTTTCAAAAAAGTTTAAATGATAGAACAAAACTTGTTGCTATTACGCATATGTCGAACGTATTGGGAACCATACCTTCTATTAAAGAAGTTATCAAGCTCTCACATCAAAATGCTATTCCTGTTCTTGTTGATGGCTCTCAGGGAGCTGTACATTTAACAGTTGATGTACAAAATCTTGATTGTGACTGGTATGTCTTTACAGGTCATAAGCTTTATGGTCCTACAGGCATTGGCGTCCTTTATGGTAAGGAATCTAGGCTAGAAGAAATGCATCCTTTCCAAGGGGGAGGGGAAATGATTGAGGATGTAACCGTTGATAAGGTTTTTTATAATGCCCCCCCTCATCGCTTTGAAGCGGGGACTCCTCCTATAGTTGAAGCTGTTGGCTTGGCTGCTGCTATTGATTACATGCAAAAAAAAGATAGAAATGCTATTCATACACATGAAAGGGCACTCTTATCTTATGCCCATGAAAGACTTGAAACGGTTAAATCACTGCGTATTTATGGCCGTTCTCCTGATAAAGGTGCGATTATATCTTTTGAAATGGCTGGTATTCACGCCCATGATATTGCTATGTTTGTTGATCGACAAGGTGTTGCGATACGTGCAGGGACCCATTGTGCGCAATCTTTATTACAGCATTTTTGTTTAACATCTGTTTGTCGTGCATCATTAGCTATGTACAGTAATCATGAAGATATTGACCAGTTAGTGGATGCATTAGAAAAAGCAAGGATATTTTTTAATGGCTAAATCAATTGAAGAGCCTCATTCTACAAAAGCTGTTGAAACTGTAAAGAAAAATGAAAAGTCTAACATATCAGCAATTCCAGCTGATGAAATTGATCGTATGACAGATGATATTATTGCTGCTCTCAAAACAGTTTATGACCCAGAAATTCCTGCTGATATTTATGAACTAGGACTGATTTATCGTATTGATATTGAAGATGATCGTTCAGTAAAGATTGAAATGACACTTACGGCACCTGGGTGCCCTGTTGCGGGTGAAATGCCAAGTTGGGTGGAGAATGCTGTAAGTGCAGTTGAAGGTGTTTCGCATGTTGAAGTAGTCATGACATTTGATCCACCATGGACACCTGAATGTATGTCAGAAGAAGCGCAAATTGCTGTTGGGTGGTACTAAATGTTGTTAAGGGATTTAAGATTATCTTCTTGTGGAAGAGATTTGCTGCTGATTTCTCATTTTTAATGAAAATACAGATTTTTTTATTATGTTAAACTCATCCGCCAATTCAAATTCTAAATTTAGCTCTTAGTATTTTAAAGATCAGAAATAGAAATCAGCTTTTTAACTTAAAAAAATCAACAGACTTTAAATAAATCTTATAGGTTTATTTTCCAATAATCCCACATGCTAAACGCGCACCTCCTCCACCAAGTGGTAATGGCTGATCTGAGTGATTATCACCTCCTAAATGAATTATAAGCGAGCGTCCTTTAATGTTCGAAAGTTTTTTAATTCGCGGAGCAAGAACACTCATTGTTGATTGCCCTTTATCATTTACATAAAGTTCAGGTAAATCACCTAAGTGACCACTCATATTATAAGGTCCAAGATGTTTGTTCGTATGAGCAGGGTCATAATGTCCACCTGCAGCACCACCTAATACACCATTTTTCATACCACACGATGGATTTTCATGCACATGAAAACCGTGCAATCCCTGCGGTAAATTGAACAAATTTGGTGTAAAAATTACACCATGTGCGTTTTCTTCAATTTTAATTATACCAATAGCTTTTTGTGTATTGCCTTTTTCTAGCTCATAAATCCTTACTTTAATAGATTTTGCTAATGCAGTAGGATAATAATTAAAATTGGCTAATAATAACAACAATATAAAGATAAGTTTTTTTAGCACAGTTTTTCCACTTTATTAATATCACAATTTAAATTTTGAAGTATATAAATATAATCAGTATTACACTCGATAAACCAAATATGTTAAAAGAAAAAACACTCTCTTAACATATTTGCAAAACACGGAGTTTATGAATTAATAGCTATAATTCTACTATATTTTTTCAAGAGGAGCTTTTAAATAAAAAGCAGATTTTTAAGCAATAAAAGCGTAAAATGTACCAACTAAAATACCTATTATTGATCCTATCATTGCACCAATAATCATTCCAATGAAAAATGCTATACCTATACCCATTGTGATAATTGGACCGAGTCCTGGTAGAGCAATATAACCATAAGTTGCAAGAGTGGTTGCAATTGCCCCTGATATAGTACCATTTAAACTTCCAATAAAAGCAGGCTCTTTAAGAGAATGATAGACTCTTTTTAAAAAATTTTTCTTGCAGCTATGAGAACCAATATTGCTATAATTTTTAAAATCAATCATATTTTTTTCTTTTATTTTGAATGCTAATTGTCCCAGAATAATCAACTGATATAAGAAAATGGTTTTCTTTTAATTTTACTAAAGCGCGCCAAACACCTGTATCATCTAAACGCAATCGTTTAATATTTGCGAAGCCATTTTGCACGAGACAGTTTTTAATTTGCGAAGCAGTAAATGAGTTTTGTCCTGATTTAGTAATGTCCTTTGTGAAGCTATATGCAGAAGTTTGACAATAGGGAGCATAAAAAAGCTTGCTTATTAAAGCCGTAACTATAGATGAGAGACATATAATCATCATAAAAAAAATGCTGAATTTCAAAATCTTACTTAATCTCATCTTGCTGTCATCTGTTGAAACGCTACTTTATTAACTTTCGTATTGCTAACAAGTTCCCAAGACTATAAGTATTTGAAATATTATAGTTAATAAAGAAATGATGAACTAAAATCGTTTTTTATTCTCTTAAAGAACAAGATAGTATCAAGTAAAATATCTTACCACTATGGATTTTATGAGATCATTTATATACTAGCCTTATTTTGTATTTTTATCAGTATACTGGGCTTTTGCTATTTTATAGTACCTATGGAAATGTCTCCTTAACATTCTTTTTAGTTGTGCTCATTGTTTTAACTCTATTAGTGTCACCCATTTTTGCTATATCAATAGAGCTGTGTAGGTAAGTTGGATTAGAATATTTGCATAATTTCTTTGAAGCCGTAACCAGGATAGATCCCTTCTCGCATAAATAAATTACGTAACGGTGGACAATGACGTAATAAGCCAAGTCCCATACTCCGTATAATATGAATCGGCAACATATTAGAAAGTAAAGAAAAGTTGAGAATATGAACAGATCCACTTCGGATTAATATATCAGACCGACGATATTTATTATACTTTGCAACAATTATTTTAGAGTGAAAATCAGATATTTTTTTAGGTAAAATATCAATTAAAGTTTGCACATCACGAAATCCTAAATTTAATCCTTGTGCTCCAATAGGAGGAAAAACATGAGCTGCTTCACCCACTAAAATCGTTCGATGAGCAGCAAAACAATGAGAAATAAGTCCTGAAAGAGGCCAAGCTTGAATCGATGTTTCTAATATTAATGTTCCAAGCATTGATTGCATTTGGCTTTCAATGACTTTTGTAATTTCTTTTTCCCTCATATTTAATAATTCGTCAGCACGAGAGGGATGAACAACCCATACAAGGCTGGATCTTTTCCCTAATAATGGAACCTGTGTAAATGGACCATGTTCTGTATGAAATTCAGTTGATGTATTTTGATGAGAAAACTCATGAGAAAAATTAAGAACAAGTGCTTTTTGTGGATAACTCCACTGTCTGGCACCTATACCCGCAGCTGTTCGTGCTAGAGAGTGGCGCCCATCAGCAGCAACGACAAGCGGCGTTTGAATAACGCTACCATCTGCAAGAGTAACACGTATATGACTGTTTTCCTGTTTGAAAGCTTTTGCTAAAGAAACAAATCTTGTGATATTAGGCATCTGCGTAACAGAATCAACTAAAGCCTTGTTCAACTCCACATTAGGAATATTATACCCAAAAGCCTTTTCACCAATTTCAGCAGAAGAAAAATTCACACTAGGAGCACGCACAATTCTAGAGGTGATATCTATGATTCTAATAAAAGATAAAGCTGCAGCATGTCTTTTAAGAATGTTCCAAATATTAAGTTTTTCAAGTGTACGCACTGCTGGCATCATAAGAGCAGTGGTTCGTAATTCTTCCACATGGGGAGGTGGGCCAATAAGACAAACAGAATAGCCCTGATGTGCAAGACAAAGTGCTGACAACATACCGACTGGACCAGCACCAATGACAGCAATATTTTTATATTCGTTTTGTTCACATGTCACAATGGCCTAGACCTTTTCTCGTTTATAAAATATTTTAACATTTCTAAATCATAAATCTCTTTTTATTGTATGAAGCCTTTCTATTATATTATGTAATCAGTAATGCGATATAAAAAAGTAACTTTTTTGTGATTTTTTTGACGATAAATTATACCATAGGTAAAACAGTGTGTTGATAAATGGATAAAAACTTTAAAGACGAGGGTAAGAAAACTTTGAAACGTAAGCTAACAAAAAAAATCAAAACAAATGCTGAACTCTTGCGCCACAAAAAAGTAACAATGCCACAAGCAAAGGCCTTTTCCGTTCATTTACTAACAGCTTCAGGTTCGTTTTTGGCATTTCTTTCTCTTATATCAGCATCTCAAAAAGAATGGACTGCTATGTTTTGTTGGCTTGGACTTGCACTTCTCGTTGATGGTATAGACGGTCCAATTGCACGCAAACTTGATGTTAAATACGTACTTCCGACATGGTCTGGAGAGCTCTTAGATAATATTATTGATTATGTCACTTATGTTTTAATTCCAGCTTTTGCGCTTTATCAAAGTGGTTTAATGAGTTCAGGATTATCATTTTTATTGAGCGCTATCATTGTTATTTCTTCAGCTATTTATTACGCAGATACTGGAATAAAAACCAAAGAAAACTTTTTTAAAGGATTTCCTGTAGTTTGGAATATGATGGTTTTTATGCTTTTTGTTGTAAAGCCAAAAGAGTGGATTATTTTTACTATTATTGCCTTATCAGCAATTATATCTTTTTTACCAATTTATTTTATCCATCCAGTAAGAGTTATCCGTTTGCGCAAACTTAATTTTCCAATTTTTCTCTTATGGTGTTTTTTTGGTGTTGCTGCATTTTTTTACAAACTGAATGCACCGTCTTGGGTTAAGATAGGAATCTCAATTACAGGAATTTACATTTATTGTATTGGTGCTATCATGCAACTATTCCCCCAGTTAGGGATAAAAAAGCATAAATAAAATAATAAGTTAGATGTTTTAAAACGGGGATAATATGCAAATTGACTTTGGGGCAGGTGATGACATTTCTTTTACAAAGAAAGGGCATGCTGGTATTATAAAATTGACACGCCCTTCAGCATTAAACGCCCTTAATGGACGAATGGTTTTTGCTTTAAAAAAAGCTCTCAGTACATGGGAAACAGATGATGATATTTCTTGCGTCTTAGTTGAAGGAGAGGGACGTGCTTTTTGTGCTGGTGGAGATATTGTAGAAATCTACCATATGAAAAAAAAAGCTTCCTCTTATCAATATTTTAGTGATGAATATCGCTTAAATGCTTATATTAAACATTTTTCCAAACCCTATATTTCTTTTTTGAATGGTATTTGTATGGGAGGAGGGGTAGGTATTTCTCTATACGGTTCACATAGAATTGTTACAGAAAATACATCCTTTGCTATGCCAGAGGGTGCTATTGGATTTTTTCCAGATGTTGGTGCAAGCTTTTTTTTACCCTCTCTTCCCAATCACTTTGGCATTTATCTTGCGTTGACTGGTGCACACATAAAATGGGGTGATTGTTTAAATTTAGGCTTAGCTACACATGCGGTTCCTGAAATTGAATTAGCCTCCATTAGAAAAGCTATTATTGAGCAAGGAGATCCTAAATTAGCTTTAGATGCGCGAGCAATCAGAAAAGACTATGAAACAAGTTATGAAACACGTTGTGTTATCAAAGCGTGTTTTGCTGCCCATACGTTAGAGAAATGCCTTGAACTGCTCTATGAAAAAAGCAAAGAAGGTGTCTTATTTGCTAAAGAATGTTATGATATCTTGCAATCACGTTCTCCAACAAGTTTAAAAGTTATCTGGAAACAAATGAAACAAAATCCATACCAAACTTTGGAAGAATGTATGAAAATGGAAAACCGCATTGCACATCATATGATTAATTCACATGATTTCTATGAAGGTATACGCGCAATGTTAATTGATAAGGATAAAACACCGAAATGGCAGCCAAATAAACTTTCAAATGTAACCGATGCAATGATAGAGACTTATTTCCAACCTGTTGAAAAGGAATTATTATTTTGAAAAATAATCCTCAAAAACAAATTTCAAAAATCACATTAATTTATAATTGTTATTTGCGGTTTTTAGCGCTCATTTGCTTGAGCTTAAGCATTTTTTATTGGGTACGTCTTGTTGGTATATTACCCGGTGCTTTATGGCGTTTTGATCTTATGCCATGGCATTGGCAATTTGCATCCGCTACATTAGCTATTGTTTATCCTATCGCCTTAATTGGCCTCTGGATGTATTCGCTATGGGGGATTGTTTTATGGTGCATTGCAGTATTTACAGAAACATTAACGATTTATTATTCTAATGACCAATCCTTTTTACCACTATCTCATGGAATATTATTTATAATTTTTGTGACACTAAAAATTATACAAAGATTAAAAATTAAAAGACTTATTAGATTTTCGGGTTAGAATAACTAACCCGATCAATCTTAATTTCCTAATTTCCTAGATAAAAGGAACCCACCAAAAATCCCAATTACTTTTTATAGGCATTGAAAACAACCATATTAACGTTGATAACGTACCCCATACTGACATTGCCACCATAATATACCCTCCTTTTAGTTCCATAATATATATTATGCGACAATACGATTACGACCTTTATTTAGTCAGATTTATGCCGCACATTTCTATATTAAAACAACATTATGGCAAAAATTAGACGAAGTACTTTACCTATTTGAATAATATAAAAATTTTATTTTAAGTGATTTTACTTAAAACAAAAATACAATTTGATACAACCAATAAAAAATTACTGTGGTAATTGACAATGTTTCATACGTGCGAGATCACTCAAAACAGCATCACTGTATCATCAATTTACTCTTTATTAGCATAAAACTCTCTCGTTGAATATCAGCGCTAAATTCATCGCACTATCATGTTGTAACAGAGATATTTTTTTCTAAGCGCCCCCACATCCTGACAAGAAAGTTGCTAAAACCACAATACATATTATAAGCTTAAAATATCTATACATAAAAACCTCATTTTAGATATAAAAAAGCCATATTTTGCAAAAAGAATACAAAAGAAAGCCGAGAATTTTAGAGAAGTTCTTAGTCAAGAAAAAATATTGATATTAAACTTTTATGTCTGTTTCAAAGATAAGTCCTTGATATGCAGGCTTAACATATGGTGGAACATAATTTACCACCTTATTGTAATCAAGCGATCTATCCATATGTGTAAGGATTGCTTGTTTTGGCTGTAAGTATTCTATCCATTGTAATGCTTGATCAACGGAAAAGTGGCTTGGGTGTTTTTCAAATTGAAGTGCTTCAATAATGAGAACGTCCAAATCCATAAGTTTTGCTAATGTTTTTTCGGGAAATTTACTCACATCTGTACAGTAGGCAACATTACCAATACGAAAACCTAAAGAATGAATATTACCGTGACATTGTAAAAGTGTATTAACAATTATTGCTCCACCCTGCCCTTGAATGATAAATTGGCTATCTCCATTGATGAGATGTGCTTTTAAAATGGGTGAATAAGAGGAATCTTTTGGTGTTTGAAAACAATATCCAAAGGCATTTTTTAAATGTTTTAGAGTGAATATATCCGCATAGATATCTATTAAACATTTTTGTGCAAGTGCATAACTACGCAAATCATCAATACCGTGAATATGATCTGCATGAGAATGCGTGTAAAGTGCAGCATCAAGATGGTTTACGTGAGCATTGATCATTTGTGATCTAAAATCTGGACCAGTGTCAATAACAACTGTTGTTTTTTTTCCTGATGGTTTAATGCGTTCAATTAACAAAGAGCTTCTATAGCGTTCATTTTTAGGATTGTTGGGATCACAAGCTCCCCAGTCACCATCAGGGCGAGGTACGCCTGGAGAGGGACCACAGCCTAATATTGTGAATCGATATCGATCAAACATAGCCTTTGCCTTATTTCATTTTGCTAAATAAACGAAAAGCATTATTCGTTGTAATCTGAGCAATCTCTTCAATGCTTAAACCAATTGTTTCAGCCAAAATAGCTGCCGTATAACATATAAAAGATGGCTCATTTGTTTTGCCTCGATGAGGAACAGGAGCTAAAAATGGTGCATCTGTTTCCACCAATAGATGCTCATGAGGTACAATTTTTGCTATCTCGCGAATTTCAAGCGCATTTTTAAAAGTCAAAATCCCTGAAAAAGAAATATAACCACCAAGTTCAATGCCAGCACGAGCAAGTTGCATCCCAGATGAATAACAATGAAGGACAAATGGAAAAGCTCCTTCTTTTATTTGCTCACGTAATATTTTTTCCATATCTGAATCGGCATTGCGTGAATGTATAACAAGAGGAAGCTGTGTTTCTCGAGAGGCAATAATATGTTCTTGAAAAACCTTTTTTTGTTCTTCAGGTAAAGAATAATCATAATGATAATCAAGACCAACTTCCCCAAAGGCAACAATTTTAGCATGCTTTGAGAGATGAATAAGCTCTTTAGCTGTAATATTTTGTTCTTCATGGGCATGATTGGGATGCGTGCCAACAGAACAAAATACTTGCTCATAAGTTTGTGCAATTGCTAAAAGTTTATCTAATTTACGGACATGTGTAGAAATTGTTATTATACGTTCAACATCAACCTCTAAAGCCCGCTGGACTACACCATCTAAATCTTGTGAAAAATCTTCAAAATCAAGATGGCAATGTGTATCAATCAGCATGATATGTCTCATCTTTTTTTAAGATATAACGAGGAAAGATTGGTTCTGGTGGCGGAAGATCAAGACCCTCTTGAATTTTTGTATGACTTATATGGTACAATAACCTCTTGTTTTCAGAAATCGCAAGGCTATCGAGAAGCTTGGTTGCTGACTGTGGTATGAAAGGTAAAAGCATAATTCCTATACGCCGCAAAATTTCTACCGTTATATAAAGAACTGTAGCGAATCTTTCTGGACTATTTTTCCGTAAACTCCAAGGTTCTTCGCTAGCAAAATAGCGATTGGCGTCTGCTATCAGTGAAAAAATAGTTGAAAGCGCTAAATGCAACCCATGAGAAGACATGGCTTGGCGTACAAGCTCAAGCGTTTGAAGAGATTGTTCCAAAAGCTGCTTATCTTGAATTAAAAAAGTTCCAGATTGAGGAACTTTTGCTTGGCAATTTTTGGCAATCATAGACAAAGAACGCTGAGCTAAATTACCAAGATCATTAGCAAGATCTGCATTAATGCGATTGACAAAACCATCATGACTATAATTGCCATCTTGTCCAAATGGCACTTCACGAAGCAGAAAATAACGAAACTGATCAAGGCCATAATGGTCAATCATTTCAAAAGGATCAACGACATTTCCAATGGATTTTGACATTTTTGCTCCGCGATTGAGCAAAAAACCATGCGCAAAAATATGTTGAGGCAATTCAATTCCAGCAGACATTAAAAATGCTGGCCAATAAACCGCATGAAAACGAAGAATATCTTTACCAATAATATGCGTATTTGCAGGCCAAAAATCACGTTTTTCTGAATTTTCATCAAAAAAACCAATAGCTGATAAATAATTTGTAAGCGCATCAACCCAAACATACATTATATGCTTTGGATTATTTGGAACAGCAACACCCCAATTAAAATTTGCTCGCGAAATAGAAATATCTTTTAAACCTGATTTAATAAAACTGATGACTTCGTTACGCCGCTCAAGAGGAGCAACAAAATCAGGGTATTTTTCATAATGTTCAAGAAGAGCTTTTTCATAACGTGAAAGCTTAAAGAAATAACTTTCCTCTTCATTCCATTCAACAGGAGAACCTAATTCTTTTTCGTATCGAATGTTATTTTCACCAACTACAGTATCTTTTTCTTCATAATAGGCTTCTTGGCGAACTGAATACCAGCCAGTATAACGGCCAAGATAAATATCGCCATTCGCTTCCATCCTTTTCCAAATTTTTTGGCAGGCTTTATAGTGACGCTCTTCTGTTGTACGAATGAAATCATCGTTAGAACAATTTAAGACCGCGAGCATTTTTTGAAACACAGCACTATTACGATCTGCAAGTTGCTGAGCTGTCATACTCAACGCTGTTGCTGTTTGTTGCATCTTTAAGCCGTGCTCATCCGTGCCAGAGAGAAAAAATACATTTTTCCCATCTAATCGTTGAAAACGAGCCAAAACATCACTTGTAATTGCACTATAAGCATGCCCAATATGTGGAGTGCCATTAGGATAAAAAATTGGAGTTGTTATGTAATATGTGTCACGCATGTCATACTCATTGTGAAACGCAATAAAAAAGATACACTGGCATAACGCCTGTTCATCACATTGTCACGGAAAAAGCTTACCCGTTGTGAATGATTTTATGAACTCTCAAAAGCAAGTTAATAATAAATTGCTTTTTATCAAGATTAAATGATTGCATTTCCCCTATATCTTGATGAATCTTTTGCCACGCTTGCGCACATTTCTTTGAGAAAGCTAACTCTCCTCTTTCAGCAAACATGATAGCTTTTTTTTGAATTTTATCAAGAATTTCATCACAAAATTGTTGAAACTGGAGTGTAGAAGAAAGGGCTGAAAGTGTTTGTGCAAGAGTATGCACAACATCAAGATTACAAACAGACTGTTCTAAAAAAGTCTCAATGGTTTTAATAATTTCAAAGCCACCATGGCACATAAGTAAAGCAGCTTTTCGAGGACTTCCTTTGGATCTCTTAATAATCATTTCAATGGTTTCATCATCGGGCAAATCCCGATTTGAAAAAATATGCGTAATGACTTGTTTCATCTCATTATCATGTAATGGTCGCAAAGAAATCTTTTGGCATCGTGAACGAATGGTTGGGAGTAGTTTTCCCGGAGAATGCGTAATAATAATAAACAAAGTCTTTGCAGGAGGTTCTTCAAGCATTTTAAGAATTGCATTAGCCGCACTTCTATTCATATCTTCGGCAGGATCAATGATAACGATACGCCATCCATTATCTTGCGCAGTTTGGTTTAAAAAATGCATCACATCGCGGATATCATCAATGAGTATACCTGTTTTAAATTTTTGTGTTTTTAAATCAAAACAACGTGAAATGTGTAAAAGGCCAGGATGACAGCCCTGCGTAATTTGGTGCCATGTAATGGAATTATGCTCCGGCTGCAAAAAATTGCCCTTTTGAGAACTTAGAATATTCCAAGCAAAATGAAATGCCAATGTGGCTTTTCCAATTCCATATTTTCCTTCAAATAATAATGCATGATGTAAACGCCCCTCTTCTCGCATTTGCGCCAAAAAATGACGAGTATCCTCATGGCCAAAGATCACATTATTTTGTGAAGGTGATAAAATTGTATCAATATGGTCATATTGCTGTAAAACACTTACATCATTCATGAGCTTGATCCAATAATAAGCTGCTGACAAATCTTTTTATTTTCTGTGCAATAATTTCTACTGTAGCTGTAGCATCAATTACTCGGAATCTATGCGGTTCTTGTTTTGCTAATTGCAAGAAAGCTTGTCGCCTTTGCTCTTGAATCTCTAAATTATCTTTTTCAAAATGATCAATTGTTTCTGCTTTGTTTCTTCGTATTTTTGCACGTTCCATACCATATGTTGCTGGTATATCTAATAAAAATGTTAGATGAGGTTTTATGCCATTGAGAGCAATAGATTCTAAAAGGGTAAGAATAGAAGAATCTACCCTATTGTTGAGTCCTTGATAAACACGCGTAGAATCAACAAAGCGATCACATAAAATGACTTTGCCTTTTTGCATCGCTGGTATAATAATTTTGTTAACATGGTCAGCACGTGCAGCTGTAAATAAGGCCGCTTCAACAAATGGCCCATACTGTTGGGCCTTACCCGACAACAAAATATAGCGTATTACTTCAGCACCTTCTGTTCCTCCCGGTTCTCGTGTTGTAATAACCTCGTAACCTTTGCTAGAAAGATACTGAGCGAGTAAGGAAATTTGCGTTGTTTTTCCTGCACCCTCCCCTCCTTCAAATGTAATAAAATAACCTGACACGTATAAACCTCAACCCTTATTGTGAGCACACACTACAAATATTTTCGTAACCAGCCAATTGTTATCTCATAGAGTACGTTTTTTACTTTTACAAAGAAGCTTCCTTTCTGAACTTTGTTTCCAGCAAAAACTGTTTTTTCGAGAAGAATCTTTTTATCTTCTAAAATCTGAAGAACACCTATCGGTTGTCCTAAAATGATGGGAGCTTTTAATGGGCCATGATATTTAATTTTCGCTTTAATATTTATTTTTTTTTCATTCGAAAGCATAAGATTTATAGGCTCTTTAACAATAACAGCAACAGAATTTTGCTTTCCACCATAAACAGAAGCATAGCCAATAGTTTGTCCTTGTGTGAAGATCGTTTTAAGAACAAAAGCTCTCATTCCCCATTGAAGGATGCGTTCTATTTCTGTTGTATGTCCTTTACCATTTTGCAAACCATTTATTGCTAAAAAAAGACGCCGATGATTTTGATAAACAGAAACAACCATTGAAAAACCTTCATCTTTACTATAGCCAAAAGCAAATCCTTCTACACCAATTTCTTTAAAAATAAGAGGATTTTTGTTCCGTTGAAAAATATGATTCCAAGTAAAATGAGGCTCGCTGTAAAGCGTATAATAATCGGGATATTCATGAACAATATGACGCGCTAATATGATCATATCGCGCAATGTTATAAATTGTCCTTCTTCAGGAAGCCCCGTTGCATTAACAAAATGACTATGTGATAATCCGAGTATTTTGGCTCTCTGATTCATCAGTTTTGCGAAATTAGCCTCACTTCCCGCTATGCCTTCAGCAAGGATAATAGCTGCATCATTCCCATTAACAATAATTAAACCACGCAAAAGATCAGAAATACTAATTTCTGTCTTTACTTTAGCAAACATAGTCGTTGTACCAGAAGGAGCTCCACCTTTGCGCCAAGCATTTTCACTAACCTTGAATTTTTGTGTACTGCTTAACACACCTTCTTTTAATTGATGAAATATGACTTCAGCGGTCATCAATTTTGTTAACGAAGCCGGGAAAAAAGGAATATCACTTTGTTTTTCAAAAAGTATTGTATCTGTGTTATTATCAAGTAACAGCAATTGCGATGCAGAATTTTGAAAGTTCTGCGCTCTCCCCCACTCGTCTAATATCAACATCCAAACTAAGGTGAATACAACCCTTAAGACCGTGTGCATAACCGCTCCTCCCATATTTGAAGAAACAGCATAAAGAATCTTCTTATACAAGAAAAGACTTGTTTTTTTCCGACTAAGAATCACATCGTGAAATTAAAATAGGTTTCTATTTTGCTTCAGTATTATCACAAAAACCAATACACTTTCTTGTTCATTTTTCATATTTTAATATTAAGTAGAGCATTACCTTATTTCAGAATAAGAAATAATTTCATTTTTTTGTTTGTAATGAAGAGCTTATTATAATGACAAATCCTGATCATCTATAATCTTAACTTATAGATGATCAGAAACAAATATTACTTTTTTAAATAACTGTAATCAGTTAACTGTTATTTTTTTAGTTAACTTATTAATTAAAGCAACTTGCTCAAATACCGTCGGCTTATTAAGCAAAACTGGACCGTTTTCTGGCAATGTTACTGAAAGATTTTTATAAGACCGTTTTTGTGCAATAACGGCCTCTCCTGACTGTTCCTGACTATTTGTAACAAATTTCTTTAGTACGATATCTTCTTTTTCTTTCGAAATATCTGCCAAGGTGAGTGAGGATGACGTGTTATTCCCTGACGTGTAAGAAGCCATTAAATAGGCAGCATCATAATAACCAACAGGTGCTTCAGAAATATATTCCACTTTAACATTTGCTACACCTGCATTTGCATAACCAAGTATTTCCGCAGCTTGTTTTGATAAATCAATGATTCTATCTTTCATAAAAGGACCACGATCATTTACTCTAACAATGAGTGAAGAACCATTTTTTAGATTCGTAACACGAGCATAACTTGGTAAAGGCATTGTGGGGTGTGCAGCGGTCAAAAGATTCATATCATAAACCTCACCGTTTGCGGTTAAACGTCCATGAAAATCTGAACCATACCATGATGCTTCTCCAATACGTTGATAGGTTGGATCATTTCGGGGATAATACCACTTCCCTTTTATTTGGTAAGGTTTACCGACAATAGCTCGTCCCTTTTTTTTCTTTTCTCTTAATTGATTTTGCTCACTTGGATTTTTTTTAGGAAGAACAGCAGTTTGCGCGTCATCAATCGCTTTCTTGTTATAAAAACTTTTTATGATAAAGTGTGCGGTTTGGCTTGCGCAGCAAGACACCAATAACTGGGATACAACGACTACAGAAAGAAATTGAAATGTTGAATTAAAAATAGAAGTAAATTTCTTTTTGCTATTTAAAAGCATTTGCCAGCCCGCTTATTTTTAATTGAGTATTTACTGCAAAAAATCACATCGCACCTTCTGTATACGATAAGGAAATTCACATTTTTAGATGATTCCCCTCACGTATACATAATAGCCTTAAAATTAACCATTTATCAAGAAATTAATATATCGTTAATATTTTTACATTTCCACAAAAATATATCTCTGTCATGGAAAGGGTAAATAAATTAAAAAAATAAAGAAATCAATATTTTATAAATAAAGGATATTTTCTATAATGATTGGCCAGTTATTTTGATTATGAGAAAACAATCATAACCCCATGAGGTCACTTTAATCGAAAATGCTAATAGAAAACGCTTAGCATAAAATCAATAAAAAACTTAAAAAGGTTCGGAGCGTACAGAAAAGTAAATTTAAAGAACCAAAGCAACAAAAATTCCTAAAACTTTTGTAGAAATTCATTGATCTTATTTAGAGTTGGTGAGCGCGCAGGGATTCGAACCCTGGACCTACTGATTAAAAGTCAGTTGCTCTACCAACTGAGCTACGCGCTCCCACAAAAGCTATTCTGCTCTGTAGAAAGTGAGAGGAACATACGGTTGACTTTTCATTTGGTCAACACCTTTTGCAAAAAATATTATTATTCGGTTTAGTTATCAATACTTTTCTGGCCTTTCTCCTTTCTCGATCACTGTGGATACAATCTTTTTTTCTCCATTTTAAGTTCGAATAAAAAGAAAAATTTAGACATAAAATACATTATAACTTTTAAAATACGAAAACATGCATATTATAAAAACGGTAAATATGGTTAATCACAACACCGAAGAAAACAGCGATATGCTCCATTGTTGAGTTTAATACATAGGGCAAAAGAAAAAATATATTAGCTGAAAGATAGGCAGCACATCTTACTAAAAATATATATGAGTGCAACTTTTCTAATGGACAATAAGTGCATATTGGAAAATCTCATTATTATAAGGAAAACAAAGCAAAGATAAATCGGAAAAGTTTAATACAAATTGAAAATATCACTCCTGACAATAAAATTGTCACTCAATATTTTTTTAAATAATTATCGTGGAATAATATGCAATACGCTAGCTTTTCTGACCAAATAAGCAAAATATCGTTTACTTGAGCTCTGTATGGTAAAATTATGAAATAGCTAATTTTTTTCAAGAATCTTTCTTTCAATAGGTGACATAATTTATTTTAGGTTAATACGTCTTATGAAAGAGAGAAAAAATATGTTTTTAAATTTTATTTCTCACGTGTGTTAATATTTGTATATGCAATACAATATAGTAAAAATATTTTTAATATAGATAAAATAAAATTTATAAAATAAATAAGAAATAAATATTTTTATTTTATCTTATAAAATTACAGCATAATTATAAGCACATATATTTTCTTTTCTTCATTTTTTGTTCTTTTGATGGGAATATTGAATGCTAACATGTAAACAATATGAACTACTGTTGTTTATTCATAATCATATGAAAGCAACTGGTATTCCTCCTTCCTTTGATGAAATGAAAATAGCATTAGAGCTTTCTTCAAAATCTGGCATTCATAAGCTCATGATAGCCCTAGAACAACGGGGCTTTATACGTCGTTTGCCAAATCGTGCCCGTGCAGTAGAGGTGATTCGACTTCCTGATAAAATAACATTTAATCTTTCTTTAGCGCGTAAAATTTCTCCCAATATGATAGAGAAAAATAAAAGAAAAATATCAAAAAACTTCAATGATCTTGATAATTTTGAGGAAGAAAAAACAAAAAATGTCACTATTCCTATTATGGGGCGTATTGCAGCAAATATGCCCATTTCCACTATATTGCAACAAACAGGCTCCCTCTCCTTACCACCAGATATGATTAATTTAGGCGAGCATTATGCATTAGAAGTTAGAGATGATTCTATGATCGAAGCTGGTATTTTTGATAAGGATATTATTATTGTCAAACGTCAGAGCACAGCAACATCAGGTGAAATTGTTATTGTATTCATTGATGACAAAGAAGTAACTTTAAAACGTTATCGACGCAAAGGCGCTTTCATTGCATTAGAAGCAGCAAACCCTCATTATGAAACGCGGATATATGGATCTGAACGTATACAGATACAGGGTAAACTGATTGGACTCATTCGCAAATATTAAAAATAAAAAAATAGCTTTATGGTAATTTATATTGCATATGTGTCAAAGATAAAGAGCATTTTTATTTTTAATGAATTAAAAACAGCAAATGAAAATTTAATAATTATAAAGTTGCAGGATTATCATGACAGCACCTCGTATTAGTTTCGTTTCTCTGGGATGTCCAAAAGCATTGGTAGATTCTGAACGAATTATTACAAGACTGCGGTCTGAAGGTTATGAAATTTCACGGAAACATCAAGGTGCTGATGTTGTTGTTGTAAATACTTGTGGTTTTCTTGATTCTGCTCGAAATGAATCATTAACCAATATTGATAAAGCACTCAAAGAAAATGGTAAAGTTATTGTGACTGGTTGTCTTGGTGCGGATCCTGATGTTATTCGCCAAAACCATCCTAATATATTAGCTATTACAGGACCACAGGATTACGAAAGTGTTATAGAAGCTGTTCATACAGCAATTCCTCCTATTCATGATCCATTTATCGATTTAGTTCCTCCACAAGGTATTCGTTTAACACCTCGCCATTATGCTTACTTAAAAATTTCTGAAGGTTGTTCTAATCGATGTAGTTTTTGTATTATCCCTACTCTACGTGGTGATCTTATTTCACGCCCTGTCGATGATGTTCTTCGCGAAGCTGAAAAGCTTGTAAAAGCTGGTGTAAAAGAGCTCCTAGTTATCTCACAAGACACCAGTGCTTATGGTATTGATCTTAAATATCTTGAAAGTCCTTGGAAAGACCGCAGTGTAAAAGCAAAATTTTTTGATCTTTGCCGTGAACTTGGTGATATGGGCATTTGGATACGCATGCATTATGTTTATCCTTATCCTCATGTAGATGAAGTTATTGAGCTTATGGCGGCAAAAAAAATTCTCCCTTACCTGGATATACCTTTTCAACATGCATCACCAACTGTTTTACGCAATATGAAACGTCCTGCTCTTATGGAAAAAACAAATCGTAGAATTGAAAAGTGGAGAGCAATTTGTCCAGATCTCGCTTTACGATCAACATTTATTGTTGGCTTTCCAGGCGAAACAAATGAAGATTTTAATATACTTCTTGAATGGCTAGAAGAAGTAAAAATTGAACGCGCGGGATGTTTTAAATATGAAGGAATCAAAGGTGCTGTCGCCAATGATTTAGGACTAGAAAATATTTCTGAAGAAGTAAAAGAAAGTCGCTGGCATCGCTTTATGGCAAAACAACAACAAATTTCTACACAGCTTTTAAAGAAGAAAATCGGAAAAAGACTCCAAGTTTTGATCGATGAAAGTCAAGGAAAAATTGCTAAAGGCCGTAGCCAATATGATGCTCCAGAAATAGATGGTGTTGTACACATATCATCACGACGACCACTTCGTGTTGGTGAATTTGTTACAGTCAAAATTGAAAAATCAGATGCTTATGACCTTTATGGGATTGCTGTTTAAAGATAAAATTTAAGATTTCACTATGCTCCATAATTCAGCTTTATAATAAGTTTGCAAAATCAAAACTTTTTTTATCGAGCAAATGACTTAAGCGGATATTTGCTAAAGCGCGAATCATGGTATCTTTACGTCCTGGCATTCTTTTTTCAATATCTTTTAGCATTTTTTTCATTGCATTGCGTTGTAAACCATCTTGACTACCACAAAGATTGCAAGGAATAATAGGAAACTGCATTGCTTGTGAAAATTTTTCCATATCTTCCTCAGCAGCATAAACGAGAGGACGCAAAACAAAAAGATCTCCTTCGTTATTTATAAGCTTTCCAGGCATAGCTGCTAATCGACCACCATGGAATAAATTCATAAAAAACGTTTCTAAAACATCATCACGATGATGTCCAAGAACTAATGCAGAACATCCCTCTTCACGTGCTATACGATACAAATTACCGCGCCGCAATCGAGAACAAAGTGAACAATAAGTTTGTGTTTCCACTAATTTATCCGTAACAATAGAATAAGTATCCTCATATTCAATGCGATATGGAATTTGATAAGAATTTAAAAAATCTGGAAGAATGTGTTTTGGAAAACCTGGTTGTCCTTGATCAAGATTACAAGCCAAAATTTCAACAGGTAAAAGACCACGCCATTTTAAGTCTAAAAGAAGTGCAAGCAAACCATAAGAATCCTTGCCACCCGATAAAGCAATAAGCCATTTTTTTCCTGAGGAAAGCATAGAAAAATCATCCAATGCTTGCCGCACATGACGTAAAAGCCGTTTACGTAGTTTATGAAATTCTACAGTCGAAGGAGCATCCCGAAAAATCGGATGACAATCATTAATTCCTCTCAGCAAAGAAGCTGTCTTTTTACCATTCTCTTCCATTGTTTGATATTCGACTGAAATATTATCCATAATAGCATAATCCTGCACAATAAGTAGCTTTCTGCAAGAATAACAGAGACAACAACAGACATCATACAGCTTTAAAAGATACTCAGCGCACCTATAAAATAAGATAAATAAAAAAGAAATGGAGCTACACAAGTCATATTGCTACATATAACAATAAACTTGATATAGCACCATTCATAAAGGCTATTTGTTAACTTTAAAAACTATAAAGCGATGCGCCACTTTTGAGCATATACTAAAACAAAAAAGAGCAACATACCTCCATAGAAAATTTAACGGGAATAAAACTCAACAACCAAATTCGGTTCCATTTGCACAGCATAAGGAACATCCGCAAAAGCAGGAACACGGGAAAACGTTGCTTTCATTTGTTTATGATCTGCTTCAATATATTCAGGGACATCACGTTCTGCTAACTGCACAGATTCTAGGACCAAAACAAGCTGTTTTGATTTTTCACGAACTTCAATAACATCACCTGGTTTACAACGATATGATTGAATATTTGTGCGCCGCCCGTTCACATTAACATGCCCATGATTGATAAATTGGCGAGAAGCAAAGATTGTTGGCACAAATTTAGCGCGATAGACAACAGCATCCAAACGCGATTCCAAAAGTCCGATGAGATTTTCACCAGTATCACCACGCCGGCGAGCAGCTTCTTCATAAGTTTTACGGAATTGCTTTTCCGAAATATCACCGTAAAATCCTTTTAATTTCTGCTTAGCACGTAATTGCACACCATAATCAGAAAGCTTTCCTTTACGGCGTTGTCCATGCTGACCTGGACCATAATCACGACGATTAACAGGAGATTTTGGACGCCCCCAAATATTTTCTCCCATACGGCGGTCAATTTTATATTTCGTTGTTTCGCGTTTACTCATCGCATTTCCTTTAAAAATAAAAGACAAGATCTTAGAAGATCTCAAGGAAACGCGCCCTCCTCTGCCTTTGGATGTAAAGACTGACAGGATACTTTTACATAATGATAGGCAAAACTATCCACGGGACACGTCAATTAATGCCATTTTCTTAAGAAAAAAAGCCACAAGCACTTTTATTGATCTTAAATCCCAAAGTCAACTCCTTTCATGATATTTAAGTAAAATCCTTTTAACAAATGCGCCGTTGAAGAAGTTATATTTTGCGATGTAAATACAGCAAAATCTTTATGTTTTTTTATGCTTTTGGAACGCACTCTTTCTGGTAATAATGACCTTGTGTGTTTGGCGATAGCTTTTGCCGGATCAATCCATTCAACAGGCCATAAAGCTTGTTCACGAAAAAAGCTAAGCAAAAAAGGATAATGCGTACAAGCTAAGACAATAATATCAGTATATTTGCCATTTTTCTCGACAAAGCAGGGAAGAATTTCATGACGTAATTCTTTCAAATCTACAGGCTTTCCACGCAAATAATCTTCAGCAAATCCGGCAAGTTTTTCACTGCCAACAAGCTGAACATGACATTGAGCAGCAAAAGAATTGATTAATTCATGCGTATAAGTACGCTTAACTGTTCCAGGAGTGGCTAATACTGAAATAAAACCAGATTTGGTTTGTTCAGCGGCTAATTTAATTGCAGGAACTGTTCCTACAAAAAGAGTATGGGGGAATTTTTCTCGTAAATCTGTCATCATCAGTGTAGAAACGGTATTGCATGCGATGACACATAAAGCAGGCTTATAAAGCTTTAAAAGATTTGTAAAGACCTTTAAAATTCGATCTTTTAGGATATTTTCTTCCCAATTTCCATAAGGAAATCCCGCATCATCAGCAACATAAATAAATTGCATTTCAGGAATAAGAATGCGTACTTCTCTTAACACTGTTAAACCGCCAATGCCACTATCAAAAAAAAGAATAGGCCGTTTATCCATCAGTTTTTCCATTTGTTTTTAATTTTTTACGTTCACGATCTACGGGTGCCCCACTTCCTCGCGGTAATTGAGGAGAAAAATGATCCAATGAAGAGATAACGCCCCGTAGTAAGCGAATCTCAGATTCACCAAAATGAGCACGTGTAAAAACAGAACGCAGATTTGCAAGCATCACTTCTTTGCGTTCTCGTGGTCTAAAATACCCACGAATATCCAAAGCATCCTCTAATTGAGATAAAAAACCATGAAATGTTTCTTTATTGGCTGGCTCCATCTCTACAGCACGAAAAGCCGTATCGCTCACATTTTCCAAACCTGACTTCATCCATTCGTAAGACATCAGCAAAACCGCTTGCGCAATATTAAGGGAGGCAAAAGCAGGATTAACTGGAAAAGTAATGATTTCATCAACAAGACTGATTTCATCATTTTCTAACCCCCACCTTTCTCTTCCAAATAAAATACCCGTTTTATGTCCAATACCCTCACGCTGACGTAATATTTTTGCTGCCTCAACAGCACTTTTTACGGTTTTAAAGCCGCATCTTTCACGTGCTGTTGTGGCAAAAACATAATGCAAATCAGCAATCGCTTCACGCAATGTATCAAAAACGACAGTACCATTAATGACATGATCTGCTTTACTCGCCGCTGCTCTGGCTTTTTCATTTGGAAATATTTCTCGAGGCTTCACTAATCGAAGTTTAGAAAGTCCAAAGTTTGCCATCGCCCTTGCTACCATACCAATATTCTCGGGCAGTTGTGGTTCGACTAAAATAATAATTGGACCTTCAGTTAAATTTTTACGATTCTTATTGGTTCCAGCCATCAATTCTACCTAATTCTATGTATTACGCTCCTATAGCTGATTTTTGTTGAGCACAATCTTTTAAAGAGAATATTTCAAGAAATAACCTGCTTCGTAACACATTACAGCCAATATTATCTTTTTATTCAAATTGTATGATGAAGATGATTAATAATAAATTGTGCAAGCAAAAAAAACTTTTGTTTTCAGCCCTGAGAGTAATTATGTAAGGCACCTTAACATTAACGATGCATGATTTCATATGCTATAATGCTTACAATGTATAATCTAAGTTGAATTATAAAATTATGCCTTCTAAAAAAGAAATATGCTTTTTATTCCAAAACTTTTTCCTGCAAAACTTATCCATCGTTATAAACGTTTTCTTGCGGATGTTAAATGGGACGACCAACATATTTTCACCGTATCTGTTCCTAATACAGGCTCAATGCTTGGTTTAACAACGCCAAACTCCAATATTTGGCTTTCATATCATAACAATTCCAAACGAAAATACGCATATCAATTAGAAATTGTTGAAGCAAATAATACTTTGGTTGGCATCAATACAACTTTACCTAACAAGCTTGCACTAGAAGCCATTCAAAATGGACTACTACCGGAGTTAAGTGGATATAAAACAATTTTGAAAGAACAATGTTATGGTCTGCAGTCACGGATTGACTTTCTTCTGTGTGATGGCATCCTACCCGACTGTTATTTAGAAGTTAAAAATGTGCATTTTATTCGCCACAAAGGATTAGCAGAATTTCCTGATAGCATAACAAAACGTGGTGCACGTCATCTTGAAGAACTTATAAAAATCGTACAACAAGGAAAACGAGCAGCCATGCTTTATATCATTCAACGAGAGGATTGCACATCTTTCACAATCTGCCATGACCTTGATCCAACCTATGGACGCGAATTTAATTTAGCATTAAAATCAGGGGTAGAATTTTATGCCGTAAAATGCCACGTAAGTGTAGAAGGTATTTTTCCGATTCACCAAGTGAAAATAGAAAACAGAAAAAGCAATGACTGACTATATTGAATATAATAAAATACCCTTAAAATTTAATGGACAAATCCGTATTTTTGATGAGTATGCTTTTGCTAAAATGCGCAACGTTGGTTGTATTGCTGCAGAATGTCTTGATGCACTTACAGATGTTATTAAGCCTGGTGTTACAACCCAAGAAATTGATGACTTTGTTTTTATTTTTGGTGCCCAAAAAGGAGCTCTTCCTGCAGACTTAAATTATCATGGATATGGTCATTCATGCTGTACATCTATCAATCATGTTGTATGCCATGGTGTTCCCAATAAAAGAACCTTGCAAGAAGGCGATATTGTTAATGTTGATGTGACCTTTATTCTCGATGGCTGGCATGGAGATTCAAGTCGCATGTATCCTGTTGGGAAAATTAAACGTGCTGCAGAACGTCTGTTAAAAGTAACTTATGAGAGTCTTATGAGAGGGATTGCTGTAGTCAGGCCTGGTGCGACTACAGGTGATATTGGTGCAGCTATTCAACATTATGCAGAAGCTGAACGATGCTCAATTGTAAGAGATTTTTGTGGACATGGAATTGGTCAGCTTTTTCATGATGCGCCCAATATTCTCCATTATGGAAATCCTGGAGAAGGAATAGAACTAAAAAAAGGCATGATGTTTACAATTGAACCAATGATCAACCTTGGGAAGCCACAGGTTAAGATTTTATCTGATGGCTGGACTGCTGTTACACGGGATCGCTCTCTTACCGCACAATACGAACATACAATTGGTGTCACAAATGAGGGATATGAAATTTTTACACAATCTCCTAAAGATATTTTTTATATTCCAAGCTCAAGTGTGTAAATAAATATAGAAATGTCATGGCTAAAAAAATAAATAAAAAGGGAGATATCAAAAATGATCACTTTATCCAAAATGATCATTTTGCATTGACATCAACTTCACCACTTAATCCAATATCAGAAATAAAAACGAAAAGGCTGCAAAAGAATTCACAGATTAAGCATTACCAAGGACATCGTGAACGTCTTCGTAAGCGCTATTTAAAGTCCAAAGGCAATGCAATTGAAGATTATGAATACCTTGAATTATTACTTTTCCGCACTATCCCCAGAGCAAATACAAAACCGATAGCTAAAAACTTACTAGCGCGTTTTGGTTCATTAGCAGATGTATTGGGTGCTGATATTCATCGACTGCAAGAGATTCAAGGATGTGGACCAGCAACTGCAATTGATTTAAAAATTATTTCAGATGTTGCTGGACGTCTTGCTCGTGCAGAGTTGTTTAAACGTGATATTTTCTCATCATGGGATAAAGTATTAGCTTACTGTAAAGCCGTTATGGCTCATGAAACACGCGAACAATTTCGTATTTTATTTCTTGACAAAAAAAATGGCTTGCTTGCTGATGAAGTGCAACAAACTGGAACCATCGATCACACCCCTGTCTATCCGCGTGAAGTTATCTCTCGCGCTTTGGAATTATCCGCATCAAGCCTTATCATAGTACATAATCACCCTTCTGGTGATGCAAAACCTTCTAAAGCAGATATAACAATGACACATATGTTAAAAGATGCAGCAAACGCACTCGGCATCACTATCCATGATCACCTTATTATTGCACGAAACGAATATACGAGCTTTAAAGCATTAAGACTCATATAAAAATCTTATTAAATTAAAAAAAATATATCTAATTACTCACAACGAATCAATTTCATAAATCAATATCCAATATCGCCATTGAGAAATTATAAGATAATTCATCCTCATCTTCATCTCGATAGATAATACCTAAAAACTCATTCCCAATATAAAGCTCACAAGAATCATCCTTTTTAGGTCGCGCTTTTACTTGCAATGCTGAATTTTGGAATATGTTTTTAAAATAACTATCAAGTTTTTTTATTTCATCAGCATTCACTATGCTCTCCTGTTTTTGAGACTCTCAAATCAAATTCTGAAAGGCAATAAGGCACTCCTAAGATTCTGTAAAGATAGTAAACTTAGTTTCAATTTTTACTTATATTATCATCCAAAATAACGCTATCTCAACATATTTAATAAAGCACCTTTACTAAAAAGATCCATCATCGCCAAATATAACCGTATAGATTGAAAAGTAAAAAAAAAGTTAGCAGAACCTAAGTTTTAAACAATTTTTATTTTATCTCCAATGTCAGCATCTGCGCTTACAAGCATATTCTGATAAAATATAGAATAAAAACTTATATTTTTTTCTCTTAAAAGTAGAATTTTATCGAATAAAGGCATTCCCCTTTTGTATATTCTACTTTATTTACTGAATAGCTCGATATAGAATAATGAAAAAAGAATTTTTAACTATTTATATAGTACACAAAATCGAGCTGTAAGAAAAAATACTTCTATACAGATACAATTATGAAACTTATTATTATACCTCTTCATAAATTTTCAGACCACAATAACCAAATTTTTGAAGAGGCTTTTCATCTTATCCAAGATAGGAAATATTGAATGTTTTATGAGCTCTAAAACTTATGAATAATTTTCAACGATAGGATAACGAGAAAGAAAATCAATAACACCTTTTTTATAAACCTTATCTCCCACAGCCAGCATATGATCTCGACCAGGAATTGTTAATGCTTCACCACAGGGTAATAAAGCTGCTAATGGTTCTGCTTCACCACTAATTTCATCTAATGAACCAACGGCAACAAGTGCAGGTTGTTTAATTTTGTAAATTTCAGAAGCTGTTAACTCCTGTTTTGACGTGACAATGCAAGCTGCCAAAGCACGTCTATCGCTTTTAGTGTGATTGGCAAATTTGCGAAACATCAAACCACGCGAATTGGTAATGGTAGAAATATCTTCTGCTAAAAGTGCCTCTGCAACAGGTTCCCAATTTCCTGCTCCTGTTACCATACCAATACCTAAACCACCAAAAATAATGCTGTGTACATATGTTGGATATAAAAGGGCCATAAATGCGCTAATGCGGGCTCCCATGGAATATCCCATAACATGTGCTTTAGATAAGCCCAAATGCAGCAATAATCTCATTGCATCCCCAGCCATAGCTTGAGGTGTATAAAAGCAAGAATCATAACTTTTCACTGAATCTCCATGTCCGCGATTATCAAGAGCAATAACACGATATCCAGCTTCCGTAAGGGTACGAAACCAACCCGTCGCACACCAATTCACACGTGCTGAAGATCCAAAACCATGAATCAATAAAACAGGCTCTCCCTGCCCATCTTCTCGATAGGCAAACCGCAAACCATCATATTCAAAAAAACGAATATCTTCTGCTGTCATTTTGTATCACTTTCGCATTTTCCACAAATTGCAGGATGAAGAATACGCTGTCCTTTCTTTATTTTTTTTTCATAAACTTCACCGGCATTAACTTCTATTGCAAAAGCTGCAGGTACTCTCGATGAAATAATATCTGTCGAAAATGGTGATGTCTTTTCGACAATCGATACGATAATTCCCTGATCATTCAAAAAAATCATATCCAAGGGTAAAGGTGTATTTGCCATCCACATAAACATTTTCTGCTCATCTTTTACTTTATTGCTTACCTGATTTCTAAAAAGCATTGCACGATCACGTGGAAAATCAGTACGATACATTAAACCGGCTGCAGCCTGAGATGACGTAAAAGCAACTTCAACCTTGTAAGAGATCATACCTTGCTTTGTTTGTATTTCTAAAGGAACAGGATGAACAGGGATCTCCATGGGTTTCTTTGCTATGGTTACACTTATTTCTAATATAAAAAACAATGCCAAAACAATGATAATCCCTCTTCTAAAAGGCCTTAACATTTTTATTTATCTCCATGACAGACAAATTTTTAGTTTCGTTATATGAAAGATAAAAAAGTTATCTTCTTATTATCTTCAATATAATATTGAACATCTGCTTTATAATAAACAACTTTATAGATAAATATCCGCTTGGATAGGTTACTTTAAACCACTTTCGCTTACAGCCACACAAAACTCTCTCTTTTAAAGAGAAAGAAGCGACAAGACAACAAAAGCGCAATTCAGTGCGTAGCAAACGGAATTCCTATATCCGGATAAATTTCTGCTGTCATCAAGCCCTTTTCGCTCTTACCAAAACGCACAAGAACGACTTGCCCAGAACGAAGCTCTGCTAGACCGAAACGGCGCAATGTTTCCATATGAATAAAAATATCCTCTGTTCCTTGCCCACGACTCAGAAAACCAAAGCCCTTATCGCGATTAAACCATTTAACAATTGCGCGCTCCAAACCACTTTCTGGAGTAACAACGACATGCGTACGGGCCGGAACTTCCGATGGATGAACTGCTGAAGAACAGTCTATAGATTTTACTTGAACACACTTTAAGCCTCGTTCAGTTTTTTCCACAGCACAGATAACTTTAGCACCCTCCAAAGCTGTTTGAAAACCATCCCTACGCATTACCGTAACATGCAACAATATATCGGGAAAATGAGGTAAATCAGGTACAATAAATCCATATCCCTTACTGCCATCAAACCACTTAATGACTCCACTAATTTCAATAATCTCACTACAAGCAGCTACACTATCCTCAGCTAGAGAATAATCTTTTGATGCATCCTTACTTGTCATAATAAAACGTGATCCTGTAGCTCTAAATTTACGATATTGATTCTCTACCTTCAATTAAACATTGCTCTTGCCTCAACGCGCAAGCCCCAAGATAAGATTTCCCCATATTGTCGTACCTCCTCATGTTAATATCAACACGAATATTGACAAAAATATTTGAACCTATACTCCACATATCTTACAATAAGCACTCAACAAATCATATAAAATAGGTTTTTCACACAATGATATTTTCATTAATGTGTAACTTGCATGATGAAGAAGTTCAAGATAAGGTACAAAAATCATAACCAAGTTAAGGAAAGTGCATAATGCAATTGAAGAGAATCCTCATTATGCTCGCTGTTATCATAGCACTTATAGCGAATGTCTATGCGAGTGAACCTATCAAAATTGGTGTTTACCTTCCGTTAAGTGGTCAAAATGCATTTGGAGGTCAGCTTGAAATTAAGGGTATAGAGTTGGCACATAAAAAAATTCCTGAAATATTAGGGCGTAAAGTAGAACTTATTATTATTGATAATAAATCTGATAAAGTAGAAGCTGCGAATGCTGTTATGCGTTTAACTGCCAGTGAAAAAGTACATGGAATCATCGGTAGTTATGGCTCTTCACTCTCGTTGGCTGGTGGAGAAATATCGGAAAAAGCAAAGACTCCAAGTATTGCCACATCCTCAACAAACCCACTTGTTACACAAGGTAAAAAATATTACTTTCGCACTTGCTTTATTGATTCCTATCAAGGTATAGGCATTGCAACTTATGTAAATCAAACTTTACATGCCCAAAAAGCGGCTATTCTTAAAGATATATCAAACGATTATGCAATTGGTCTTGCCAGTTATTTTACGCGTGCTTTCAAAAAATTGGGTGGTGAAGTTATTTCAAATTTAAACTACAATTCCGGAGATCAGGATTTTTCAGCTGTTCTTACACAGATTATAGCACAAAAACCTGATATCTTATTTATTCCATCCTATTTTTCTGAAGGTGCTATCATCATGAAACAAGCACGTGAATTAGGTGCAAAGTTTAAAATCATGGGTGGAGATGCTATGGATAATCCAGAAACTATTACAATTGCAGGAAAAGCTGCAGAAGGTTTTTTACATACAACCCTACCCTACAGTGAAAACATGCCAAATATGTCAACTGCTGCACAGGAATTTACAAATGAGTGGAGAGCCGCCTACCCTGATAAAGAGCCAAATATCAATTCTGTTTTGGGATACACGAGTTATATGATGTTTATGAAAGCTATTGAAAATGCTGGCAGTGCTGATCGTGAAAAAATCACCATGGCACTTAGCCAGTTAAAAGATTTTAAAACACCTTTTGGGGATATGTCTATGGATGAAAATCATAATCCTAAAATGCCTATTGGTATAATTGAAATAAAGGACGGGAAACGTAACTATTTAGATGAGGTAAAACCTGCTTTTTAAAAGTGAACGTTTTATTAATCAAAATACAAGAATTTGTTGAGGATTCTTTTCTCAACTAAATATCGAAGAATTTCTTATTTTATCCTATATAAATGAACAAATGTGGAAGGATGAGAGATGAGCACTGAAATGTTCATCCAGTATTTTTTTAATGCACTGGCATTGGGATCTCTTTATGGGCTTATCGCTATTGGTTACACCATGGTCTATGGTATATTGAGACTCATTAATTTTGCTCACGGTGATATCTTTATGTTGGGGGCATATTTCGTTTTCTTTTCCACCATTAGTTTTATGCCTGCGTGGGCAGCACTTCTTCTTTTGTTACTTGCCATTCTCATTTATTATTGGGTGTTTATAGGATTTAAAAAACGCCCTTCAATTTATTGGATTGCCATTTTTCTAACTCTTGCCTTAGGGGTTATTTATTATTTAAAAATTTCTTCTCAAGATTTTACACCAATTTGGATTTTAGCCCTTTGTTTTGCAATTTTTATCACAAGTGCAGTAGGCATTACTGTTGATCAATTTGCCTATAAACCTTTGCGTCACGCTCCGCGTATCTCAGCACTTATCGGAGCAATAGGCATTTCATTTTTTATTGAAAATCTGGCAACCGTACTCTTTAGTGGTGTTCCAAAAGGTGTAAAACAACCAGATTTTCTTGTAATACCATTCCTATGGCACTTAGGATCAGAAGCAGACAAAATTATTAGAATTGCTCCCATGTCTCTCATTGTTCCTATTGTTTCATTTATTCTTATTATTTTACTGCTGTGGATTATCCATAAAACAAAACCTGGTCTTGCTATGCGTGCAATCTCTCATGATATTGAAACAACACGTTTGATGGGCGTTTCTGTCAATAAAGTCATTGCATTTACATTTGGAATAGGTTCAGCACTTGCTGCTATCGCGGGCATTATGTGGTCTCTGCGTTATCCTCAAATTCATCCTTATATGGGCGTTCTTCCTGGGCTTAAAGCATTTATCGCCGCTGTTATTGGAGGTATTGGTTCAATTCCAGGAGCAATGTTGGGTGGATTATTGCTTGGATTTATTGAAATTATGATTATTGCATTTTTCCCTGCTTTATCTGGATATCGAGATGCCTTCGCTTTTATTTTATTAATTCTGATTTTATTGATAATGCCCACGGGCTTAATGGGTAAAAAAAGTCAGGAGAAAATCTGATGACAAAATCAGCGACAACTTTTTTATCGTGTATCAGTCTTTTAGTTCTTATCAGTTTTTTGTTTTATGCTAATAACCATTTTAATGACTACACGCTTCGTATCATCAATCTTATTGCTATTAATGCGATATTGGCAATTTCGCTCAATTTGATTTACGGTTTTACGGGGATGTTTTCTCTCGGACATGCTGGTTTCATGGCCATTGGTGCTTATGTATGCGCAATTTTACTCCTTTCTCCTGAACAAAAAGAAATGATGTGGATTCTTGATCCTATAGCTGAGCCGTTGCATCATCTGCAGTTGCATTTTTTTCTCGCTGTTATTGTAAGTGGTTTGTGTGCTGCAGTTGTAGGTTTATTAATTGCTCTCCCTATCTTACGTCTTGGCGGTGATTATCTTGGAATTGCAACATTAGGATTTGCAGAAATTATCCGTATTTTTATTACAAATGCGACATCCTTAACAAATGGCTCTTTAGGAATTAAAGGAATTCCTCAAGAGACAACATTATGGTGGAACTATGGTTGGTTAGCATTTACAGTTCTCTTTGTTACTCTTTTACTGCGAAGCAATACTGGTAACGTACTGCGAGCAATTCGTGATGATGAAATCGCCGCAAAAACAATGGGAATTAATGCTTTTTTTTACCGTAGTTTTTCCTTTACTGTCGGTGCATTTTTTGCAGGTGTCGGAGGAGCATTGATGGCTGCTCTTATTTCAACAATCGATCCTAAAATGTTCAACTTTCTACTTACTTTTAATATTTTGATGATTGTTGTTGCCGGTGGCCTTGGCTCAATTACGGGAAGTATTATTGGGAGCATTATTATTACAGTTATGCTTGAATGGCTTCGCATTATTGAAAGTCCATTTGACTTAGGTTTTATGCATATTCCAGAGACACCAGGGCTCCGGATGGTTATCTTTTCTCTTTTATTGCTCGTTATCATCTTATTTTGGAGAAAAGGTTTGTTGGGACAACGTGAATTTTCATGGAATGGAATTTATTACTTTTTAACACGCAAAAAGCTCTTTAATACTGAAGGAAAGCTATGAACGACACTATCCTTTCACTCAATGATATTGTGATGCGTTTTGGCGGTTTAGTTGCTGTTAATAATGTTAATATGGCAATTAAGCGAGGAACAATTACTGGATTAATTGGTCCAAATGGCGCTGGAAAAACAACTGTTTTTAATATGATTTCTGGCTTTTATGCACCTACAAGTGGAACCATTCTTTTTGATGAACATAAGGTTTCTGGAGCTCCTCCTTATATTATCTGTCAACGCCATATTGCTCGAACATTTCAAAATATTCGCCTTTTTTCAGGATTAACAGTCTTACAAAATGTTATGGTGGGAGCACATGTTAGACAAAAGCATCCATGGTTTTCTTCAGCTCTATTTTTTCCAAAAGCAATAAAAGAAAAAAAAGAAATTCATAAAAATTCAATGGAACTTCTTGAAAAACTCCAACTTGATCACCTTGCCAATCAACCAGCAACATCTCTGCCCTATGGTGTGCAACGACGTTTAGAAATTGCGCGCGCGTTAGCTACAAAACCTAAATTACTTCTTCTTGATGAACCGGTTGCTGGTATGAATCCACAGGAGAGTGAAGATCTTAGAAAATTCATAGCAAAAGTTCAAAAAGACTTTGATCTTACAATTCTGCTTATTGAACATGATATGAAAGTTGTTATGGGACTTTGCCAATATATTTTGGTTATGGAGCATGGCTGTTGTATTGCCAATGGCACACCGGATGAAATTCGTAACAACCCTAAAGTTATTGAAGCTTATCTTGGCGGAGATGTTTATGGATATTCTTAAAATTAAAAATCTTCACGTTCATTATGGTGCCATTAAAGCTATCCAAAATCTTTCTATGTCTATAAAAAAAGGCAGTATAGTCACTTTGATAGGTGCCAATGGAGCAGGAAAAAGCAGTATTGTACGCTCTATTACAGGACTGAATCGATCTGTTTATGGAGAAATTACTTATAAAGATGAATCAATTATTAAAAAGTCACCTGAACAAATTTTGCGATTAGGAATTGCTCTTAGTCCTGAAGGCCGACGTATTATGCCCCATTTTACGGTTTTAGAAAATCTCCATCTAGGTGCTTATATCCGTCATGATAAATCAGGGATTGCTCGCGATATCGATTGGATATTTGAGCTTTTCCCGCGTTTGCGTGAAAGAGCAAAACAGTTGGGTGGAACAATGTCAGGCGGTGAGCAACAAATGCTTGCTGTTGGCCGTGCACTCATGAGCAATCCAGATATGATAATACTAGATGAACCCTCTCTAGGGTTAGCGCCACTTCTTGTAAAGGAGCTTTTTTCAATTATCCAAAAAATTAATGATATGGGAAAAACTGTTCTTCTCATTGAACAAAATGCATTTGCAGCGCTTTCCATTGCGCACTACGCTTATATTCTAGAAGTAGGACATGTTTTATTTCATGGTGAAGGCAAAGCTATGCTTTCAGATCCGCGTGTTAAAGAAGCATATCTTGGTGGATAAATACTATCAGTATAAAAGACAATGGGTTTTTCAAAAGCATTTCTCTTAAATATTATAGAGAAATGCTTTTTTATAATTATATCCACCACTTTTCAGGAAAAAATGTTCCAGCTGCTTGTTCTATAACATATGCTATTTGAAAAATAATTTCTTCAGCAAAAGGTTTTCCAATCAACTGTAATCCTAATGGTAAACCATTTGATGAAAGACCAGCAGGAACAGAAATGCTTGGTAAACCAGCCATATTAACTGGTACAGTAAAAATATCATTGAGATACATCGCTACAGCATCATTTTTAATTTTTTCATCAGCAATACCGAAAGCTGCTGTTGGAGTTGCTGGTGTGAGGATAGCATCAACGCCAGAAGCAAAACATTCATCAAAATCACGCTTCACGAGTGTTCGTACTTTCTGTGCTTTAAGATAATAGGCATCATAATAGCCCGATGAAAGCACATAAGTACCAACCAAAATACGTCGTTTAACTTCATCACCAAAACCCGCTGCACGAGTATTTTCATACATTTCAATGACATCTTTTCCTGGTATGCGCAAACCAAAACGCACTCCATCATAACGCGCTAAATTAGAAGACGCTTCTGCAGGAGCGACAATATAATAAGCAGGCAAAGCATATTTTGTATGGGGTAATGAAATATCGCATATTTCAGCACCTGCTTCTTTTAACCAACTCATACCTTTTTGCCAAAGCTCAATAATTTCTGAGGACATTCCTTCCATATGATATTCTTTAGGAATACCAATTCTCATTCCTTTGATTGATTGACCAAGATAATTTTCATAATCTGGAACAGGTAAATTCACGGAAGTAGAATCTTTTTCATCAAAAGAAGCCATTGATTGAAGTAAAATAGCACAATCGCGAACATCACGCCCAATAGGCCCTGCTTGATCAAGTGATGAGGCAAAAGCTATGATCCCCCACCGTGAACAACGTCCATAAGTTGGTTTAATCCCGACCGTCCCAGTGAAGGCTGCAGGCTGGCGTATTGAACCGCCTGTATCTGTTGCTGTTGCACCAGCACAAAGCCCTGCTGCAACAGCGGCAGCAGAACCGCCTGAAGAACCACCCGGTACAAGCTTTTCATGGGAACCTTTTTTTCTCCATGGACTCATAACTGGACCATAATAGGATGTTTCATTGGAAGAGCCCATGGCAAACTCATCCATATTCAGCTTCCCTAACATAATGGCTCCATCTTGCCATAAATTAGCAGTCACTGTTGATTCATAGTGCGGTTTAAAATTATCAAGAATATGGGAACAAGCCTGCGTATGAACACCATATGTTGCAAAAAGATCTTTAATTCCTAATGGAATTCCTTCTAAAATTCCCCCCTGCCCTTTTGCCAAACGGCTCTCTGATTCAACAGCCATTTTTCTTGCTTGTTCTGCTGTTATTTCTACATAAACATTCAAAGTTGGATTAGCCAATTCAATTGCTTTTAAATAAGATTCTGTCAATTCTGTTGCTGTGAATTCTTTTTTTATGAGAGCATTACGGGCTTGTGCAATTGTGAGTATTGTTAAATCGGTCATATTGGTTCTCAAGTTTTTTTTTAATATAAAAATTACTCAACGACTTTTGAGACAAGAAAAAAATTTTCTTCCGTAACGGGTGCATTTGCTACGATATCTGTTGCTTTATTACCATCTGTGACATTATCTTCACGCATTCGTAAAGTCATTGGTATCACGGATGTTAAGGGTTCAACATTTCTGACATCGACTTCATTTAATTGTTCCGCAAAACCTAAAATGACATTGAGTTCTTTTGTCATGCGTTGTACTTCATCGTCATGGACAGCAATACGCGCTAAATGTGCCACCCGCTTGACTGTTTCTTGATCAACAGACATACTGTACCTTTCTGCTTTTTGATATTGACTTATTGGCTATACAAGGCTGCGTTTGCAAGCGCAAGAATATTGATAAGGCAAAGAGAATATAACTATGAACACGAAATACTAAAAAGACTTAAATATCAATCCCATGGTTGTTATTAATATTAATGAAATTATGACACATCTCTTACCTGGGCAAACAATAGCAGGTTTAGATTTTGGCACAAAAACGATTGGAATTGCAATTTCTGATATGGGCTTAACTTTTTCAAATCCGCGCCCTGTACTACAGCGAAAAAAATTTATGGAAGATGCCCATACACTGATAAAAATTTTTGATCGTGAGAATGTAGGAGCAATTATCATTGGCTTACCTCTTAACATGGATGGAAGCAGCGGTCCTCGTGCTCAAGCAATCAAGACTTTTGTAAGTAATATGAAAGCACATACAAAAATTCCTTTTATTTTTTGGGATGAACGCTTATCAACCATTGCCGCAGAACGCTCTCTTTTAGAAATGGACATATCACGCGCTAAAAGAGTAAACCGTATTGATTCGGCTGCTGCTGCTTTCATATTGCAAGGTGCTCTCGACAGAATTCAAAGTCTTCATCATATAGATGGATAAAGAACATTGAGTAAATGCCCCGCATTATATCGCGCAATAAGCATCCCATAAGAAGATCTCCATTGTCCACCAAGGCGGCTTTCCATATAGGCATTTGCCACATGTTCTATATCTATACAACGTAATGATGCAGCTGCAGCTGCATAAGCCACTTGTTCAACAAAAAATCTCCCAGCTCCCTCATTTGCTGAGGCCATTTCAACAGCAGATTTAATGATCTCAATTGCCCGTGGACCTGCTGGCCCAATATCAAGAGCAATTTTTTCTAACAGTTTATGGAATAATCCTGGCGCTTTTTCAGCGATGAGAATTGCATCCTTAACCAATTGATTAGCTGAAATGTTTCTCACAATTCGTGCAGGACTATTACACAACATTTGTGACAATGGATTGTCCTCTATAAAGCTCTCAATTCCAAGCTGTGCAATAATTTCGCCAATAATAGGCACGACTAATTGGCTTACATGATAAGTAATAATAGGAGTCATAATTCTTGCAAAAGCAGCTTCAGAGCGATCATTTGCTGCATTGTCAAAGGCTCGTGCTAAACGTAAAACCAATGCTTGTGCTGCAGCTATATCCAGAGCAATATCTGCAAAAATGCGTTCTGTTAGTGGTGGCAAAGGCTGATCTAGTCTTTTTTGCCGAAAAAAATCTATGCCAAATTGAAGTGCAGCCCGCAAAACACCTGCCGATACAACAGATTGATCAAAACGCATCATCGTTTCTATATCTTTTATGACTTTAGGTCCATCTCCAATATTTCCTAACAGCCAACAATAACTCCCTTGAAAATCAACCACACCTTCTGGCGTTACAAATTCTCCGGAACGTTGCAACAAATGACGAATTTTAATGGAGCCATTTAATGCACCATTTTCTTGTATACGTGGGATTAAAAAGCAACTCAAGTAGCCATCTAATTCAGCACTCACAAGATATCCATCCGCTACAGGATTAATAACATTGGTTTTTACAATATTTAAACGATAAAGATCACGCCCCATTTTTTCATCAAAAGAAATTTTCTTAACACTAGGGAAATTAAAAGCGTATTTTTCTCCTTGTTTAACATCATCAAAAGCACAAGTAAGTGAAGCTGCTTTTTTGCTGTGAATAGGCTTTGAGGATAGATCATATTGGCGTGATAAGAGTACATTTTGCCATTTTCTGAAAAGCTCAATATCACTAATGAAGACTGCAATAGCCGCACTTGTTATAATAACCTCATTTAAATGTCCTGTTTCCAATCCAGCAGATAGAGCTAAGCGAATAGCACGCGCTTGATAGCGTACCCTACTTTCTGAGGTAGAGTTTTCCCAAAGCGAAGTGACCAAACCTACTTGTCTAGAATATTGTTGAAGAGCCTGATAAGAAGAATGTATCTCTAGCTTTTCCGCCTGCTGTCCCCATTCATCATTATAGCGCAAGACTGGTCGATAACGATTCGCTAAACAGGAAAATTCCCATGCTTCATGGCTTGCCACAAAATCTCCTATTTCTTCAAAACTTGCTAATAAAAATTTAGGCAAAGTAGAAGCAATACGAAACATCAGCGTATCACTGAGAAACGCATTTTTTCGACGGGTATTTTGCACAGACACAGCATTCATAAGCTTATTCCATTATTCAAATCATTCACATCATAGACTATTTGTCTTCTTGCAGTTAAAAAACATTTATCATATTCAAACAAATGCTTGTTTAACCTGTTTAAAGAGAGATAAAATAGAATGCTATGACTCAAAATATTTTTTTTCCGCTTTTCCCCCACCAACATCTTTTAGGTATTAAAGATTTGAGTGTACAAGACCTGTCTACATTGCTTGACCGTGCAGATACAAATATTTCTTTTTTAAAAAAAATTGATAAAGTAAAATCGGTCTTATATGGGCGGACTCAAATTAATCTCTTCTTTGAAGCTTCTACGCGAACACAATCTTCTTTTGAATTAGCTGGCAAACGATTGGGAGCCAACGTGGTGAATATGGCTATTGGCAATTCATCTGTAAAAAAAGGAGAAACATTAATTGATACTGCGACAACCCTTAATGCCATGAAACCAGATATACTCGTCGTTCGCCATAGTAGCGCTGGAGCTGCTGCTTTGTTAGCACAAAAAGTTGATTGTTGTGTTATTAACGCAGGCGATGGTGCCCATGAACATCCAACACAGGCTCTCTTAGATGCTCTGACCATTAAAAGAGCAAAAGGTCGGATTGCAGGGTTAACGGTTGCAATTTGTGGTGATATTTTACACTCACGTGTCGCGCGTTCTAATATTCTTAGTCTCAATGCTTTTGGAGCTCGTGTTCGTGTTATTGCTCCTTCTACACTATTACCCAAAGAAATTGCCAATATGAGTGTTGAAGTTTTTAACACAATGAAAAAAGGCCTTCAGAATGTTGATGTTATCATGATGCTGCGCTTACAACATGAACGTATGACGGGTTCCTTTATTCCCTCCATTCGGGAATATTTTCATTATTTTGGCTTACATAAAGAAAATTTAGCTTATGCTAAAGATGATTGCATTATTCTACATCCTGGTCCAATAAACCGTGGCATAGAAATAGCATCTGACATAGCAGATGGGCCACAGAGTATGATTCATACACAAGTAGAAATGGGAATCGCTGTGCGTATGGCTGTTATGGAGGCTTTATTGCATTCACGCCTGCAACCAAGTGGAGAAAAAAGATGATAAAGCCAATTGTCTTTCAAAATGCTCGTATTATTGATCCTTCACGCACAATTGATGAAATTGGCACTGTTATTGTTGAAAATGGACGCATTACAGTGGCTGGAAACGAAGCCTTAAATCAAGGAGCTCCTGAAGGGGCAGAAATTATCAATGCACAAAACAAAGCAATTCTCCCTGGACTTGTTGATGCTCGCGTCTTTGTTGGAGAACCAGGAAATGAAAACAGAGAAACACTTGCCACAGCAAGTCAAGCAGCAGCAGCAGGTGGTATTACTTCTTTCCTTATGATGCCAGACACCAATCCAGTTATTGATAATGTAGCGCTTGTTAAATTCATTACGCGTACAGCAGAGGAAGTATCATTGGTTAATATCTATCCTGTTGCGGCAATAACTCAAGGTTTTAATGGACAAGAAATAACTGAATTTGGCCTGCTAAAAGATGCAGGGGCAATTGCTTTTAGTGAAGGGAAAAAAACACTTCAAAGTTCATCTGTTATGCGTCGAGCAATGACTTATGCGCGCGATTTTGATATTCCATTGATGCATGAAACACAAGATAAAGAACTTACAGGTAAAGGTGTTATGAATGAAGGATTGCTCGCTAGTTGGCTAGGGCTTTGTGGCATTCCTCGCGAAGCAGAAGTCATTCCACTCGAAAGAGATTTACGTTTAGCAGCTTTAACACAAACACGCTATCATGCCGCACAAATATCAACGGCACTCTCTGTTGATGCACTTCGCTTAAGCAAACAGCAGAATACAAAAATTTCAGCTGGTGTATCCATTCACCATTTATCTCTTAACGAAAATGATATTGGTGAATATCGTACTTCTTGCCGCTTCATACCTCCATTGCGTACAGAAGAAGATCGTATAGCACTGATTGAAGCAATAAAAGATGGAACAGTAGATGTTGTTGTCTCTTCTCATGACCCTCAACAAGCTGATACAAAACACTTACCATTTGATGAAGCTTCTTCAGGTGCCATTGGTATGGAAACTCTGTTAAGTGCAGCTTTACGCCTTTATCATGATGAAACTATACCTCTTTTACGATTAGTCGAACTTTTATCAACGGCACCTGCAAAACTCTTTGGTCTGAATGCAGGAACATTGAAAAAAGGTGCTCATGCTGATCTTATTTTGGTTGATCTTGAAGAGCCATGGGTGGTTTCTACAGAGAGATTGTATTCGCGTTCGAAAAATACACCTTTTGAGAATGCACGCTTCCAAGGACGCATTCTCCAAACCTTTATTAAGGGACAATCAATTTTTAAACTTCATGAGATTGTTGATGAATAAAATAGAAACGTTTTTTCAGTTTACTCCATGGTTTATCTTTCTGATATCCTATCTCATTGGTTCTATTCCCTTTGGTCTTATTTTTACACGATTGGCCAAACTTGGCGATGTGAGAAAAATCGGTTCTGGAAATATTGGAGCTACAAATGTTCTACGAACAGGAAATAAAAAAGTTGCTGCCCTCACACTTTTTTGCGATATGTTGAAAGGGACGGTTGTTGTTCTTGTTATAAAGTTTTTAAGTGGACCGATAGAAAATAGTACTATTATTTCTTTGGCTGGTTTTTTTGTCTTCTTGGGACATCTTTTTCCCATATGGTTGCAATTTAAAGGTGGGAAAGGCGTTGCTACCTATCTTGGTGTTTGTTTAGGAGTCTATTGGCCAGCAGCAATTGTTTTCATTGTTGTGTGGACAGGAATTTTTTTCCTCACCCGTTATTCTTCATTATCTGCACTTATCACGGTTGTGATAACTCCAATATTTGTTTTTTATCTTTCTGATCCCCATTTCTATTGTATGCTGATGGTAATGAGCATTTTTGTATATATAAAACATTATGCAAACATCGCTAGATTGTTAACTGGAAAAGAAAGCAAGATTGGTACGAAAAACGGGGATGAATAAAGGAATTCTACTCACTGATCGTCAACGTTTAAATTGGTTGCGGTTGTTACGCAGTGAAAATATCGGAGCAGTAAGTTTTCGTAATCTTATTGATCATTATAAAACAGCAGAAAATGCTCTCGCAGCACTACCTAAGCTTAGTAGAAAAGGTGGATTTTCTACATCTATTCGCATAACAACAATAGAAGATGCTGAAAAAGAAATGGAAGCAGCTGAAAAATTAGGTATTCGGTTTATCGGTGTAGGAGAACCAGATTATCCAGCCCTTCTTAAAGTAATGGAAGCATCACCGCCTCTTATTGCCATAAAAGGCAATGTTTCAGTTTTTCATAAACCTTCTGTTGGGATTGTAGGCTCTCGAAATGCTTCAGCGGCGGGCAAAAAACTCGCGGCTCAATTTGCTCATTTTCTTGGAAAAGCTAACTTTACAACAATTTCTGGACTTGCTCGTGGAATTGACAGCATTGTGCATCAAGCAAGCCTATTAACAGGTACAGTTGCTGTGATGGCTGGCGGGATTGATCATATCTATCCTCCTGAAAATAAAAAGCTACACGAGGATATTGTTGCTAATGGTGGAGCAATTATTAGTGAAATGCCAATTACTTGGAAACCACGCGCTATCGATTTCCCTAGAAGAAATCGTATTATTGCAGGTCTCTCACTTGGCCTGTTAGTTGTAGAGGCGGCACTGCGATCAGGATCCTTAATTACCGCACGTCAAGCTGCGGAAATGGGACGATTGACCTTCGCTATTCCTGGCTCTCCACTTGATCCAAGATCTGTTGGTACAAATAATCTCATCAAGGATGGGGCTCAACTCACCACCCATCCTTCTGATATCATAGAAACGCTTACACCATTAACATCATCATCTCAAAATTCTCAACTCAATTTTTTTGAGGAAGAAGAAGCAGTCTCCCTACAATTTGAAAAAAACAAATTTTATGAATCTGATGAAAAAGAAAACAATCCCTCTTTTCTTGGAAACGATGCAGAACGCGCAGCTATTCTTTCCGCCCTTTCAACAACACCAATTGACTTAGACACACTGAGCACCCACTCAGGTGTCTCACTCCAAAACCTTTACCTGTTACTGGTAGAGCTTGAGCTTGCTGGAAAGCTTATTCGACACTCTGGCGGTTATGTGTCATTGTCGAATTTTGATCTTCCCCAAGAGTCTCAGCACTATTAATAATGCTTTGCCCTTCTTTGGCTACCATATCCAAAAGCAGTGCTAAAAGTGGGCTGTGTGCTTGACGCGCCATTTGATTCATTTGTTTTGACATATCTGTAATATATTGGATAACTTTTAAATGATTTATAAACATAATCCTCTATCCTTGAGCATTTCCCCTCCTACTTCTCAACAGATGTTATCTTAGTATTCTGCCGTATATTTTTGTATTAACAGTGGAAAAATAAATCGTGCAATTCCATATAGAGTGTATTTTAATAATAACAATTACAAGTTGTACAATATTAATGTTTTTTATATGACAAATGTTTTTTTATGTGCTCTTTATCAATTGCCATTGGCTATTCATATGAAACGCAGCTATAAAAAGCTTTTATTTCAACATTCAGGTAAAATTATGAATATTGTTATCGTTGAATCTCCAGCAAAAGCAAAAACAATTAATAAATATCTCGGATCTCAATACAAAGTGGTCGCGTCATTTGGACATGTTCGTGATTTGTCTGCAAAAGATGGTTCTGTTCTGCCTGATCAAGATTTTTCTATGAAATGGGATATAAATTCTGCTGCTGCTAAACGTTTAAATGAAATAGCGAAAGCCGTTAAAGAAGCCGATAGTTTGATCTTAGCAACTGACCCTGATAGAGAAGGAGAAGCTATTTCATGGCATATCCTGGATATTCTTCGTCAAAAAAAAGTTTTAAAAGATAAACCTGTTAAACGGGTAGTATTTAATGCCATCACCAAAAAATCTGTACTTGATGCCATGAACAAGCCACGTGATATTGATACATCACTTGTAGATGCCTATCTTGCACGTCGCGCTCTTGATTATCTTGTTGGTTTTACACTCTCACCTGTTTTGTGGCGTAAACTCCCCGGTGCACGGTCTGCTGGTCGCGTTCAATCTGTTGCTTTGCGTATTATTTGTGATCGTGAATCAGAAATAGAACATTTTATCAAGGAAGATTATTGGTCTGTGACAACAGAATTAAAAACCATCCGCAATGATAGCTTCCAAGCAAGATTAACAATGTTTAATCAAAGGAAAATTAGCAAACTTGATATTCAATCTCAAGAAGAAGCAGATCAAATTCGTCTTATGTTGGAGGAAGCAAAATATCACACAATCAGTGTTGAAGCAAAGCCCACAAAAAGAAATCCTTCTCCTCCATTTACAACATCCACTTTACAGCAAGCTGCTTCTTCAAAATTAGGATTTTCAGCTTCTCGTACTATGCAAATTGCTCAAAAGCTTTATGAAGGCGTTGAAATTAATGGTGAGATGGCAGGGCTTATTACCTATATGCGTACCGATGGAGTACAAATAGCGGCTGAAGCTGTTGATTTAGCACGAAAAGTCATTCATGAATCTTTTGGTAGTGATTATATTCCAGAAAAACCACGTTTTTATTCGACAAAAGCAAAGAATGCACAAGAAGCACACGAGGCTATCCGTCCCACAGATTTTCAACGCACTCCCAATCAAGTGCAAAATTTTCTCGACAGCGATCAGGCAAAGCTCTATGAGCTGATATGGAAACGCGCTATTGCCAGCCAAATGTGTTCTGCTGAAATTGAACGTACAATCATTGAAATCGAAGCACAGCAAGGAGAAAATCGTGCAAATTTACGTGCAACAGGTTCTGTTATTCGTTTTGATGGCTTTATTTCTGTCTATACTGATCAAAGAGAAGAGGAAAACAGTGAGGAAAATGAAACAACACGTTTGCCACAAATAAATGCTGGTGAAGTGCTTAAAAAAGAAAAAGTTGAATCTATACAACATACCACAGAGCCACCTCCTCGTTATTCTGAAGCTTCCTTAATTAAAAAGCTTGAAGAGTTAGGAATCGGTCGTCCTTCAACTTATGCGTCGACTTTGGCGACACTTTGTGATCGTGGATATATTATCATTGATAAAAAAAAGCTTATTCCTGATGCTAAAGGACGTATCGTTACAGCTTTTCTTGAAAATTTTTTTAATCGTTATGTAGAATATGGTTTTACAGCAGATCTTGAAGAAAAATTGGATCTTATATCGGATGGAAAACTTTCTTGGAAAGATGTCATGCGTGATTTTTGGGATGGATTTAATGCGTCTATTACCAATATCAAAGAACTTCGTATAACCAATGTCCTTGATGTTTTAAACGTAACATTAGCGCCTCTCGCCTTTCCTATCCGTGAAGATGGAAGTGATGTTCGATCCTGTCCACTTTGTACAAATGGCGAATTATCCTTAAAGCTAGGTCGTTATGGTGCCTTTGTTGGCTGCTCCAATTATCCTGAATGCAAATATACGCGCCAACTTGGGACAGACACTGGAGAAGAAAAGGAAATCATATATAATGATGAGCCTGTTATACTTGGTATGGATCCTAAAACAGGAAAAGATATTTCTCTTCGTAATGGTCGTTTTGGTCCTTATATTCAACTTGGTGAAAACAAAGAAATCAAGCGTGCCGGACTCCCCAAAGAATGGCAAACAGAAAATATCACTCTTGATAAAGCCTTGGCTTTACTATCCCTGCCCCGTGAAATTGGCACGCATCCTGAAACAGGAAAAATGATTACAGCAACCATCGGACGCTATGGCCCCTACCTTACACATGATGGTAAGTCTGCTCCTCTTCTTCATGTGGATGAAGTTTTTGATATTGGTATCAATCGTGCTGTTACAGTATTGGCTGAAAAAAAAGAAAACAAAACAACGCGAGGTAGATCAGCCTCTGCAGCACTGGCAACATTAGGAGAGCACCCTGATGGAGGAACTGTCACTGTACGCAATGGACGTTACGGTCCGTATGTTAATTGGAACAAAATTAATGTAACATTGCCAAAAGATAAAGAACCAATTAGTGTGACGCTTTCAGAAGCGTTAGAACTGATCGCAACGAAAACATCTGTGAAAAAAGTAGCTGCTAAAGCTTCCGTTAAAAAAGTAACCATCAAACGAGTTCCTTCCAAAAGAAAAGAGACATAAATTTTGGCTAAAGGCGAAAAAAAAACGAAATATTTTCAATCATTCAATATGGAACGCTTACCTAACAAAGCAGAAATTCTTTCCTTTATGAATGAAAATCCTGACCAATCAAATAAACGAGAAATCATCAAAGCTTTTAACTTAAAAGGTGATTCTCATATTTGGTTAAGGGGTATATTACGTGAGTTGAAGGATGAAAAACTCATATCAAAACAGCGAAAAAAAGCAATAAACAAAGGAAAATTACCACCCGTTGCTTTGGCAAAAATTAGTGGACGCGATGAAGACGGTAGTTTGATTGCACAACCTCTTAAATGGGAAGATGGTCAAAAACCAAATATTGAAATACATTCTTTTCATCGCCTAAAAAGAGAAAGTATTGGTGTTGGAGATCATGTTCTTGTAAAAATTTTTCGAAATAAAGTGTCTCAAAGCTCTCCTTATACAGGGCAGATTATCCGTAAAATTGATGTAACCCCAAAGAGTATATTTGGTGTTGTACGAAAATTAAAAAATAACCAGTGGCACCTTGATCCTATAGAGCGCAAAACGAAAGAATTCATTATTGATATTTCTGAAACAGCTTCAAAAATGAAGATAAAAACAGGTGATCTTGTTGAAGTTGAAATTAAAAAAAATACAGGTTATGGACTAAAAAGTGCACAAATAAAAAATATTTTAGGACATATTGAGAGTGAAAAAACACTCTCAATGATTGCTCTTCTTTCAAAAGGAATTCCTTATATTTTTTCTGGAGATGTTCTTGAGCAAGTAAAACATATCAAACCTGCCAACAGAGAAAATCGTGAAGATTGGCGGCAATTGCCGTTTGTTACAATTGATCCACTAGATGCAAAAGACCATGATGATGCTGTTTATGCAAGAAGAGATGAAGATCCTGCAAATCCTTGTGGTTGGATTATCGTGGTCGCAATTGCAGATGTTTCTTACTATGTTAAAACAGGAAGTGCTTTAGATAAGGAAGCATTAAAACGAGGCAATTCTGTTTATTTTCCTGATCGTGTTGTACCTATGCTACCAGAACGCCTTTCTAATGACTTATGTTCTCTGCGTGAAGGAAAAGAAAGACCAGCTTTAGCCGTTCGTATGATTTTTGATGCAAACGGAAACAAACAAAAACATAGTTTTCATCGTGTTATGGTGCGTGTAAGAGCTAAGCTTTCCTATCAGGAAATGCAACTAGCAATTGAGGGAAATATAAATAAAAAGACTGCACCCTTTTTCGAAAGTGTTTTGCAACCATTATGGAAAGCATATCAATGCCTTAACATTGCGCGGAAATGTCGACAACCACTAGAATTAGAAATAGCAGAAAAAAAGATTATACTTGATCAAAATGGACATATCAAAGATGTTGTGAATGAACCACACCTAGACGCTCATCGTTTGATTGAAGAGTTCATGATACAAGCTAATATTGCAGCTTCTGAAACATTAAAAGAGCATCATCAACCTCTCATTTATCGTATCCACGATAAACCTTCTCTTGCCAAACAAGAAATACTGCGCAATTTTCTGCAAAGTTTGGGGATATCACTCTCTCGAGGTGTAGAGCTTACATCTGCACGCCTTAATAGTATTTTAGCAAAAGTCATAAATACCCAACAACAAGAATTGGTCAATCAAGTTGTTTTGCGCGTACAATCTCAAGCAGAATATAATCCCCAAAACATTGGTCATTTTGGTTTAAATTTACGTAACTATACACATTTTACATCACCAATCCGTCGTTATGCTGATCTTATTATTCATCGCGCACTCATTAAAGCTCTAAAACTAGGAAAAGATAAATTAACACAGACACAAGAACAAAATCTTTCTGAGATTGCTACAGAAATTTCCTTATATGAACGCCGTGCAATGATAGCTGAAAGAGAAACTATTGATCGGCTTGTCGCACATTATTTAACCAATAAAATCGGCCGTACTTTTACAGGTCGTGTTTCTGGAGTCACTAAAGCAGGACTTTTTATCTCACTTGACACATTGAATACAGATGGTTTTGTGCACATTTCTACACTTAAAAATGATTATTATTATTTCGATGAAATACAACATACTCTTGTGGGAAAACATAGCCATAAAGGCTATCAACTAAGTGATATCGTAGAGGTAAAACTTATAACTGTACAACCTTTTGCTGGTGCTTTATGCTTTGAGCTCTTAACAGAACCTCGACCAATAGCCTTTTCATCGAAATCCTACCATAAAAGCAAATTTATAACAAAAAAACAAAAAACATGCTTTTTATAAAAGAAAGAATCTTCATTAAAAATATTATTATAATTTTATTTTAAAAGGCTCTAAAAACGTATAAAATAAATTTTAGATTTACTTTTTATTCCATAAAATTATAAATATTAATGATAAAAGTAGCTCTACCAATGAGCTATCATTATATTATTTTATATGTACAATTATTTTAATTTATCATATAAGATTATTCTTATTTTTTAATAATAATCTATAAAAATATGGAAAAATTTTTCGTATTTAATTTTTAAGAAAAACGACAAAGGATAGGTTTGTATTTTTTTCCTTTCCAATTAACTTTGCGTCAGCTGAATAAATAAAGGCAAAATTAAGCCATCTTCATGATAAGAAGATTGAATTTTCACAGTAATTCTTTGCGCACAATCGTTGCAGTAATTACAACCATTGGCATAGTTGGAATAACATTGGGAATGGGAACACAACTTGTTTCACTTCTCATGACAGAGAAAGGTATTTCAAATAGTACTATCGGTATAGAGGAACAATTGGTGGAATTGCGACTATTATTGCAGCCATCTTTACTGCTCGAATCGCTCTCTATTTAGTTATTACTCAAACAATGTTAATCATGATGATTATAGGATATTTGAGTTTTTTTAGGGTTTTATTTTTTTGATATCTTATGAATTTGGTTCATTTTAAGATTTATATTACATTTCACTATGACAGTTCTGTTTATTCTGTCAGAGTTTTAGATCAACAGTTGTGCTCCATCTAAAAAGCGTGGTTTCATTCTTTCTATTTATGCTACTATATTGGGATTAGGATTTGCGATAGGTCCTACACTCTTAGCAAAAGTAAGAACACAAGGATTTACACCTTTTGCTATAGGATGCATTCTTATCGTGCTTGCTTCTATAACGATTTTTGCTGCTTGGAAATTAAGTCCAGAATTTAAAGAGAATCAACATACACTATTTTTCCCTTATCTTTTTTGCGTCCCAAGTTCCATGATGGCAGTTCTTGTTTACGGTGCTGTTCCAATGGGAGCATTAACGCTTATAATGCCTTTTAGTTTATCCATTGGATATAATAAAATGAAGCTGCACAGTTTATGGCAACACTCGCATTGGGGAATATTTCTCTCTTAATCCCTATCAGCATTATAAATGATTATGTAAAAGATCGACATTATCTTCTGATGGGCTATCTCTTACTCCTTGGAACTGTATCAGCCGGTCTTTATACAATTGGACTTGCACATCTAGAGGCACATTTTAAAGGACAAGAACTTGCTCATGCTAATTCTGCTTTTATCTTTTGTTATGGAATCGGTATACTCCTTGGGCCAACTCTTATCGGTCAGAGTATGGATACCTTTAAATTCTTTGATTTTTCAGCAGCTATGACTTGTTTTTTTTTGGCTTATATGTGATTTTGATATTTGTACAACTTATGAGAAAATTAATCAGCTCTTGACTTTTTTGATAACATCCGTAGTGTTGCCGCAAAATTTAATTACATTAAAAATAAATTTCAGATAGCAAGACAATATTTTCAGTACAAATAGGAAACTTAAATTATGGCTAAGGCAGCAACTATTAAGATCAAGCTTTTGTCAACTGCAGATACTGGTTTTTTCTATGTAACGAAGAAAAACAGTCGTACAATGACAGATAAAATGAGCAAACGTAAATATGATCCAGTTGTAAAAAAACACGTTGAATTTAAAGAAACAAAAATTAAATAATAAGTTACAGCATTTAACGGATAGTTTTTTCAATCCGTAAAATACAGTCTTTTGTTTTGTAGGAAAAAATAACCTATCTATAGTCTATATATTTTTTATAGATATTAGGTAATTTGTTTTTTGATTTTTATCTGTATTACGACCTTAACTCTTATCATGATAGTATATTTGATCTGTAGCAAAAATAATATGCATATAATGAAAATTTTCCATGAGAATGAGAGAGTGTTTTTATTAAGAATTTTTACAAAGATTATAAGCGTTTTTCACTAAATTAAATATGATATAGTTGTATTCCCTTTAATTTCATGAAAAAAAAATCTTTCTGTTTAAATCAAACAAGTTTTAATCTAAAGGTTGTTGGTTTTAGTATTTTCATTGCGATTGCCATTCTAACAGTTTACTTTAAATACACTCAAACGCTTCCTCAAAAAGAAGATTTTTCTTCTAAAAAAGTGATAAAAGGGTATGCATCGATTATTGATGGTGATTCAATCATGATTTCTTCTGTGATGATTCGTCTTATAGGAATTGATGCTCCTGAGCTCCAGCAATTTTGTGGTAAAAATAAAACACGCACTCCATGTGGGCTTGAAGCAAAACAATATTTAAAAGAACTCATAGCAAATCAACCCGTTACATGTTATTGGCATAAAAAAGATAAATATCGCCGCATTCTTGCAACATGTAAAACAAAAGAGATCAGTAATATTAATGCAATGCTTGTACGTAATGGCTGGGCCGTAAACTATTATGATTATCCTGCAGAAGAACAAGAAGCAAAAAAGAATAAGATTGGAATGTGGCAATCACATTTTCAACGTCCAAGAGAATGGCGAAAAGCACATCCTCGAACAGAATAAGAATAATATTCTTTAATTTCTTTTGCCCATGAAACAACCACGTTGTAGAAAAATTATCGAACTTGAAAAGAAAATCTATTCCTGCCGTGTTTGTCACCAACAACCATTTTATCTTCCTCCTCTTCCTCATGAAGCAAAACCCGTAGTTTATTTATCCGATACAGCTTCGATTGCAATCGCAGGACAAGCACCGGGATTGCGTGTTCATGAAACTTCTATCCCTTTTAATGACCGTTCTGGTGAAAGATTGCGTGATTGGTTAAATGTCACAAAAGAGGAATTTTATAACAGATCCCTCTTTGCTATTGTTCCTATGGGATTTTGTTTTCCAGGCTATGATAAAAATAAATCTGATTTACCACCAAGGCGTGAATGTCGAGAAATATGGCATGAAAAAATATTTCAAGCGATGCCACAAATAAAACTTGTACTTGCAATTGGAAGTTATGCACAAAAGTGGCATATTACGGAATTAAAACATAAAACTGTTTCAGCAACCGTCAAAGACTGGAGAAATATTCTTTCCATACATCAACCTAGAGGTTATAATGTCATGCCTTTGCCTCATCCGTCATGGCGGAATACTTTTTGGTTACAGAAAAATCCATGGTTTAATGATGAGCTTGTTGTATATCTGCGTAATTTAGTGCGTAAATTTTTATAAACTGGATATTGAGAAAAATATGGATCGTCTTGATCGAAAAATTTTACATCTTTTACAAGAAAATGCCACACTTTCTGTTGCTGATATTGCTAAAAAAGTTGGGCTTTCAACCACTCCGTGCTGGCGTAGAATCCAAAAACTTGAAGAAGATGGTGTTATTCAGCGTCGTGTTGCCGTTCTTTCTCCAGAAAAAGTCAATGCTCACCTTACTGTTTTTGTTTCTATTCGTACAAATACACATAGCCATGAATGGTTTAAGCGTTTTTCAAAAATTGTTCAAGAGTTTCGCGAAGTCATTGAATTTTATCGAATGAGTGGAGATATTGATTATTTATTACGTGTTGTCGTTCCTAATATTGAAGCTTATGATCTTTTTTATAAGAAATTAATTGCTAAAATTGATATCCGTGATGTCTCATCTTCTTTCGCAATGGAACAAATTAAATATACAACAGAACTTCCACTTAATTACATAAAATTGCAAGACAAAACGAGCGAACAAAACTTCTAAAAACTTTTTAACGTCCTATTATCGCTTTAAGCAATTAGGTTTTCTTGATCAAAAATTGTCATTTGTGCATGTGTTAAAACAGCAGCCTTGACAATACCAGCTGCAAGGGCTGCTCCAGTTCCTTCACCAAGATGCATTTTCAGATCTAAAATCGGTTCTTTATCAATTTTTCTTAAAAGTCTACGATGAGACTCTTCAGATGAAACATGTCCAATAAGAATATGATCAAGCGCTCTTGGATGCATTTTATAAAGAATTGCAGCAGCTGCTGTTGCCACAAAACCATCTAAAATAACCGGCACCTTTTCCATTCTTGCCGCCAAAATGGCACCAACCATAGCAGCAATTTCTCGTCCTCCAAGGCGGCGCATTATTTCAAAGGGATCATGAAAATGATCTTTATGTAAAGAAATTGCTGTCTTAACGGCTGCTGTTTTACGTTGAAAAAATTCTTTCTCCGATCCCATACCACTTCCTGTCCATTCCGCAACATCACCACCAAACAACGCTAAACACAAAGCTGAAGCTATTGTTGTATTTCCAATTCCCATTTCACCTATACATAAAAGATCTGTTCCACCTGCTATAGATTCCATCCCAAATGCCATTGTAGCAGCTGCACTACGCTCATCCATTGCAGCATCTTTGGTAATATTCATTGTAGGATAATCTAAAGCTAAATCAAAAATCTTCAGTCCAAGATCATAGGCTATGCAAATTTGATTAATAGCAGCTCCACCCGTTGCAAAATTTTCCACCATCTTTTGTGTCATAGATTGCGGAAATGGTGTAACATTTTCCTCTGTAACACCATGATTACCAGCAAAAATAGCAACTAAAGGTCTTTTTACGATAGGTTTTTCTTCACCTCTCCATCCTGCATACCAAACTGCAATATCTCCCAATTTCCCTAAAGCTCCTTGAGCTTTTATTAACTTTTTTTGCCGTTTTTTAGCCAAAGTTATAGAAAATGCATCAGCAGAAGGTAAATTTGTGAGTAAAGCACGAAAATCATCAAATGGACTAACAGTCATGAAGATACCTTTTACAATCTATAATGTTTCATGAGAATCTCGTCATATATACAAGATATGAATAATTTCTGGGTTTTTAAAAGAAGTGTTTTTAAAACATTAAATATTATTCGCTAAATTGTTTTTGCACTCTAATTTTTTAACAAAATGGTTATGCTAGATCACTGGCTGATTATGAAATATTATCAATATGCTATTTCGTATTTTTATACTATAATCTTAAGAGATTATTCATATTGAATAATATATGATGAGCATATTATTTAACATGTCGTATCCTCTTAATAAAGATGATAGCTTACTGAAATTCGCGATCTGGATTTTTTAAGCTTCATAAAAAAAGAAGTCTTTTCAGGAATTTAAACTTTAACATAAGTTAATCTGTAAACTGTTGTTAAATGAGAACAGAAAAAGCTTCTTTTAAAACTTGTACTCCTGCTTCATTTTTTGTTGCATCATTTGATAATATTTGCCGCCATCGACGTGCCCCTTCCCTGCTATGAAATAAACCAATCATATGGCGTGTCACATGAGAAAGCCGCCCTCCTGATGCGATATGTCGAGCAGCATAATCACACATGATTTCAATAAGATCATCATCATTTAGATTATTTTGTGTTTCACCATATATTTCAAAATCAACATGCTTTAACAAAGTTGGATCATGATAAATTTGTCGCCCAACCATGGTAGCATCACAGAAAGTTAAATGTTTTTTGATTTCTAAAATAGATTTAATCCCACCATTTATTCCAATGAATTTATGAGGATATTTATGTTTTAACTTATAAACCCTTTCATAATTCAAGGGGGGAATATTGCGATTTTCTTTCGGACTCAAGCCTTGTAACCATGCTTTGCGTGCATGTACCCAGAGTGCATCACATCCAGCATTCCAAACTTGATGCGCTAAAAGATCTAAAGCCGACTCTTCATCCTGCTCGTCCACAGCAACACGACATTTGACAGTTACAGGCACACGCACTACTTTTTTCATTGCTTCCACGGCACTTGCCACAATATCAGGATGTAACATCAGATAAGCACCAAAAACACCTGCTTGCACACGACTTGATGGACAACCAACATTGAGATTTATTTCGTCATAACCAAATTCTTCAACAAGTCGTGCTGCTTCAGCCAATTTTTGAGGATCCGCTCCTCCTAATTGTAAAGCAATTGGATGTTCTTTATGATCCAAAGCCAAAATTTGTTCGCGAGCACCATGAATAACAGCATCAGCTACAATCATTTCGGTATAAAGGAGTGCCTTTTTTGTTAAAAGACGATACAAAAATCTACAATGCCGATCTGTCCAACCTAACATTGGTGCTACTGCGAATTTTACTGATGATGGAGGATCATATAATATCATAAGAAAATTACTTTTTCATCTTTATTTAAGTGCTTCTCATTTTTATAATCAAAGTCTCTATTTTTTTCTAAATATACAGAAAACTTTATTCTCTTATACCGGCACTTAAAAACGTAGAAACATATTTTCTCATTGTTTCTCAATTAATCTAAAATTTATTAAAATCATATCAAAAGAAACATAAGACAATACTTCTAACATAATGATTTTCATATATTATATCCATGTAGCTGATGTTATAAGATAAAAAATAGCATCAAAAACACCTTTGAACGGCCTTCCTTGTCATTCATATGACCTTTTTGAATTATATCTATGTTATTTTGTACAATCTTTAAGATATTTTGAGACTGAATAAGCGAAAATATTAAACGAGTCACATTATGATAGCTTGTTTTCCTTTAACATTTTGTAATTACTCCACAAACAAATGCTACTTAAAACACTTTGGTCTCCTCATCCCGACAAAGAAATGCTTCTACTCTATATACTCTCTAATCATAGAGAGTCGTCAAAATTGTTTTTCCCTGTTAACCATTCTATGTATTTTATTTTGAAGAATTTACAAAAAAATTTTGTTCTAAATCTTTTACTTAGCTTTAAGCATTTTATATTTAAGTAATGCAAAAGAGAATAAAAATCAGATAGATAAGAATTCTCCTTTTAACATGCATAGATGTTTCTTATATCACTGCACCATCTGAATACTAAAGAAAAATATTTAAAGAACGAGAAATAAACTTTATAATGAATTGATATTATTACAAATCCTTTTTGTTCTCTTTTTGATTTTGCATATAATAAGAAAGAGCATCAATCTCTTTCTTATTAAATAAAAGCCCAAGTTTTGAACGGCGCCATAACACATCTTCACATGTTTTTGCCCATTCCTTTTCTATTAACCATTTAACTTCAACTTCGTAGAGTCCATGTCCAAAATCTTTTCCTTTTTCTGCTTTAGCATTTGCAAATATCACCAGCGCTTCTGAACCATAAGACCGTGCAAGTCTGCGATACGTAAAAGCATCTAAATCAGGAATCAAAAGAGCAATTTTATCTTCAAGTATATCTAACCTATTATATGGGAAATCACCTCCAGGAAGCGTTGAATTTTTTGTCCATGATGCTCCTTTTGTTCCCAATGCTTTTTCAATAAATTTCATGGCGTCTTCAGCCAGCTTGCGATAAGTTGTAATTTTACCACCATAAAGATTCAGAATGCGTGGTAAATTTTCCGCTCCCATTTCTTTCAGAACATAATCCCGCGTAATTTCTTGTGCTTTTGAAGCACCATCATTATAAAGTGGACGAATACCAGAATAAGTCCAAACAATATTCTCAGGTAATATGGGTTGTATGAAATATTCACTTGCTGCTGTACAAATATAATCAATCTCTGTATCTGTAATATGAACATTGGCAGGATCACCCTGATAGTCGCAATCTGTGGTTCCAAGCAATGTAAACTCTTCTTGATACGGAATAGAAAAGAGAATACGTCCATCACCGTTCTGAAAAATATAAGCACGATCATGGGTATAAAGCTTGTGAACCAGAATATGAGACCCCCTGACAAGTCGTACGGGGGGATTCTCTTTATAGTCTAATACATCTGCCAAAATACGATTAATCCAAGGCCCCGTCATATTCGCAACATAAGAAGCCGTGACGCAATATTCTTTGCCGCTTAACTTATTTCGAAGATTTATAAGCCATTTTTTTTCTTCTTTCTTTAAAGAAAGAACTTCTGTCCTTACCTTTATATCGGCCCCATACTTTTCTGCATCACGAGCATTAGCAATAACCAAACGTGCATCATCTACTATTGCATCAGAATATTCAAAACCTTTATGATACTCTTCCTTAAGTATAGAAGAAAAGTTTTTTAAAAAATTAACTGTTTTGCTACGCCATAATTTCTGATTCCAGCCCCCTAAATAATCATAAATGAAAAGACCCAAACGCAACATCCAAGCAGGACGCAACTCTTTATGATAGGGAAGAAGAAAACGTAAAGGACGCACAATATGGGGAGCCATACGCCAAATAACCTCACGTTCTTTTAACGCTTCGCGAACCAATCTAAACTCATAGTGCTCAAGATAACGAAGGCCTCCATGAATAAGTTTTGTCGATGCACTTGAAGTTCCCGAGGCAAGATCATTCATTTCTGCCAGTCCTACTTGAAATCCCCGTCCAGCTCCATCTCTCGCCAGCCCACACCCATTTATTCCTCCACCAATGATAAACAAATCATAATGCTTTGTGGTTTTCATAATTTTACTTTTCATTATTTAATTTAATTTGCGCTACTGTGCTCAATAAAGCAACCGCAAAAAGTCAATACAAAGGCACTTTATTGATTTATAAACGTGCTTTTTTCCACAAAAAAATATCTCGAATATTATCACAAATGAAAACAACATTTGATAAAATAGAGAAAAAAATTGATGTTTTCCCTGTAACCTATTAGATATAGGCGGTAGTTAAATGCTTTATTGCATATAAGTATTAGTTTCCATATAATTTACCCAATATGACAATAGAAATATGAAGGCATATAAATGACCCATCAGTCCCAACAACACTCAAAATCAACGTTTATTATAAAATTTTTATCAACAATTATGCTGGGCATTTTAACCTTTTTATCTTCTTTATCAAATGCACAGTCAGACACTAAAACAGAAAATTATTTAAGTGTAGAAAAACTTAAAACACAACTTCTAGAAGATCCTACTTTTTTATCTAAACTCAAAAAAAAGATTACAATACCTATTGATGATTACAATATTCAAAAAATTGTAAGAGATTATTTACTTACTCATCCAGAAATTATGATTGAAATGCAGCTTACTCTCCAAGAAAAGCTGGAAAAGAAAAGTGAACACAATGCAAAAAAACAAGCCTCAATCATTCATCTTTTAAAAAAGGAAATTTTCCATTCCCCTCATGATACTGTTTTGGGAAATCCAAATGGCAAAAAAGTACTCGTTGATTTTTTTGATTACAATTGCGGATATTGTAAAATGTCATATTCTTATATAGAAAACTTGATAAAAGAGAACCAAGATCTGCGTGTTATTCTTAAAGACTTACCAGTTTTGGGATCTGATTCTATGGCAGCTCACACTGTTGCTTATGCTTTTCGAAAACAACTTCCAGAAAAATATTCTCAATTTTATAAAGAACTTTTGACAAGTAAGAGTCGTGCGAATGAAGCTAAAGCGATAAAAATAGCAGTTTTGTTAGGAGCAGATGAAAAAAAATTGCGTAATGCAATAAAAGACCCTCATCTTCAAAATTCTTTTAAAGAGAATATTGAGATTGCTTCTCAACTCAGTATTACAGGAACGCCTTCTTATATCATTGGTGATAAAGTGCTCATTGGAGCCGTAAGCCAAGCTATATTAAAAGAAACCATAGAAAACATACAGTAAATATCTTTTTTATACCGTCAACTGTATGTAAGAATATCGTCAATGAAATAATTTTATGCTTTCTCTTTTTTGACAATAAGCTTATAAATGCGAATGCGCGTCAGCAGATACTGATTTTAGATTGAAAGTATGATTCTAAACACAGTAGATAGCTAAAAGAGTTCTCAAAGTGTCATCCGCAGTCTAGAGATATAGTCATAAAAATTAAATAATAACGATCTTCATTGATCAAGGAGTTAGAAATAAAATGACAACAAAAAAAATAGACGCGGCAAAACATACCGCAATTGATACGAAAATTATCCGTGACCTTGCTGAAATTTTAAATGATACAAACTTAACGAATATTGAACTTGAACAGGGTGGACTTCGTATTTGTGTATCACGTCAAAATACCTCAATTACTCCTGAACAAACAATTTATGCTCCCATTTCCCCTACTGTTTCTATACCTTCTTCCCCTGCCCCCGCAACTGTAACTTCTATACAAGAAGATAAATCAAAAGACGCAATAACATCTCCAATGGTTGGGACAGCTTATCTTGCACCCTCGCCGGGTGCACAGCCTTTTGTAGATGTCGGGCAAAATGTTTTGGAAGGACAAACTTTACTTATCATTGAAGCAATGAAAACAATGAATCAAATTCCATCACCACGCTCAGGCAAGGTGAGCACCATTCTTGTTAAAGATGGCCAACCCGTTGAGTTTGGTGAACCACTTATTGTTATTGAATAAGGCAAGAGGTAGTTATGATTCAAAAAATCCTCATCGCTAATCGAGGAGAAATTGCTCTTCGTGTTCTGCGGGCTTGTAAAGAACTAGGTATAAAAACGGTAGCTGTTCACTCCACTGCTGATGCTAATGCAATGCATGTTCGTCTGGCTGATGAAAGTGTTTGTATCGGTCCTCCCCCAGCGCGCGATTCTTATTTAAGTGTTCATCAAATTATTGCTGCATGTGAGATTACAGGAGCTGATGCTGTTCATCCAGGCTATGGTTTTCTTTCTGAAAACGCAAAATTTGCAGATGTTTTAGAAGCCCATAATATTACATTTATTGGTCCAACGGCTGCGCATATCCGAATTATGGGCGATAAAATCGAAGCAAAGAAAACCGCTAAAAAACTTGGAATTCCTGTTGTTCCTGGTTCAGATGGCGCTGTCCGTGAAGAAACAGATGCTTTGCGCATTGCTCATGAGATTGGTTATCCAGTTATTATTAAGGCTTCTGCCGGTGGTGGTGGGCGCGGTATGAAAGTCGTTCACTCTGAACAAGAGTTTGCTATAGCTCTCAAAACGACTCGTTCAGAAGCAAAAGCCGCTTTTGGTGACGATGCAGTTTATATCGAAAAATATTTGGAAAAGCCCCGTCATATTGAAATTCAAGTCATAGGTGATGGTGCAGGAAATGCTGTTCATTTGGGAGAACGTGATTGTTCACTTCAACGGCGTCATCAAAAAATATGGGAAGAAGCAATATCGCCTGCACTTAATGAAACTGAACGAAAAAAAATTGGTGATATTGTTGCAAATGCCTGTGCGCAACTTGAATATCGCGGAGCAGGTACCATTGAGTTTCTTTATGAGAATGGTGAATTCTATTTCATTGAAATGAATACACGTTTACAAGTAGAGCATCCTGTAACTGAAGCAATCACAGGCATAGATTTAGTTCATGAACAAATTCATATTGCATCAGGTGACAAACTTTCTGTTGCACAAGAAGATATCTGCTTCTCTGGTCATGCTATTGAATGTCGTATTAATGCCGAAGATCCTCTTACCTTTACACCATCACCGGGAACTATTACACATTTTCATACACCTGGAGGTTTAGGAATCCGTGTTGATTCAGGTGCTTATTCAGGTTATCGAATTCCTCCTTATTATGATAGCATGATTGGGAAGTTAATTGTTCATGGGCGGACCCGTTTAGAATGCATGATGCGTTTACGACGTGCTTTAGATGAATTTGTAGTTGATGGAATAAAAACCACATTGCCTCTTTTTCGAGATCTCATTAACAATCAAGATGTTGCAGATGGTAACTATAATATTCACTGGCTAGAAAAATATCTTTCTAAGCAATCAAATTCTTCAAATTTGTGATCAAGTCACAAATACAAATTTTTATAAAGACTTTTCTATAAAGCATTATACATATAAAGATGACATGCAATATTGTTATAATATGATAAAATTTTTTTAAAACATGCACAAAACTGATAATTTTCTATTTTCCTTTTTGTAAGTTTGTGCTACTCGGTAAGTGATTATGCCCTTATAGCTCAGTTGGTAGAGCACCTGATTTGTAATCAGGGGGTCGGGAGTTCGAGTCTCTCTGGGGGCACCGTTTTATATTTAATTCTCTACTCTTTTCCATTAGTCTAAAACTTACCTTTATCGTCCTTATCATTTTACCCTTACAAATGGGCTCTTTGGCGTTGGTCGGCCCCTTTTTACGCTGCCAATTACGCCGTACATTCACTCTGCAAGCCGCCCATAATCACGCCTTATTGAAAGCTTTACCAATCTTGAAGCCATCAAAACACACGTAAAAGAACCTGCTCATACGATACGAATGCAAGAAACTTTAGCCCGCAGCCTCGATCAAAGTCTCACTACCGGTAAATTTCACCTTTTAAATAGGGCTTTAAGCCATATTTTTGGTGACCTTTTTACCATTTTTATTATCTTTTTTGAAGCTCAAGCAGTACTGCAAAACCAGATTACACTAGGGTAACTTATCGCCTTTCATCTTCTTGCTGGCAATGTTTCTGGTCCTATCTTAAGCCTTGCATCCCTATGGGAAAAAGAAAAAACACCTCTTCAGCTCGCTACGCCCTCTTATCTTGAAGCTAAAGATATCTGCTTTTCTTACGGAGAAAAACCTATTGTCAATCATCTTGATATCTGTTTGCAACCTGGCAAGCCTATTATGTTGCTTGGTCCTTCAGGCTGTGGAAAATCAACTTTAGCCAAGCTCCTTTGCGCTCTTTATTCCCCAACGAGTGGTCAAATATTAATTAATGATCAATCTGTGCAAAATTTTGATATCCGTAGCGTTCGTAAAACAATCGCATATTTTCCCCAAAGTCCTTGCCTTTTTTCCGGAACCATTCTTGAAAATATGTATCTTGCCAAACCAAATGCCTCTGAGAATGAAATAAACGCCGCCCTTCATGCAAGTGCTTGTCATGATTTAATTTTTCAATTGCCTCAAGGACTTCATACCCAAGTAGGCGAGCAAGAGGGCTTTCTATCAGGTGGATCTAGCATTGGCTTGTTTTTTCTCATCGAACCGTAGATCCTTATCTTGGATGAACCCATTTCCTATGTTCAACTCGTCCAAGCACAAAATACAGAACACATTGAAAAAGTCCTCTAAAAGAGGGGCAATTCGTTCATCAAGGAGACCTTCTTATTCAATTGGATCCGCGTGAAGCTTTAAATGAGCGCGCACGTACCCAAGCCGATATCGCTCAACAGACCCTTCAAGGGCAAGTTGCCGCTGCGATTTTAGCTGCCTTGAGTGAAAGAGATCCTTTGGATAAAGATTTTGTGACCAAAGGGCTCGCTTATTTGCAAATCTCTTCCTCTAGCAACAAAACAGCGAAAATGAAGGGAGAAAAGCTCATCCATACGATCCTTCAATCACTACAAGATAAAATAAAAACACTCAAAGCCCAAGCTGATCGTGTTACACGAAGCGGTGCTGTCCAATACGCACAATTAGATAGATTACGAGATGATCAGCAATTAAGCCAAGAAAAGCTTAAAGTTGCTAAAAGCTTGATGGAAACAAAAGTCATCAGCCATTCTCTTTATTTAGAACGTTTACATGACTTTAAAAATGTGGAACATGAAATTTTAGCCAATCAAAGACGCTTGGAAGAAAACAGCGCTGAAATAGAAGCTCTCCGCCCAACAAAGTCAATGCCTTATTTCTGATGAAATCACCCACTATCGGCAGCTTTCTCGTGAGACAGAACTCTCTCTGCGCAGCCAATATCGTCTTGACCACTTATCACTTTACGCCCCTGTGGATGGACGCATAGACAATTTAAATATCCATACTTTGGATGACTTTGTAGAAGCAGGTAAAACGCTCATGCGTATTGTCCCTGACTCAGGTGAGCTCATTGTTGAAGCGTTCTTTGATAATCGAGATATTGTTTTTTTTAGAAAAAGGCCAACATGCTTACATAAAATTTTCTGCTTTTCCACCTAAACGTTATGATGTTATCTACGGTACCGTTATGAATGTAGGTGTAACAACGCGCCATGAGCAAGAAATTAATGGTGTTTATGCTGTTTTAATCAAAATCGACTAAGATCACATCACTTTTAATTACAAAGAGCTTAATTTATCCCTGGCATGACTCTAAAAGCTGATGTCATTATTTCAAAACGGCGTCTCATTTCTTATTTCTTTGAACCTATTACTAAAGTTTTAGAACAAACCCTAAAAGAAAGATAATCTGTATGAATGAAACTTCATCCCCCTCATTCATAGACCCAATAACGGCTTTGGGTGCTATGGTTGTTTTAATGCTTCAATCCCCCCTATACCGCCGCTGGCTAATCTGGGATATTGAACGAAACTTAGACCAGCTTTACAGACAGAGCAATACAAACTCTACCAAAATGAGCGTAGAGAGTTTTGTGCCTTTACCACTTGGGCTTTTTTAGATGAA
>NZ_BAABIY010000001.1:0-98142 GCF_039543025.1 Bartonella acomydis | reverse complement strand
GCGTGGTAAAAAAACGAGGCGTTGAAATTTCCTTACGCGCTTGTGGAAGAGATTGCTGCTGATCGCTTGGACGCAAAATCATCTGATCGACTATCAATGAAGCATCTCCTGAAACAGTAGCTTGATGACCATCATCAACAGGATAATGATAACTTGCCAGAGATAGTTTTACACTAGCTTGATTTTCTTGCGATGAAACAGTAAAAGGAGTGGGAATAGGTTGGTTTTGATCTACATTTCAGTGAGATCTACCTTTATGTAGTAGTTAATATATACTGCGGACAAATACCAAATTTTTTCTTTTCCATCATTACCCTTTTTCTGCCGCAAACTACACATATAGGCTCAACCATCGATAGCATTAGTTTTTTATTGGAATGGTTTGTTAAAGAAAAATGAGCATTTTCACTTTTATCCGTAATTAAATCAAATGCTTAAAAAAAAGAATGGGTAATTTCAGTATCAAAATCCGTGATTTTCAATGTATGGTTACCTTTTCCTTTCTCAATGATAAAGTAATTACCGTAGCTCTCTACGAAATTAGCTTTCAAACTGAAATGTATACTGCCTGAAAGCTGAGCAACATGAAGCAGAGAATAATATGGGCTAGCTTTTTTAAAATCATTAGAATCAGAAGTGAAAATAACACGCCCATTACCACTTAACTTCTGAATGAGAGGACTTGAACCATCAATTTTAGTAGCAATCAAGTGCAATTGAGACTCTTTTGCCTTTAAAATTTTGATTGCATCCACAAAAAGATTTTTTGAATATTTTTAAGATTCTAAACATTGATCTCAAAAATGAGATTGATTTCTAAATAGAGTAAAAAAATGTCTGCTTTTAAAAGTAAATAGCAATGTGAAATTCATGAAATTACAGCGTTTATAGAAATATCTTTCTATTTTCTGGAGCATAAAAAGATGTCTACATATAGAAACTCAGACATGCTCTTCATACCATAATCAATCGTTGTTTATTATAAAGAGCATAATAATACCGACTCGACACTGATCTGAAATTTTTATAATTATAGTAGTTCAATTTTGTAATTTGATTTGTTATACACTGAAAGGGACATTCTATTCATGTCTATAAACTCAGAAATACAAGGTATAAGCAAAAGAAATTCACCTCGTCGAATTTTGTTTGCAAGTCTTATTGGACCAACAATTGAATTCTTTGATTTTTATGTTTTTGCAACTGCTGCAGCCCTTATATTCCCTCATGTATTTTTTCCAACGCAAAATGACCAACTTGCCATTTTGCAATCTTTTCTGATCTTTGGAGCAGCTTTTTTTTCGCGCCCTTTTGGATCAATTGTTTTTGGACATTTTGGAGATAAAATTGGACGAAAAGCAACACTTATTGCCTCTCTTCTTACGATGGGTCTATCAACCGTTATCATTGGCTTTCTTCCCACCTATGAAACAGCTGGTTGGTGGGCACCTTTTTTCTTAACCCTATGCCGTATTGGACAAGGAATGGGATTAGGAGGAGAATGGGGGGGAGCCGTTTTGCTTGCAACAGAAAATGCTCCTCCAGAAAAGCGCGGATGGTACGCAATGTTCCCTCAATTGGGCGTTCCAATTGGTTTATTTTTATCTATTATAGTTTATTTAGCTATGTTGCACTTTCTTGATCACGATGAACTTTTAGCGTGGGGATGGCGCATTCCCTTTATTGCCTCAATCATTTTTATGATTATAGGATTGTGGGTTCGTCTTTCAATCAATGAAACAGTTCAGTTCAAAAAAACGCTTGAAAGTAGAGAGCGTGTCAAAGTTCCTATTATTGATGTCTTTTTAAAATGTCCACGAATCCTATTTCTTGGAATATTTTCTGGTATGGCAACATTTGTTTTATTTTATTTGGTCACGGCATATTTATTAAGTTATTCAACAAATCACCTGAAACTGCCATATAACCAGGCTCTTCAAGTAGAAGTGATCGGTGCTATTTTCTGTGGAATTTTTACCGTTATAACTGGAAAACTTGCTGATCATATTAAACGTAGAACTTTGATGATTTTGATCACGATAATTACCGGTATCTATTCTTTCGCAATTCCTTATTTTTTAAATTCTGGAATTGTAGGAGTCCTTGCCATGTCTATCATTGGTTTATCGATCATGGGAATGATCTATAGTCCTCTTGGTGCTGTTTTGGCTTCACCATATCCAACAGCAATCCGTTATACTGGCTCTTCTATAACGTTCAATTTGTCTGGTATCGTAGGCGCCTCTCTTGCGCCTTATATTGCAGAATATCTGGTGCAACATTTTGATACTTCTTATATCGGTTATTATTTGCTTCTTGCTTCTTTTATATCACTGATTTGCTTTGTGGGATTTACGGAAGATGAAATCTCTAACTAGAATGTGATAAAAAGGAATAAAAAGAGCGCTGGCGGCAAAAATGCCGCCAGTTTCATTTTCCAAGACATTGGTTGAGGTATACTCCACCACAATATTCCAGCAAACAGTGCACTCAAAAAAAAGAATAGAATATCCACGATATTGCTTATATAAGCAGCCGTGAATATTCGCGATAAAATATGCGTTGTACCCAACCATGAAATGCAAAAAAACGCTAACATCACTGCCCATAAAATAAGCAAAATTCGATCAATAATCATTCATCATTACCGTTTATTTTTTTGATTGTAAGCCATATTTTTACTGCTCCCCTAAAAAAGATCACGATGAAAACCCAAAAACTCTCAGCTAATCTTTCCGCGAAAAGAGTGTTGGAATTCATTATTCCTCTTAATCATATAAGAATCAAAATAACAGGTGCGACGTGCATCAAACCTGCTTTTCCCAACAGCGATCTTCAGTCTGCTGCCAATAAGTTAAATTATGATTCTCCATTTTATATTTTTTCCATTGTACCCGAGCAAAATTTAACTGTTCATCATTTTGTCCATCAAATATCACAACAAGCCGTTGATAAGCCTCAATATCTAAGCAAACTGCTCCCTCTATAAGAAAGCGTATCTTTGAATCATTCGGATTTTCCTGTCCTGTGGTAAGAAAGACAGGCTGCAAATTTGGATATTGATCACACGCCGTACCATGCCCAATAAATGCTTCATCAGAATAGATCCATAACCGCATGTCAATAGCATCGCATTGTTCTTTACTCACACATTGTATTATGACCTTACCAAAGCGGGCTAGTGCACGTTCTACCAACGTTGGCAAAATATCCCCCAGCGTTGATTGCGTCAAATGATAGAACAAAATATCCATCCTTTTAGTCCTCATCGCTCTTTAATAAAAAAATCAACATATTTGAGGAGAAGCTGCTATCATCTCCATTATAAAAGGAACTGGTTAAAAACATAACGTTTTTTCTTTTTCGACTGTATATATTAGCTGTTTTTTCATGTGTCTAAAGAGAGAAAAAACGAATCATTATTTCCCAAGTGCCTCAAAAAATTTATTAGTTCAGTTTTTTGCTTCTCTATAACCTATCGTTAAAAATAAAATATAATGTATAGCACAATGGGTTGAAATTATCTTATAATTCCACATTCTTTATTTGGTAAAAATGTGCAAAAGATATAAAATATTTTAAGTTTTGATTATATTTTTCAGTCAGGGCAGTGTAAAATAATTGCTTTCTAGATAAAGACATGAGGATGTTATCCTATTTATGCGTATTATTGAGTTCTACATCCTAAAACGTGTTCTTATCCTGTTTGGTGCTGTTATGATTGCAGCAATTAGTATCAGTTGGACAGTGCAAATCCTTGCACGAATAAATTTTCTTACAACAAGTAGACAAACTCTCCTAACAGTCTTGCAATTTTCTTTCTCATTAGTTCCTTCTGTTATTTTTCTTGTTATTCCATTTGCATTAGTAATTGCAATTACAAATACTCTTTCCGCAATGAATCAAGACTCAGAGCTTGCCATCATTAGCGTCTGTGGTTTTCCTAAAAGTACTGTGTGGAAACCAATTCTTCTTCTCGCTATTGTTGCATCATGTATCTCCTTTTCTATAGCCAATTTTGTTGTTCCACAAGCACGCCTTAATATGCGAAAAATGCTTGCAAGTGCCCATGTTGATCTTATTAATCTTTTTATTAGTGAAGGCAGTTTCCAAAAACTCGCCAATAATCTTTATATAGAAATTGGTGAACGCAATCCAAACGGAACCCTTGAGCGTCTCTTTATTGCCGACCAACGCGATCCTAAAAATGATCTTTTTTATTATGCAACAAACGCGTCAATCATTAGCAATAAAAGCGGTAGTTTTCTTGTCCTTAATAACGGTGAAATAGAAAGAATCAATCATCAAAATGACAGTGTTTCAATCGTTCAATTCAGTTCATATACCTTTAGCTTAGGTGAATTCATCCCCAATGATAAAACACCCACACTTTATCCAAAAGATCGGCCTCTTTCTTATTTATTAAGTCCTGATCCTAAAGATCCCTACTATCAGCGAAAACCACTCCAATATAAAGCTGAGTTTCACCGTAGACTTACAGAATGGCTCTATCCAGTTGTTTTCTCACTCATTGCATTAGCAGCAACAGGAAATACACGCCCATATCGACAAGCACGTAATTCTGCAAACTTTTTTGCTATTGCCTTCTCTTTGCTTGTCTATTGGATGGGATATTTTTTTACCGAAAAAGCAAAGAGTGATCTTGCATATGTTCCTCTTCTTTATATTACCCCCATAGGAATGAGTGCTCTGATTTTTTTCATGCTTTTGACAAACCATACAATTGGTATACCCATAAAACTTAACGAAACTCTTCAAATCGTTTTTCAAAAAGTGAGAAGCAAATTTGACCATCAAAAATCTCAATATCCCTCGGATGAAGTATTATGATTGGATGGACACTTGGACAATATTTCTTTACACGTTATCTTAAAATAACTTGTTATTTTTTTGGGGGAATATTTATTCTTGCTCTTTTGATCGATTTTACAGAAAATTCTGGTCGTTTATCCTACCTTTCTCATTATACTGCAAAAGATGCGTTTTTCATCTCCGTTTTACGCATTCCTTTCATCATGCAACAACTCATTCCCTTTATTACACTCTTCTCTGCAATGGTCATGCTGATCTCACTTAATCGAAAGTTTGAACTTGTTGTGACTCGCTCTATTGGTATTTCTGCATGGCAATTCCTTATGCCAGCCTGTTTTGGAGCTTTTCTTTTGGGATTATTTTCCATTTTTCTTATTAATCCTCTTGCCGCATGGGGATTCTCGCAAGCGGAAAAAATGATGACTGAGTGGCGTAGTGATAATGTGCTAACATCTCTTCATAACACACGTATCCCATGGTTAACACAACGCACCCTTTCAGGTAGAACAACCATTGGTGCTAAATCTATCACCGATCAAGGACTCTCTCTTATCGATGCAACCTTTGTACAATACAACGAGAATGCAACAGTTAAAAATTGGATTAATACAAAAAAAGCAACATTGATAAATGGCGCTTGGTTGTTAACAGATGGAACTATCTACAAAATAGGGCATCCTCCTGAACAATTTAGGACATTTCAAATAAAAACGAATCTAAAACCTGAATTTTTAACTGAACGTTTAGCAAATCCAGTAACTATCCCATTTTACCAATTACCCAAAAAAATTATGATTGTACGTTCATTAGGCTATTCTGCAAACAATTTTGATATGTATTTACAATCTTTGATTGCATTACCTGCATTACTTGTGGCAATGACTCTCATTGCAGCAACTGTTTCTTTAAACTTCACACGCTTTGGACAATCTGGAATGTTGATTCTTGGTGGTGTGCTCGCTGGATTCGTGCTTTATGTTATTTCTGTACTTGTTCAAGCTTTTGGTAACGCAGGGTATATTCCACCAATTATTGCAGCTTGGACACCTGTTGTTATTGCATTATTTTTAGGAATCTCTTTTTTACTGCATAAAGAGGATGGCTAAGTGAAAGCATTAATAAGTAAAAAAGTGATTTTGACACACTTAAGTGCCCTTATCTTGAAAAGTATTATGGGCTGTGTCTTAGGTATATCTTTCTCTTATTCTATAAATGCTAAAAGCCCTCCTCTTTTTGCTCAAAATCACATCCAAAACCTAGCAAGTCCTCTCTTGCTCTCTGCAGATGAACTCATTTACAATCGTGATGAAAACACTGTTTCTGCACAAGGCAATGTCCAAATCGAATATGATGGCAACAAAATTATCGCTCAAAAAGTCACTTACAATCAAAAAACAGGACGAATCATAGCACAAGGAAATGTTGAAGTTATTCAAAAAGATGGTAACAAAATTTATTCTAACCAAATTGATATGACTCAAGACTTCGGCGAAGGCTTCGTAAATGCCTTACGCGTTGATACCGCCAACAACATTCATTTTGCAGCAACAAGTGCTACACGCCGCAACAGTCAGATAACAGTCCTTGATAATGCCACTTACACAGCCTGTGAACCTTGCTCTTATAAACCAGATAGAGAAGTTGTATGGAAAATTAAGGCAAGAAAGATCATATGGAATAGCGTTACTAAAAAAATTCGATTTGAAAATAGCCACTTTGAACTTTTTGGTATACCGATTCTACACTTTCCAACTTTTGAACTTAATGATCCAACGGTGAAACGTGCAAGCGGTTTCCTTGTTCCTCGCTTTTTTTATAGCGATTATCTCGGTATGGGTATAAAAAATTCTTACTTTTGGAATCTTGCACCTCATTATGATCTTACACTTTCTTCGACCCTCTATACCCAACAAGGGCTTTTAACCGAAGCTGAATGGCGTCAACGTTTTAAAACAGGCAATTATAACATTCGCTTTGCACATATCTATCAAATGAAGCCGCAAAACTTTGACAATGATACAATTGATGCACAACATAAAAACCGTTATATGCTCGCAACAAAAGGGGATTTTCGTATTAATTCACACTGGACTTATGGATGGGATATTTTTTCACAGTCTGACCGACATTTTAGTCGTGCTTATAAACTCGAAAACTATAACAATCCTACGCAACTTTCTCAACTTTATTTGAATGGTCTGGCTGGGAAAAACTACTTCGATATGCGTTTTTACCATTTTAAAGTTCAAAATTTAATCTTGAATGATCCCCATGAACGTCATTCTCGGCAAGCTTGGGTTCTCCCACACATTGATTATTTTTTTACACCAGCTGAACCAATTTATCATGGAGAACTCACCTTTCATAGCAATATGCAATCAATTTATCGTCGTCATACTGATTTTAGCTCTACGAGCTGGAAAGGGAACCCTCTCAACATTGCTAGGATTTCTGGTATTGCAGGAAATAGTTTGCGTTTAACAAATGAGTTAGAATGGAAAAGGCGTCTCTATATGCGCGGTGGGCTGGTACTAACCCCTCTTCTTTCTTTACGTGCTGATATCATTTCAGCAAATATACACGAAAACAATACTGTTCATATTACAAATGACTTCTCATCCGCTCTTCGTAGTTCAACAGTTCGTGGCATGGCAACTGCTGGCTTAGAATTACGCTATCCCTTCCTTATTACGTTAAAAAATTCTACACATATTATAGAACCAACCGCACAAATTTTTATCCGCAATAATGAACGCTATATAGGGCAAATCCCTAATGAAGATGCGCAAAGCTTCATATTTGATGCAACCACTCTTTTTCAACGTGATAAATTCTCTGGTTATGATCGTGTAGAAGGTGGGACAAGAGCCAACATAGGCTTAAGATATTCTGGAAATTTCAACAACAATTGGTCTTTTTATGGCCTTTTTGGACAATCCTTTCATCTTGCAGGAAAAAACTCCTTTGCAGAAAAGGATTTTGTTAATGTAGGCATTCATTCCAGTTTAGAGGCAACACGTTCAGACTATGTAGTAATGTTTGGTGCAAATAATAAAAACGGTTTTTCCTTAGAAACACGTGGACGTTTTGATAAAAAAACAGGAAAAATCCACCGCAGCGAAATTGAAGTAGCACAGAAATGGAAAAATTTTTGGGGAGCCGTGCAATATGCTTACATCGCAAATCAACCAGATTATGAACTTCCACAAAAACGCCAAGAAATTTCTTTTCAAACGGGTATTAAACTGGCTAACTATTGGTCTGTTAACAGCAATGCTGGTTATGATTTAGTATCTGGTACATTCATAAAACGAGGAATCAGTTTGGACTATACAGATGAATGTTTTGGACTAACATTTGGTTATCAACAAATAACTGACCCAGGGAAAAAAACACCTCTACAAAACTTTAATTTTTCTCTTTCATTGCGTACAATTACAGACATTGGAAAAAAGATAAACTAAAGTTTATAAAGAGAATGTATAGGCTATTTAACTTATCATTGTTTTTATGAAAAAAAACGTATATTTTAAAGAATTGATGAAAATTAATAAACGATGTGAAGGCCTACTTACATGAATAAATTGAAAAAGCGTATTCTTGCTTTATTTTGTATTGCACCCTTGAGTGTGAACAATTTACTGGTAAGTGAATTTTTTATTTCACCGGTCTTCGCACAAACGAGCATTGTTGTCACTGTCAATGGTAATCCTATTACAAATTACGATATTCAAAGGCGTGTAGCTTTTCTCAAATTGCAACAAAAACAGGGAAATCTCACTTCGCAAGCTAAAAATGAGCTTATCAATGAAGTTCTCAAAAATATTGAAATTAAACGCCGAAATATTGAAGTGAGCAATGATGAGGTTGATAAAGCTTTTGAAAATTTTGCAATGCAAAATAATATGGCTATTGATCAACTTAATCAGATTCTGATTCAAAATGATATCACAATACAGCACTTTAAGGATTACATCCGTGGACAAATGGGATGGGGGCGTCTTGTTAATGCACGTTATCAAGCTGAAACAGGTGTGATTAGCGAACAAGAAGCTGTTCGCAGAATATTAAAAAATGGTGGTGTAAAACCTTCAACAAATGAATACACATTACAGAGAATTATTTTTGTTATTCCTCCACATCGCCGTGCAGAAATTCTTGAAAGACGCCAGAGAGAAGCCAACAACTTCCGCACACATTTCCATGGATGTGCGAATGCCCACAATCAGGCAAGAGGCATCTTAGATGTTACGATTCGTCACTTGGGAAAATTTCTTGAGCCCCAGCTTCCTAGTGCGTGGGAACAAGCTATTCTTGCAACGCCTGCTGGGAAAATGACTCACTTTCAGGAAACCTCTGATGGGATTGAGGCAGTGGCTGTCTGCAAAATAAAAAGAGTTTCTGATGATTACGTGGCACGGCTCATATTTTCTCTTCAAGATAGTAAACAAAAAAGCTCGCAGAAACTTGAAAAATTAAGTGAAAAATATTTAGAAGAGTTGCGTCGAGTAGCTCGTATTCAAAACTCATAATGGCTGCACTTGTTGTTAGTGGCGGTGATCCTGCCGGAATTGGCCCTGAAATAGCTCTAAAAGCGTGGAATTTACGTGTTAAGTGTCGAGTTCCGCCTTTTGTTTTACTTGCTGATCCAGATATCCTTCGTTCACGTGCTCGTTTTTTGAAAATAGATGTTGAGGTAGAAGCTGTTTTAACAAATAATAATCCGGTAAAAAATTTTCACGTCGCTCTTCCTGTCATACCATTAAAAAATCAACAAAGTGATCAGCGAGGTTACCCTTCTCCAAACAATGCTGCTGGAATCATTGAGGCTATTGAGCGCGGTGTTCAATTGATTCAAAGTGGACATGCCTGCGCACTGGTTACTTGTCCTATTGCCAAAAAAAGTCTTTACGAAGCTGGATTTCAATTTCCAGGTCATACAGAATTTTTAGCTGATTTGGCCAATAAAATCTCTCATAAATATTACCATCCGGTTATGATGTTATCAGGGCCTCGATTAAAAACTGTACCGATTACTGTGCATGTACCACTTAAAGAAGTTCCTTTACATCTCACCCGTCATTTAATCATTCAAACGGCACTTATTACTGAACATGACTTAAGAGCGCGATTTAAAATCACTTCACCTCGTCTTGCTGTTGCTGGACTTAATCCTCATGCTGGAGAAGGAGGAGCAATAGGGAACGAAGATACTGAAATTATTACTTCTGCTATTGAACATCTTAAAAAGAAGGGACTTAATATTGTTGGTCCATTACCTGCCGATACAATGTTTCATGAGGAGGCTAGAAAAACATATGATGTTGCTCTTTGTATGTACCATGATCAAGCCCTTATTCCCGTTAAAACATTAGACTTTAACACTACTGTTAATGTCACATTAGGATTGCCTTTTATTCGTACTTCTCCAGATCACGGAACTGCTTTTGATATTGCTGAGAAAGGGATAGCTTCTCCGGAAAGTTTTATTGCTGCTCTTAAACTGGCAAATCAACTTGCAGAAAATAGTTTGATATCATGCCAATAGATAATTTACCTCCTCTGCGTGAGGTCATTGATATATATGGATTGCTAGCTCATAAATCTTTGGGACAAAATTTTCTTTTTGATCTTAATTTAACATCCAAAATTGCTCGTCAAGCAGGAAATCTAGAAGGAAAACCGGTTATTGAAGTGGGACCAGGTCCTGGAGGTTTGACACGTGCTTTGCTTGCAAAGGGTGCCATAGTAACAGCCATAGAACGTGATGCGCGTTGTATACCAGCTCTCTTAGAAATAGAAAAACACTATCCACAAAAACTAAAAGTTATTTATAATGATGCGCTAAAGCAAAATTTCTCAAAACTCTTTGAAACATCTCCAGAAAAACCACGCATTATTGCAAATCTTCCCTATAATATTGGAACACAACTCTTACTAAATTGGCTGTTGGTTGAACCATGGCCCCCTTTTTATGAATCAATGACATTGATGTTTCAACACGAAGTTGCCAAACGTATCACTGCTAAACCTCAATCTGCTCACTATGGACGTCTTAGTGTTTTAACTGGCTGGCGTACCATTGCTAAAATTGCTTTTGATGTACCTCCTCAAGCCTTTACGCCCACTCCCAAAATAACTTCTTCTCTTGTTCATATCATACCGCGAATGCAACCTCTCAATTGCTCTGCACAAAAATTAAGCTTTGTTACAAAAATCGCCTTTGGACAAAGACGAAAAATGCTTCGTCAAAATTTTAAAACTCTTGGAGGTGAAATGCTTTTAGAAAAATCAGGAATCGACGCAACACGTCGTGCTGAAACACTTTCAATTGCTGAATTTGTGACTTTAGCGAATTTGATAATCTAAAAAGTATCATTTTTTTTTAAATAATAAAAAAATATTAAGCAATCTTTTCAGCAATAAGTCCATCAATAAAAGTTTCAAGAAAAACACATCTCTCACGTTTTACTGTTTCGGCTAAATAAATCGATTTAATCAGTGATATGGACTGATTTAAATCCTCATTAATGACTATATAATCGTAAGAACGCCAATGCTGCATTTCCGTTCGCGCATTTTTCAATCGTAAATCGATAATATCCTGGCTATCTTCTGCTCGACGATGTAAACGCGAAATAAGTTCTTTCATTGATGGTGGAAGAATAAAAACAGATACAGTATCGTCTGGCATCTTTTTTTGTAGCTGCTCGGTACCTTGATAATCAATATCAAACAACATGTCTTGCCCAGTTTTTAACACATTTTCAACGCTTTCGCGTAAAGTTCCGTAATAATTTCCATGGACCTCTGCCCATTCAATAAACTCATCTCCATCACGCTTGCGTTCAAACTCTTTCTTTGAAAGAAAATGATAATGAAGACCATCCACTTCACTAGCACGTTTTTTCCGTGTTGTTGCACTTATGGAGAGTTCTAATTGTCCATCTTTCAAAAGTAATCGAGAAAGGGTTGTTTTACCAGCTCCTGAAGGCGAAGAAAGAATAAATAAAAAACCACGACGTCGATTTCTTTTTTTTATACTCAATTCATCTTCAAAGGCTGTCATCATACTGTTCTACTTTTTTCAAAACTTTAATAATAGGTTTTCTATAACTCCAAAAATCAATGTGTTGCTTTAAATGCACGCCATTTACGTACATTCATATTATGTTCCTCTAAAGTTTTAGAAAAAACATGCCCTCCAGAACCATCAGCGACAAAATAGAGTACGTCACTACTTGGTGAATGCGCCACTGCTTTCAAAGAATCACGTCCTGGATTTGCAATAGCTGTTGGTGGCAACCCATTAATTTTATAAGTATTATAGGGTGTTTCTTTCTCAAGATCTGAACGGTAAATCGCGCGACCGGGTGGCATTCCTTTTCCACCAAAAAGACCATAAATCACCGTTGGATCAGATTGAAGACGCATCCGTTTTGCAAGACGATTATAAAACACCGCAGCAACTTGCGGTCTTTCTGCTGCAATTCCTGTTTCTTTTTCGACAATTGATGCCAATATAACAAATTCATCAATTGATTTTATTGGCAAATCAGGCGAGCGCGTAGCCCATATAGCATGAATTAATTTTGTTTGCCCTTCACGCAGTCTGTTTATAATTTCTTTACGCGTTGTCCCCCGAATAAAACGAACAGTGTCCGTCATTAAACTGCCTTCTGGAGGCAAAACTTCTGGGAGATCCCCGATTAAAATTTCGTTAGCAGCTAATCGATCAAAAACTTGTTGAACCGTCAAACCTTCTGGCACCGTGAATGTATATTCAATAGATTTTCCTTTCACAAGAATATCCATAATATCACGCATCGAAGCATGGGCTGGAATTAAATATTCACCAGCTTTGAGATGTGTTGTTTTTTGGTGATAACCAACGCCATAAACAAAAATGTCAGATGATAGAATGAAACCACGTTTTTCAAGAAGTGACGCAATTTCACGAATTCCTGTTCTAGGATAGATAAGAACAACTTGCTCCTCTTCAGTCCTCCCCTTTGCTTCAAAAATAGTTTTGCCAATATAAAGAGGAATGCTTATGGCTAAAATAATAACCACAATCAGCATCAGAAAAAAATGGCCAAGAATAACAAACGGGTTACGTACGATAAACGATTTCTTTCGTTTCTTATGTGCTAACATAGCATTATTATCTACTCTATTATACGAAGAGGAATTCTTTAAGTCCTTTAGTGATCTTCCATTTTTCACATCAGACACAACTATCACCCTCAACAAGTTTTAAGTATTACAATTATAATCTTCCCGCTTAAATTTTTATAATTTTATAATAAAATAGAGAACACAGAAAAAACAAATAATTTCTTATCCTCCAAAGCGCCGCATGACTAAAGACGCATTCGTCCCACCAAATCCAAAAGAATTGGAAAGAATCGTATCAATTTTTCGTTCACGCGGTTTATGTGGGACAAGATCAATTTTTGTTTCAATTGATGGATTATCAAGATTAAGGGTGGCGGGAGCAATATTATCTCGTATAGCTAAAACGCAAAAAATAGCCTCAGCTGCACCAGCTGCACCAAGTAAATGTCCTATAGATGACTTTGTTGATGACATGGATACCTGTGGCGCATAATGCCCTAAAACGCGCTCAACAGCTCCCAACTCTATAACATCAGCCATCGTTGAAGTGCCATGAGCATTAATATAATCAAGTTCACTTATATTCACTTGTGCACGCTTAAGAGCAGCCATCATGCTACGCTGTGCACCTTCACCACTCTCTGAAGGAGCAGTAATGTGGTAAGCATCTCCAGATAAACCATAGCCAATAATCTCAGCATAAATGTGAGCACCGCGTTTTTTTGCATGTTCAAGCTCTTCTAAAATGACAACTGCTGCTCCCTCACCCATCACAAAACCATCACGATCAGCATCATAAGGACGTGACGCACGTTCAGGATCATCATTACGACAAGTAGAAAGCGCTCTACAAGCAGAAAAACCAGCAAGAGATATTCGGTTTATTGGAGACTCTGTCCCCCCAGCCACCATAACATTTGCATCCCCCAATACAATTAAACGCGCTGCATCACCAATAGCATGCGCCCCTGTGGAACAAGCCGTTACAACTGAATGATTGGGACCGCGCAAACCATACTTAATAGACACATAGCCAGAAGCAAGATTAATCAAACGTCCTGGAATAAAAAAAGGAGAAACACGGCGTGGACCTTTATCGCGAAGTGTATAACCAGCCTCAACAATACCTTCAATGCCACCAATCCCTGAACCAATTAATACACCTGTATTAACCTGTTCTTCATCACTGTTGGGAAACCACTCAGCATCTGTAAGTGCTTGACCAGCAGCAGCCATTGCGTAAACAATAAATGCATCAACCTTACGCTGCTCCTTGGGATCCATATACATATCAGCATTATATGTACCATCTGTTCCATCTCCCAATGGAATACGAGCAGCGATCTGGCATGGCAGATCTGAAACATCAAATTCAGTAATGCGTCGAACACCACTTTCCCCCTCAAGAAGGCGTTTCCAACTATATTCAACATCACCAGCCAATGGAGATACTAATCCTAAACCAGTAATAACAACACGTCTCATAACTTTTCAACCTTGGATTGAGATTTCCCTCTCAAAGCTCTCTTCTTAGAAATAGCCTCCCAAAAATAAAAGCAAAAGCGTAAAATGCTTTTGCTTTTCAGTTTCATGCAGAAGCTTTATCAATAAACTTTACTGCATCACCTACTGTAAAAATCGTTTCAGCGGCTTCATCTGGGATTTCTACACCAAACTCTTCTTCAAAAGCCATAACAAGCTCAACCGTATCAAGGCTATCTGCTCCTAGATCATCGATAAAGCTTGCGTTTTCCACGACCTTATCTGCATTCACTCCAAGATGCTCCACGATAATTTTCTTAACGCGCTCTACTGTATCACTCATGTTGAAATCCTCGAATTTATTTTCCTATAATTTGGTTAGTTATATCGGATCATCTAATCAAGTAATAGATGCATTGCTCTAAAGATTTTAGCAGCGATTTAAAACATCCTGTGGATATCCCCTACAAAATGAAACAATCTGATAGTCTGACATTCCGATATAAATTGATTAACCCACAATTTTTAAAGAAATAGACACATCCGCCTATTTCATTCGTTACTATCTAAAATAATACGACTTATAAATCAATGTGCAATAAAGCAAATACTCAGATCATTGCCATCCCGCCATTGATATGTAAGGTTTGCCCCGTCACATATGCCGCTTCATCACTCGCTAAATAAATAGCAGCAAAAGCTATTTCTTCTCCATTCCCCATGCGTTTCATTGGAATCGCTGCCATAATAGCTTCTTTTTGTTTTTCATTAAGTTTGTCGGTCATGGCAGATTGAATAAATCCTGGAGCAATACAATTAACAGTGATGTTTCGTGAAACAATTTCTTGCGCTAATGCTTTAGAAAAGCCTATTAAGCCAGCTTTTGCGGCACAATAATTTGTTTGTCCAGGATTTCCAACAACACCAACAACAGATGTTATGTTAATAACTCTTCCATAACGACGACGCATCATAAAATGTGTTAATTCACGTGTCAGAATAGAAGCAGCTGTGAGATTGATTGCTAAAACATCATCCCAGTCTTTATCTTGCATGCGTACAAAAAGGCCATCTCGGGTGATCCCTGCATTGTTAACCAAGATATCAACACCACCCATTTCTTTTTCTGCCGTTTCAGCCAATTGCTTAATAGAGTGGCGATTAGAAAGATCAGCAGGAAAGACAAAAACATCTTGTCCTAAATCTGTAGCGACTTCTTTCAACTTATCTTTACGCGTTCCATGAAGCCCAACAATTGCTCCCCGTGCATGAAAGCAACGTGCAATTGCCTCACCGATTCCTCCCGATGCTCCCGTTATAAGAGCTTTACGACCTGTTAATTTAAACATTTTTTAGACTCCTTGATAGATTAAACACCAAGCACTTGTAGTGCTGCTTCTATTTCTTCAACGGTTCCAATTGTTAATCCTTTTATATCCTTGTTAATACGACGCGTTAAACCTGTTAACACTTTTCCAGAACCAACTTCAAACAGTGTATCAACCCCATGAACACCAATCCATTCTATCGTTTCACGCCAGCGTACTCTCCCTGTTACTTGTTGAACAAGAAGCATAATAATACGCTCTGGATCAGTTTCTGCAGCAACAGAAACATTGGCAACTAAAGGAACAAGAGGAGCCTTTTTATTAACAGTCAAAAGTGCTTTCTTCATGGCATCCGCAGCAGGCTGCATTAAAGTCGAATGAAAAGGTGCGGAAACCGGAAGAAGAACTGCACGTTTAGCACCTTTTTTTGAGGCAATCTCTACCGCTGTCTCAATCGCCTTTGTTTTACCTGAAATAACAATTTGCCCTCCTCCATTATCGTTAGCAATCTGGCATATCCCTTCTCGAGAAACTGCTTGGCAAATTTCTTCTACATCTTGCTCGCTCAAACCAATAAGTGCTGCCATAGATCCTTCCCCAACAGCAACAGCAGCTTGCATAGCATTTCCACGAATGCGCAAAAGTCTTGCTGTATCAGTAAGACTAAATGTACCAGCGGCGCAAAGAGCCGAATATTCTCCTAAAGAATGGCCGGCAACAAATTTTATTTTTTTTTCTATATCAAACCCCAATTGTTGCATTACACGAATAACAGCCATAGATACAGCCATTAATGCTGGTTGCGCATTTGCTGTTAGTGTCAAAATATCTGCTGGCCCTTCAAAAATAATATTTGATAATTTCTCACCTAAAGCATCATCAACTTCTTCAAAAACTATACGTGCTGCAACAAATTGCTCTTTAAGCGCTTTGCCCATACCAACAAGCTGACTTCCCTGTCCTGGAAAAATAAAAGCTGTTGTCATCCATCGACTCCTAAACATTGTGCCATTAAATTATTTTCTTTTGATCTTATTCATCCATGCAAATCAAGATGAAGTGCCTTATTTAAAATGGATATTTCTTTTAACGTTATATTTTAATGGTGGAATTTGGTATAAAAACTTAGGGAAATAAGGTGCCATAAACTGAATAACGCCCCAACTTATAAAAGTTCCTAAAATGGTACCAGAGACAACATCAAGAGGATAATGTACACCAACGAAAATACGTCCCCAACAGATCAAACATAAAAACACCACCGCAACTCTAGAAGAAATTTTGTATCGATAAAAATAAAGAGTTGCTGTATAGGATGCAATAGTCAAGGCATGATTACTTGGAAAAGAAGCCGTTGCACGATGTTGAATGAGTGAAGTTGTTAATCCTACAACAAACGGGCGAGGATGAAAATAAGTGAGCGAAATGAGATAACCTATAAAAAGAGCAATACAAATGCTGATACAAATGCTTAATGCGACGTGTCGTTCTATATTCCCCCCACAAAACCACAATGCACAAAGATGTAATGGAACAATATAAATCAAAAACTTTGCGCAAAAAATACTAAACAACACTAAAACTGACCAAGATTGATGATTACCAGCAAGTATTCCCAATAGTGCAACGTCAATCCGGTTAAAAAAATCCATCCTTCTTTCCTCCATGTTTATAGCTTTATAGCGTTATCCCTTTATAAAAGTGATATGAACAATATCAAGATTTCATAATTCAATTTTTTTATGTACATAAACTTGCTATTTTTAAAGATAAGCTGTAAATGTCAAACGTTTGTTACCGACATTTTAGCTGGAGATTGAACGGAGGACTGGAAATTAACCAGTAGAGAACGCGATGTTTTCGGCCTCCTGTGTCTTCACTCTCGAATGTCTCGAATTGTAAACGCGTCCTTTCTTCTTTGGTTCTCCCAAAAAGACAAGTCGCAGGGGCTTTGCGCTAAAATCGGTAAAGTTTAATTGAAGAAAGGCAAAACAGTGGCTCTTTATGAACATATATTCCTTGCCCGACAGGATATTGCTCCACAGCAAATCGATGAACTTTTGAATCTTTACAAAAGTGTCATTGAAGCGCACGGTGGAAAAGTTGGGCGTGTAGAAAATTTAGGTCTTCGTCCCCTTGCATATCGTATTCGCAAAAACCGTAAGGCTTATTATGTGTTGGTTAATATTGATGCGCCAGCCGCAGCAATTGCTGAAGTTGAACGTCAGATGCGTATCAATGAAGATATTTTGCGTTACATGACCATTCGTGTGGAAAAACACGAAACAGAAAAATCTGTCATGCTCTCACGTCTTGATCGTAATGCTCACATTGGTCAAGATGAAGAGCGTGCTCGCTCCCCGCGTCGTCAACGTGAAGATGCCATAGAAGGAGTAGAATGATGAATGATATGAATCAAGCTGCAACACGTCGTCCTTTTCACCGTCGCCGTAAAACATGTCCGTTTTCAGGTACAAATGCTCCTAAAATTGATTATAAAGATGTCAAATTATTGCAGCGTTATATTTCAGAACGTGGGAAAATTGTTCCTTCACGAATCACAGCTGTTAGTCAAAAAAAGCAGCGTGAATTGGCTAAAGCCATTAAACGTGCTCGTTTTCTAGGTTTGCTTCCATATGTTATAAGGTAAGCTCTTTGTGAACTCTGCTGCTGGGGGAATTCCCCAGTCGCTTTCCCTATGATTTAGCCATATAGCTGATTATAGATTGTATTAAGATATAAATACCAAAAGCAAAAGTTGGGGTGTTATAATGCCTCTAACTGCAGAAGGCAGGACAGCGATAAATGGAAAATTTTCATCTTTATAAAATAATGACCGGTGTTTTAGCAGGGTTATTTGCTGTTGTGATAGGAATGGCAATTATCAGCATCGCAAATATTGCGTCTATTGTGTCATATCTTTCTCTTCTTCTTGGTTGCTTTCTTTCATTGCCAATTTTCATTGTTGCATTCGGTCAAGGAACATTCGCTAGCCTCGTTGCTCTCATAATTGCTACTGTTGTTCTTATCATCACCACCGATATCTATATTGCCTTTGGTTTTATGCTGTTATTTTTTCTTCCTGCTGTGTATGCCTCTTGGCTTCTTGGGCTTGCACGATCAACACAAAAAGAAAATACATTGATATGGTATCCCTTATCATCCGTTATTTTTCATTTAACCAATTTTATCGCTCTTATAGCAACCTTTATCGGATTCTATGTTCAAACTCGTCCGTCCACACCTCTCATTGCAAAAAAAATTACTGCAGACATAACGCAAGCTATGCAACAATCGCAATCAATAAAGGAAACTGATATACACGCTTTTAATGAGTTTTTAATGACACATGCAGCAACTTTAACTGCTATGGCTCTTACTATTTATAGTTTGATTTTTCTCATTGGTAATCTTTATTTTTCGATGATAACAGCACAACATATGAAATGGCTGAAAAGACCCCGTGACGATTGGAGCCAAACTCTACGCCTTCCGATCTCTGGAATCTTTATTTTTCTTCTTGTTTGCATAGCATCGATGATTGATTTTAACGCTGCTGCTAATTTGAGCACACGTGTCTTTAGCTCTGCATATACTGTGATCATATCAATCAGTGGTCTTGCATATCTCCATAATATCACAAAAGGGATCAACGGTCGAATTATTATTCTCTCTCTAGTTTACATTGCTATTTTAACCATCGTTTTTGCTCCACCTATTTCTTTCATGATGCTTTTAATGGGTATTTGGGCAGCTATTCAATACAACTTTCAATCACACAAAAAACTTCATTAAATTTATCTGTTCGAAAGGAAAAACTATGGATATTATTCTACTTGAGCGCATTCCTCGTCTTGGTCAGATGGGTGATATTGTCTCAGTGAAAGATGGTTATGCACGTAACTTTCTTTTACCTCAAGGAAAAGCTTTACGCGCCAATGAAGCTAATAAAAAACATTTTGAAATACAGCGTGCGCAACTTGAAGCACGCAATCTTGAACGTAAAAGCGAAGCACAGAAAGTTGCTGAAAAACTTGATGGTACGTCATTTATTGCCGTCCGATCAGCGGGTGAAACAGGGCAGCTTTACGGATCTGTATCAACGCGTGATATTTCTGAAATTATAACAAGTGAAGGTTTTTCTATTGAACGCAATCAGGTTGAACTTAACCATCCAATAAAAACCATCGGCCTGCATACCATCACTCTTAGTCTGCATCCTGAAGTTCAAATTTCTGTGATCATTAATGTTGCGCGTTCAGCGAGTGAAGCACAACGCCAAGCAGAAGGTGAAAATTTAACCTCTCCTGAAGCAACATGTGATATTCAAGAAGAGACTGATAAAGAAAAACTGGAAGAATTATTAGCGCAAGAAGATAATGAGAATGATACAAACAGTAATGAATAAAGAAGTTTAATTATTTTTCTGATTTGTATTATTTTCCCATCGTTTAATAAATTGATATATTATAAAAACACTCAACCTAAAAAGTTGAGTGTTTTATTGTCTTAGCATCAAGAAGTTTGTTTCTGATCGGCGAAAGTGTTTCGTATATCGAGTAAAAACGTAACATATTAAAAACTATGAGCATAGTAAGAAAAAATAGGTATTTTATTAAAATAAAAACAAAAAACTACTTTCTCTCTCCTCTTTAAAAGAGGAAAATTCGCACATAGCAATAAACCAATTATATACTATTATTAAAATAGAAAAAAATTATTCTCATAGTAATATTAAAATTTTGAAATTATATTATGTTAAAATATTCAGAACATAGTATTGTACTTTATTTACAATATCAAAAGTGCAATTTGGAAAATTTATATATTCTCTAAAATTCCCGTACTATGAAAATAAAATATAAAGGAATAGACTACATATAAAAAACGCATAAATGATGAAACAGAAATTGAAGATGTGACTCTAATTTAAAAGGAAGATTAAGTTTCCTATCTCTTTGAGGTGTAATGTTCAATTGATTGCCTAAAATAGAGAAATATGAAATTGTAGTGGGAAAAAACTTTTATGGAAAAAACAAGCATCATCAGTTTCGGTTCTTCAGAAAAAGAAGACTCCTCTTCTTTTCAACAACTTCCACATAATATTGAAGCTGAACAAGCATTGCTTGGTGCACTTCTCATCAATAATGATGCGCATGATCGCGTTTCCGATTTCCTAAAACCCGAACATTTTTTTGAAGCACTGCATCAAAAAATTTACGATGTTTTATCTCAGCTTATTAAAAAAGGAAAAATTGCAAATCCAGTTACCATAAAGTCCTTTATTCCTGCGGATGAAAAAATTGGCGATATCACCGTATATAATTACGTTGTTCGTTTAGCAAAAGAAGCAGTAACAATTATTAATACAGAAGATTATGGACGCGTTATTTATGATCTTTTTATCCGCCGTTCCTTAATTAATCTTGGAACTCAAGTTGTTAATACAGCCTTTGATGCTCCTTTAGAGCTTACGCCATCTCAACAAATTGAAACTGTTGAACATCAGTTGTTTGAATTGGCAGAAAAGGGAAAGTATGGGGGAGGATTTGAAAATTTCAATGAAGCTATCAAAAAAGCTGTTGATATGGCAAGTGCTGCCAAACAACGTTCTTCACACTTATCAGGGATAGCTACCCATATTAAAACGCTTGATGAAAAGATGGGCGGGTTACAAGCATCTGACTTAATTATCCTTGCTGGACGCCCTGGTATGGGAAAAACATCACTGGCTACCAATATTGCCTTTAACATTGCTAATGCCTGTAATCGTGAGAGCAAAACACAAGAAAATGAAGGAGGCATTGTTGGATTTTTTTCATTAGAAATGTCATCAGAACAACTTGCAACCCGTATTATTTCCGAACAAACAGAAATCTCTTCTTCCGACATCCGACGGGGGAATATTTCCGAAGAGCAATTTACAAAAATCATCCGTGCCATGAATTACCTACAAAAAGCACCGCTTTATATTGATCAAACTGGAGGGATATCAATCGGGCAACTGGCTGCTCGTGCGCGACGTCTTAAGCGACAACATGGTTTGGATGTCTTGTTTATTGACTATATTCAACTCATGACAAGCAATTCAAAGCGTTCCTCAGAAAATCGTGTTCAAGAAATTACAGAAATTACTACAGGATTAAAAGCATTAGCAAAAGAACTGAATATTCCTATTATCGCTCTTTCACAACTTTCACGTCAAGTGGAAAATAGAACAGATAAACGACCACAACTCTCAGATTTACGTGAATCTGGGTCGATTGAACAAGATGCAGATATCGTTCTTTTTGTCTATCGTGAAGAATATTATTTCAAAAATGAGGAACCTAAATTAGGCACTCCTGAACATACAAAATGGCAAGATGAAATGGATAAAATTATGGGGAAGGCTGATGTTATTGTGGCTAAACAACGCCATGGCCCCACAGGAACTGTTCCTCTTGCTTTTCAGTCTGATTACACACGCTTTAGTGATCTGGCAGATAGCAATTATCTTCCAGAACAAATTGGTTGAGATATCATGGCACGCACTCGTGTTCAATTTATCTGCCAAAATTGTGGAACCATTCATTCACGTTGGGCTGGGAAATGTGGCTCTTGTGGTGAATGGAACTCTCTGATTGAAGAAAATATACATAGTGGTATCGGCACTGGTCCAGTACAAAATGTTCGCAAAGGACGTATAATTCCTCTTACATCCCTTTCCGGAGATCTTCAAGATGCTCCACGTATCCATTCTGGCATTACTGAACTTGATCGCGTCACCGGTGGAGGCTTTGTCCGTGGATCTGCACTCCTTGTTGGTGGCGATCCTGGTATTGGTAAATCAACATTGCTCACACAAACAGCTGCTGCTTTATCGCGAAAAGGATATAATGTCATCTATGTTTCAGGAGAAGAAGCTCTTGCACAAATCTGTCTGCGTGCACAAAGGCTTGGAGCTGCCAATACAGAGGTTAAACTCGCCGCGGAAACAAATGTTGAGGATATTCTTGCAACCTTAAGTGAACATAAAAATCTCGATATGGTTATTATCGATTCCATTCAAACCCTATGGTCAGATGCTGCGGATTCAGCACCTGGAACCGTCACACAAGTGCGTATCGGAGCTCAAGCCATGATCCGCTTTGCAAAAAAAACAGGAGCAGCTGTTGTCCTTGTTGGCCACGTGACAAAAGATGGACAAATTGCGGGGCCTCGGGTTGTCGAACATATGGTTGATGGTGTTCTCTATTTTGAAGGTGAAGGTGGACACCATTATCGAATCCTGCGAACTGTGAAAAACCGTTTTGGACCAACGCACGAAATCGGTGTTTTTGAAATGTCTGATAAAGGATTGCAAGAAGTCAACAATCCATCTGAATTATTTTTGGGTGAACGTAATGAAAAAGCACCAGGATCTGCTGTTTTCGCAGGAATGGAAGGAACACGTCCGATATTGGTGGAAATTCAAGCGCTTGTTGCCCCCTCTTCTCTTGGGACACCACGACGCGCTGTTGTGGGATGGGATGGAAACCGTCTTTCAATGATTCTTGCTGTTTTAGAAGCCCATTGTGGTATCCGCTTTGGACAACATGATGTCTATCTTAATGTTGCGGGCGGATATCGCATATCAGAACCAGCGGCTGATTTAGCCGTTGCTGCCGCTTTGGTATCTTCTCTTACAAATATTCCTCTCCCAACGAATTTCGTCTATTTTGGTGAAATCAGCCTTTCAGGTGCTACACGCACTGTTGCACATTCAGCACAACGTATCAATGAAGCAAAAAAACTCGGCTTTCAGGGAGCTGTTCACCCCACAATAACAAGCAAAACAACGAAATTACTCAATTTTCAACAAAAAACATTCTCCGATCTTCCTGAGCTGGTTGCCGCCCTTACCGCAAGTAAAAAATCTGTCGCCTCATACACGTAATAATATAGAAAAAACTCTATAAAATACAAAAGACCCTTGCTATAAGAATAAAAAATGACATAACAAAAAGTATATGTGTATATTAACTTACAAGAATACAACTTTAGGTATAAGGAACAAACAAATGATCATAACAGTCCTTGATGGAATTGTCGTAGCAGTCATCCTTTTGTCCGCTTTTCTCGCTATGCTTAGAGGATTTTCGCGTGAAGTGCTATCGTTAGTTTCTTGGGCAATTGCAGCGGTTGCTACACTATTTTTATTCAAACCTATCCTGCCCTTTTTTGAGCAATATCTCTCTAATAAAACAATTGCATTAATCGCAACGTTAGTCACAATTTTTATTATTATTCTTATTATTACTTCAATCATTACAATGAAGATCTCTGATTTTATTATCGATAGTCGTATTGGTATCCTTGACCGTACTATCGGTTTTGTTTTTGGAGCACTTCGCGGTTTATTCATCATAGTCATCGGTATGTTGCTTCTTAATGCGCTTATTAAACCAGAAAATCAAGCAAACTGGTTAAAAAATGCCAGAACAAAACCCTTTTTAGATTCATTGGGACAAAAAGTGTGGGAAAAACTTCCCAAAAACTTCGATACTGTTCTTGAAAAAGCAGAAAAAATTTTCAAAAAAGATGAGGCTCCCATACAGAATAAGCACTCTCATGAAAAACTCATTCAGCAAAATAAGGAATAGCGTATCATGACCAAATATTTTCAATAATATGTAGGTATGATATGATTATTCCTCATAAAACAATTGAAAGAATATAATGATAAAAAGCGATATTTCCTGTCAGGATTTTTTATTGGATGATGATACTCTTCATGAAGAATGTGGGGTTTTTGGTATTCTTGGGCATGAAGATGCCGCAACATTAACAGCTCTAGGACTCCATGCGCTTCAACATCGTGGGCAAGAAGCTGCTGGAATTGTTTCTTATCATAATAAAATATTTCATCAAGAAAAGCATTTAGGTCTTGTTGGTGATCACTACACAAACCCCGCAACTCTTGCTCGTTTACCGGGAAATCGTGCTATCGGACATACCCGTTATTCAACTACTGGAGAAATAGCATTACGTAATGTTCAGCCTCTTTTTGCTGAATTAAAAGCCGGAGGTATTGCTATTGCCCATAACGGTAATCTCACCAATGGTCTTACATTACGTCGTGAGCTCATTGCATCAGGTGCTATTTGTCAATCAACATCGGATTCAGAAGTTTTTCTTCATCTTATTGCCCGTTCACGTTATGAATCTTCTTCTGATCGTTTTGTTGATGCTATTCGGCAAGTAGAAGGTGGATATGCCATGTTAGCACTCACACGCACCAAGCTTATTGCTGCACGTGATCCGATAGGTATTCGACCTCTCGTGATGGGAGAGCTTGATGGAAAACCAATTTTTTGTTCTGAAACCTGTGCTCTTGATATTATTGGAGCAAAATATGTACGCGATGTCAAAAATGGAGAAATTATTATCTGTGAAATACAAAAAAACGGGGAAATTACAAAAAAAATTATAAAACCAGAGAATGAAAAACCTGAAAAACTTTGCCTTTTTGAATATGTGTATTTTGCGCGTCCTGATTCAATTGTTGGAGGCCGTAATGTTTACACGGTACGTAAAAATATGGGAATCCGTTTGGCGCAGGAAGCACCTTGTGAAGGTGATGTTGTGGTGCCCGTTCCTGATGGAGGAACGCCCGCCGCAATTGGTTATGCACAAGAAATTGGCATCCCTTTTGAACTTGGTATTATTCGCAATCACTATGTTGGGCGCACTTTTATCGAACCAACACAGCAAATTCGTGCTTTTGGTGTAAAATTAAAGCATTCAGCAAATCGTTCTATCATAAAAGGAAAACGTGTTATCTTAGTTGATGATTCTATTGTGCGTGGAACAACTTCCCTTAAAATTGTGCGAATGCTCCGTGATGCAGGAGCAAAAGAAGTTCATATGCGTGTTTCTAGCCCTATGATTTTCTATCCCGATTTTTATGGTATTGATACACCCGATGTTAAAAGCTTATTGGCTAATCAATATCCAAATTTAACGTCCATGTGTCGCTTTGTTGGAGCTGACTCATTAGAGTTTCTTTCCACGGATGGTCTGTATCTTGCTGTAGCAGGAGAAAAACGAAATAACGCAGATCCACAATTTACTGATCATTATTTTACCGGACACTATCCTACACATTTGGTTGATCAAGAAAGCATTCCCCAAATCCATCAATCATCTGTTCTGAAAACAAGAGATTAATGATGATAAAATTTGATTTTAGTCTCGTTGGTCGTGTTGCACTTGTTACCGGCGCTTCAAGAGGCATTGGCTACCATTTAGCTTTAGAGCTAGCAGCACGCGGTGCTCATATTATCGCCCTTGCACGAACGGTTAGTGGCCTTACTGAATTGGATAATCAAATCCGAAAAAAAGGTGCCCAAGCAACACTCGTTCCACTCGACTTACATCATATGGACAATATTGATACTCTTAGTGTTTCAATTGCCAAACGTTGGCAAAAACTCGACATTATGGTCGCAAATGCTGGAATTCTTGGGACACTTTCACCAATAGCACATACTGAAAATAGAGTATTTGAAGATGTTTTTCAAATAAACCTCTTCAGTCAATGGCGCTTAATGAAGGCCGTTGAGCCCTTATTGCGTAAATCTGATGCTGGACGAGCAATTCTGTTATCCTCAAGCGTTGCTCATGTTGCACGCTCTTTCTGGGGTCCGTATGCAGCCTCTAAAGCTGCTTTAGAAATTATTGCCCGTTGCTGGGCAGAAGAACTAAAGCAAACCCCTATTAAGATTAATTGTGTGGATCCTGGTGCAACTCGCACCACCATGCGTACACAAGCCATGCCTGGAGAGAATCCTCAAACACTTCCTTCGCCACAAGAAGTCGCTGCAAAGATAGCCCATTTATCCTCCCCCGATTTGAAAGTAACAGGTAAACTTTTTAATGTTCGTAAAAATCGATTTATGGATTATCATGTACCTGATTAAGATAACATATCGGTTTGTAAGAATAATCCATCTTTTTATAACTTTAATGAATATTGCAAAGATAGTTGAGACTTTCTCTCATTAAAAAACTCTCTTGCATACTACAAAAAAATCAATATGTGGAAAAAATCATGAAAAAACAGTATGCTTTTCATGAAACGTCTAAACACTCTTGCTGTTTTAATTGTTAATCACTGGAAAAATAGATATTATGGTTGTAAACGCAAAAGAAATCATATAGTTAATGAAGATGATGGCGCTGGCTTATGTCTTTATAAGTGTAAAGACAAAAGTCTAAAATGGACTTTGATATTATATCCTTTGCTGGTGTCGCTGTAAAATGAGATTGAAGCAATAAGAGAGATTGCTTTGAAATAAATCTATAAAAGAGCAGTGCAATAATATATTACTCTCTTTAAAGAACATGTGCTTATTATTCATTATAGACAGAGAATAAAAATCACTAACCTAAATTAAATTGCTCTCTACTTCTGCTATTCTTCCTAAAATAAAAAAAGCTTTATGATTTTTGAATAGCTTTAGCGTTATTTTTTTTCTCTTCTAAAGCAGCCCGTTTATTATAAGCCACAAAACTACAGGGAAGAAAAATCATATAGCCAACGGCTGTAACTAATAAAGTGTACCATGTATAGGTTGCAAGAAAACCCACATAGATAACAATCCCTAACATGCATGGTACAACAACATCACGTCTTAAATTTTGATCAATTGTTTTTGCATTCCATACTGGTAAACGACTGACCAAAAGAAATGCAATAACTACGGTATAAAGGCTAAAAAATAACGCCCAACTCCAACTTGGTATCAAACCAAGTGCTCCCAAATACACGGGTAATAAAAGCAATAATGCTCCTGCTGGGGCAGGAACACCAACAAAATAACTTTCCTGCCATTTTGGTATATCGGCATTATCCAACATGACATTAAAACGTGCTAATCGCAAACAACAAGCAACACAATAAACAAGTGCTGCTACCCACCCCACTTGATGCGCTTGCGTTAAAATAAAGGAATAAACAATAAGCGCCGGTGCAACACCAAAATTAACTACATCAGCAAGAGAATCCATCTGTGCACCAAAAGATGAACTTCCATCCACTAAACGAGCAATACGACCATCCGCACCATCTAAAATTGCTGCTAAAAGCACCATTAAAATAGCCCCCTCATAACGATGCTCAAAAGCCAAACGAATACTGCTCATCCCTGCACAAATCGCCAAAATAGTGATGATATTGGGAATGATATAGCGCATTGGGGTAGGCGAACGCCATCTATTGGCAACATCATCATGTTGCCCCTCAAGATTAAATGAAGAAAATAGTGAAAAAATTTTCATTGTTTATCCTAATCAAATCTGAAATCAGTTGTAGCACTCTTTTCATCAAAAGAACCCAAGATTGTCTCTCCCGCAATTGCTGTTTGCCCAACTGCAACGCGTAATTTCACTGCATTTGGTACATAAATGTCAAGGCGAGAACCAAAACGAATCAAACCAAATCGTTCTCCAACCGTAACAGAATCATTTTCTTTCGCCCAACAAACAATCCGGCGCGCAATCATTCCGGCAATCTGTACCATACCAATTTTACCATGTTTGCTGTCAATCACCATCCCATTACGCTCATTAAACTGACTAGCTTTATCAAGCTCAGCATTGGCAAACTTACCTGGACGATAAACTATAGACTCTATGGTACCATTTATGGGAATACGATTAATGTGGCATGAAAAAATATCCATAAAAACGGAAATCCGGATCATTTCTTCTTTACCTAATCCCAATTCTTCAGGCGGAATACATGCTTCAACACATGAGATGCGCCCATCAGCAGGAGATATAACCCAATTGGAATTTAAAGGAATCACACGATCTGGATCACGAAAAAAGTAAATACACCAAATAGTGAGAACAAGACCACACCAAAATAACGGACTCCATAGCCAACCAAGAATGAGCGAAATAATAAAAAACGCAACAATAAAAGGATAACCCTCTTTATGGATTGGCGTAAAACCATTATGGATAGATTGTAGAATACTCATATCATTTCCTATTCATCGTATAACTTAAATAAGTCATAAATCTTTTTGTTCCTCCTTGCTCCTTTCTGTACTGAACCAATTACTCTATATAAAGTTATAATTTATATTTTGCGCAGCTTATTTTTTACGATTAACAACACCTATTTCATCTTCTTCGCGCATTTTACGTAATTTTTCTTCAGCTTTTGATGCTTCAAGTTGTTTATTCCACATGGAAGCATATAAACCTTTCTTACGTAAAAGCTCTGAATGTGTTCCATTTTCAATAATACGACCACTTTTGAGAACCAAAATTTCATCAGCATTGATAACAGTAGAAAGACGATGGGCAATTATCAATGTTGTACGCCCACGGCTGACAATATCCAATGCTTGTTGAATTTCCTGTTCTGTTGCCGTATCAAGAGCTGCAGTTGCTTCATCCAGAATAAGAAGTGGAGGTGCTTTTAACAGTGTCCGAGCAATAGCCACACGTTGCTTTTCACCACCTGATAATTTGAGTCCACGCTCGCCTACCATAGACTGAAAACCTTCCGGAAGCATCTCAATAAATTTTGATATCTGTGCCATTTCAGCAGCTTTGCGCATCTCTTCATCTGTAGCACTTGGACGCCCGTAGCGAATATTATAAGCAATTGTATCATTAAATAATACTGTATCCTGAGGTACCATACCAATCGCTTCACGCAAACTTTTTTGCGTTACATCACGAATATCTTGTCCGTCAATTGTGATGGAGCCTGCATCAACATCATAAAAACGAAAAAGTAATCGAGAAATAGTCGATTTACCAGCACCTGAAGGCCCAACAATTGCAACAGTTTTTCCTCCAGGAATTTCAAAATTAATCTCTTTGAGAATCTGACGAGACGGATTATAGGAAAAATTAACCTGATTAAACCGAATGTTACCATCACCCACGACCAATGGTTTGGCATCCAATTTATCAACAATTTCCTGTTGAACATCTAATAAATCAAACATGGCCTCAATATCAGTGAGTCCTTGCCGAATATCACGATAAATTGAACCAATAAAATTTAGTGGAATAGAAAGCTGTATTAAGATTGCATTAATAAAAACGAAATCCCCTAAAGTCTGTGTCTTATGAAAAACTTCGTAAGCTGACATCAACATCAGAATAGTCATGCCAATGCCAAAAATAACAGCCTGACCAAAATTAAGCCAGCTTAATGATGTCCAAATTTTTGTTGCTGATTTTTCATAATTTGCCATAGAAGAATCAAATCGATGCGCTTCCAGAGTTTCATTACAAAAATATTTGACTGTTTCAAAATTCAAAAGCGAATCAACAGCACGCGTATTCGCCTCTGTATCTGCTGTATTCATTTCTTGCCGAATACGAATACGCCAATCACTCGCCTTGATTGTGAATACAGTATAAACACTCACCATTATCACAACTATGAGGACATAATCCCCTCCATAGTTGATGTAAAATACAAGTGCTGTCACAATAAACTCTAAAACCGTTGGTACCGTATTGAGAATTGAAAATCTAACGATAGCTTCAATTCCCTTTGTACCACGCTCAATCACACGAGAAAGCCCACCAGTTCGCTTTTCTAAATGAAAGCGTAAAGATAATCCATGAATATGTACAAAGGTCTTATAGGCAAGTTGACGAATAGCATGTTGCCCAACAGTTGCAAATAGAGAATCGCGTAACTGGTTTAATCCAGCTTGGACAATACGTGCAATATTATATGCCAAAACAAACATGATAGGAACAATCCAACCGGATGAAAGCCATACTGGGAGATTAAAGCTCCTATCAAGCGTATTTGTAGCATATTTAAAGAAATAAGGTACAGAAATGAGAAACAGCTTGGCTAGAATAAGGTACAATATTGCCCATAGAACGCGCACTTTCAAATCACGTCGATCCGCCGGCCACATATAAGGCCATAAATTGTAAAGTGTATGGAAAGTTTGACCTGTTTCTGACGATACAGTTTTTACCGTTTCATTACGTTTCATAAGCCCTTATTTCTTTATCATCTCCTCAACAGGTGGCCACAAAAAAACCTCCCTGTTGCTGCTCATTGGTCTCATATTATTTCTTCTATGCTTCCAATAAGCTCCACCTCTTAAAAGTTTAAAGTTAGACTGTTTTTGAAAAAGGGACAAGAAATAATCCTTTATAAAGTTTATTATTTTGATCTGTCTGTTCATACCATTCCGCTGCAAATAAACTTTCAACTTTAACACGCTTTTTTTTCAATTCTGCTTGAAGCCATGCCTTTGATTTACCAATCTCTTTAAGCCCTTCATCGATAATTTCACCATTTTCTACTAAAATAGTAGACTTTTTCCCCTCTTCCTTTTTAATAATGGTGCAATCGCCATTGGTTTCTAAATGAACAAACGCAGCTTCATGTAAACTACAATTTTTAATACGCAACATTGTAATTAAGTCATTGACACTGATACCCAAACTTTCAATCTTATCTATTTGAAAGACACCATCTAAAACCAGTGTGATATTTCGCCCTGCAACAAGGCGACGAAAAAAAACGGAATAGCGTGCAAAAAAATTAAGAGATGTTACCAAAGTTTGCCAAATACATAAAACAATCAACAGTTGGGTCGTACCAATATTCGAATTATAAATAACGCCTCCAATAATACTCCCCATTACAAAATTACTGACCAAATCAACAGGAGTCATTTGACTAAGACTACCGCGCCCCGTTGTTCTTAAAATAAATAGAAAGGCAACAAGGCCAACAGCTAATTTAAATGCAACATAACCATAACTATAGATAAATTCCATCATATTCTCCCTTTTTTACGAGAGCTGCTGGAACAAGCAAATCACAATCGCTTTACTTCCCACATCGTTATACGCTCACCCGTGTGTGGATCCTTTTTATCTTTTAACATAATCCCCTCGGCTGCAAGCTCATCACGAATTGTATCCGCAGCTGCCCACTCTTTATTATGGATAAGATGTAGTCTTTCGGCAATGCGCTGATCAATAAATTTTGCATTCAAAGGAGCATTTCTTATAAACAAAGGACACTCTACATCTTTTATCCATTTTTGACGTAAGAGCCCAAATAAATTCATTCCATTTGCAAGAGCTACGGCATCTCCTATTTTATAAAATTTTCGTAAAAGAGCAAATGCACTTGGAGTATTCAGATCGTCACTGAGAGCATTTATCAAAGAATCCTCAACCACTTCATTATTTTCTAACCTCTCACCTTCACAGCGCAGCAATTTATACCAACGATACAGTTCGTTACTAGAGTTTGCTAAACGCTGTGCTGTCCAATTTAATGGTTCACGATAATGCGTTTGTAACATCGAAAAACGTGCAGACAAACCTGCCCACTTTTGCTTTATTTCATCGGTTAACGCATCATTAAATTCAAAAAAATCATTCTCTAAAACAGAACGAATAGTCAGGAAATTACCAAGGCTTTTTGACATTTTTTTACCTTCAACTTGCAAAAAACCATTATGCATCCAAAAATTAGCCATTCGTTCCGTTCCAAAAGCCGAACAACTTTGCGCAATCTCATTTTCATGGTGAGGAAAAATCAAATCAAGTCCACCACCATGGATATCAAAAATATTTGCTGCTGGATCATCGCAATTTAAACCGCCGCCATAGGGGGAAAGCAGCTTTGCCATTGACATTGCTGAACATTCAATATGCCAGCCTGGACGTCCTAAAACAGAAATTCCTGCCGGTGATGCCCAACCTGGTTCTTCTGCCGCAGAGGGCTTCCATAAAACAAAATCCATCTCCTCCCTTTTATAAGCAGCAACATCAACACGCGCGCCCGCTTTCATTTCCTCCAACGAGCGTTTTGCAAATTCCCCATAATGGGGATGATTTTTTATGCTATTTATAGAAAATAAGATATGATTTTCCGCTTTATAAGCGTGTCCTTTTTCAAGCAACCTTTCAATTAAGGCGCGCATTTCCTCTAAATGATCCGTTGCTCGGGGCTGACTGGTTGGTAACAAACAACCTAGTGCCATTGTGTCTTTTTGAAATTGAGAATAGGTACGCTGCGTTAACTGGTCAATAGCTTCATTAAGTGCTAATTTCGGATACTCATGGGCTGCGCGTGCATTAATTTTATCATCTAAATCGGTAATATTACGCGCATATATAACATGATCATGACCATACACATGACGCAATAAGCGAAATAACATATCAAAAACAATTACAGGACGTGCATTCCCTATGTGGGCATAATCATAAACTGTCGGACCACAAACATAAAGACGCACTTTTGTAGCATCTATCGGTGTAAAATTTTCTTTTCTACGTGTAAGCGTATTATAAAATCGCAACTTACTCATCATTATACTCCGTTAGCACTAGACTTACCGATTCTCAGGATAAAACTTCTTCTCAAATTATTGCATCGTGTGATTTAAACAAAAATTTTCGTATAGCTTCTGTAAACTTCTCACAACTTCTCCACTTTTATCTAGGCTTTATCCATCATCTGTAACAATAACAATTTATTTTATTTGATTGGAATATTCTATCGATAGCTATTTTTTCTTAATGAAAAAATTATCACAGAATAAAATCTGCAACCTGCAATACCAAAAGAAAATAAATTCCCACGAAAAACAAATTTTATACAGAAAATCTGAAATTTTTAGTCACATAAAGCTTTATTGGAATTTTCAATATCCCCATAATGCTTTCCTTCCCCTCTTTCACGCCCTAAATTTCATAATATACCTACTATTGGTAATGATGCACAAACTATTTTATCCACAATTGTACATTGTAGAGAAATTTATAAAAGGAAGAAAATAAATTGATACGTAACATATTGATAAAAATTACTTTTTTTATATTTTTTTTCGCTTTAAGGCCAATCTTTGCGCAACAATCACCGCCCTATGAAGAAAAATTGCTACGGTTAGCAGAAATTTTGGGATCTCTACACGCATTACAAAATCTTTGTAAGCCTCCAACAAACCATTGGTATAACTACATGCATGCACTGATTGAAGCAGAACAACCGATATCACAAAGACGCGCTCATTTTTATGAAGCGTTTAATAGAGCCTATCGTGCTTTTTCAGAAAATTATCATTATTGCACACAATCAGCCATTGAAGCAAATCAAAGATATATTAAAGAAGGAAGCACCTTATCCGAAAGTCTTCTCATGCATTATAACAATCAATCTTTACAAAATTATCAAACCATCGATTTAAGCTATCCAACCAAAAAAAATGAGTAAGTTCATAAGCCGCCTCTACTATAAATATAAGAATAATCTACAATACGCCTTTAACTTCATCTGGTAACAGCACCATGCAAACCCTTTGGCAATAAACAAAGTTATTTTATAAAATCCATCAACTTTATTTGACTAAACCAAAGCTTCTATAAATTTAACAGGCTCACCTTGCGAAGGCGTGACAATTTCACCTTCCCACATAACACGCATACCACGAATAATGGTTCCAACAGGCCAGCCTTTAACTTTTTGACCATCATAAGGTGTCCAACCTGCACGCGAACCAATCAATGTATTGGTAAGCATTTCTTCTCGCTGCAAATCAACAATGGTTAAATCAGCATCATATCCAACAGCAATGCGTCCTTTACAACTTATACCAAAAATGCGGCTAGGGCCATGTGAGGTGAGATCAACAAAACGTTCAAGAGATAATTTCCCTGCATTGACATGCGTTAGCATAATTGCTGCCGTTGTTTGCACACCTGTCATCCCCGAAGGTGAAGCAGGATAAGGTTGAAGCTTTTCTTTAAGCGTATGAGGCGCATGATCAGAACCTAATACATCAACAATACCTTGCTGCACACCATACCAAAGAGCTTCACAGTGGCGACTCTCGCGGATTGGTGGATTCATTTGAATCAATGTACCAAAGCGCTGATAATCATGAGCTGTTAAAGTTAAATGATGTTGTGTAACTTCAATTGTTGCCACATCTTTGTGCTTTTTTAGAAAATCAATTTCTTCTGCTGTGGAGAGGTGTAATACATGAATACGTGCCTTTGTTTCATGCGCAATTTTTACCAAGCGTCGCGTACATTTTAATGCTGCAATCTCATCACGCCAAACCGGATGGGATGACGCATCTCCTTCAATCCGTAATATTTTACGCTCTCCAAGTCTTTCTTCATCTTCAGAATGAAAAGCCGCACGACGGCGCGTATTTTTCAAAATAAGACGCACACTTTCATCATCATCTACCAACAGATTACCGGTCGAAGATCCCATGAAGACTTTAACTCCAGCAGCACCTGGTAATCTTTCTAACTCAGAGAGCTCATGGGCATTTTCACGCGTTCCTCCAACCCAAAATGCAAAATCACAATGCATCCGATGAAATCCGCGTTTTACTTTATCAGACAATGCCTCTTCTGATGTGGTTAAGGGATTGGTATTAGGCATTTCAAACACCGCTGTAACCCCCCCTAATACCGCAGAATAGGAGCCACTTTCTAAATCTTCTTTATGTTCACTGCCTGGTTCACGAAAATGAACTTGACTATCGATAATCCCTGGCAAAATATGCAGCCCTGTACAATCAATAACTTCTCCAGCAGATGTACATGTAAGGTCACCAATTTCAGCAATACGGCCATTTGTAATACCAATATCACGTTGATTTTTTCCATCATGATTTACAACCGTTGCACCTTTAAAAATTGTATCAAATGTTTTAAACATAGCCATACTCCTTACATATCCTTTCTTTATCGATTATGTAACTTTGGGCAGAAAGGCAAGAACCATGATTGAAAAACAAAATGCCATTCTTTTTAAAAACCGTAGAATTATTAAAGTTACTGGTGAAGAAGCAACAAACTTTCTGCAAGTCCTTATCACAACAGATGTGACAAAAATTGGCCCACAAGAAATTTTTCCTAGTGCACTTTTATCCCCACAAGGAAAAGTTCTTGCTGATTTTCTTATCGGCAAAAGAGATGATGGTTATCTGATTGATATCGTTGTCTCTCTGGCTGATACCTTCTACAAACGCCTGCTCCTCTATAAACTCCATAAAAAAGTAGAAATTACAAAACCATTACAAGAACTTGTTACAGTTTCTTGGAATAATGAATCAGATACTTTAAATTTTGATTCAAGTTTTATTGATAAACGCTTTCCACAAAAAGAAAAAATCATACGGACTTATGGAACAACACCCTTTTTGGCTTCAGAATATTGTGACATCTGGAATCGATTACGTATCCGTTATGCAATCGCAGAAAGTGGTCAAGATTATGAAATAGGTAAAGTCTTTCCCCATGATATTAATTATGATCAAATTAATGGGCTTTCCTTTAATAAAGGGTGTTATATTGGACAGGAAATTGTTTCACGCATGTATCACCGTCACGCAGTACGTCGCCGTCTTTTGATCGTAAAGAGTCAACAAGAATTAACCCCTAATTCCAGTGTTGAAGCAGGAACAAAAATCCTTGGTTATTTGGGAACATGTGCTGAAAATGAAGCTCTTATTTTAACGCGTATTGATCATGTCAAAGATGCTATGGATAATAATATCCCATTTACAGTAAAAGATGTTCCCGTTACCATAAGCATTGCTGAAAATATGAATTTTACCTTCCCTGAAAGCACTATGGAAATGCATTAATGGCTAAAGTTGAATTATCACGAAAAGGAGAAGCACGTGCTTGGCAAAGAATGCTTTCTGGCCGACGACTTGACCTTCTAAATCCCTCTCCTTTCGATATTGAAATCGAAGATATTGCCCATGGTCTTGCCCGCGTTGCGCGTTGGAATGGTCAAACACAAGGAGATTATGCCTATTCTGTAGCACAACATTCACTTTTGGTAGAACAAATATTTCAAAAGCTTTGTCCGCAATCGCACAGTAATGAGTGTTTATGCGCTCTCCTCCATGATGCGCCAGAATATGTCATTGGTGATATTATTTCACCCTTTAAAGCTGTTATTGGAAAACAATATGAGCTTATCGAAAAACGTATACAAGATGCTATTCATATGCGCTTTTCTCTCCCCATTGATCCCTCTCAAAAACTTTTGAAAAAAATCAAGAAAGCTGATCGTATTGCTGCATTTTACGAAGCTATTACACTTGCTGGATTTAATACAGAAGAAGCCCTTCGCTATTTTGGTTCTCCCAATAATATTTTATGCGATGATCTCAATTTGCAACTCTATTCTACACAACAAATTGAAAATGCTTTTTTAACGCGTTTTAATGATCTTGATGCTCAGAGATCATATTAATTCTCTGCAAAAATTTTTAAAATCCGTGTGTTCAAAAGCCAATCATCATTGAATATAAACAAAAATACTTTGAAAATGTGAACACTCATTATCAGAGCCTAACCATCAATACATTTTGTTTAAGATTTTTATATTAAACTGGATTTTATTTTAGTTTATAAACTTCCCTATCTGCTGGAAAAGCACGTGATATAACATCATCTGCATAATTCTTGATAGCGGTCTCCATTGCTTGTTCAAGAGCACCATAACGACGTATAAATTTTGGCACATGCGCCCCATAACCTAACATATCTTCCATAACCAATATTTGTCCATCACACTGATTGGATGCACCAATACCAATAGTTGGGATAGAAAGTTTTTCTGTAAGCTTTATTGCTAAAGGCTCAACAACTCCTTCTATCACAACAGCAAAAGCACCAGCTTCTTCAATCGCTGCTCCATCGTCTTCAATTCTTTGCCAATCACTCTGCTTTCGTCCTTGTGTCTTAAAACCACCAAAACGATTTACCGCCTGTGGCGTAAGACCGATATGCCCCATAACTGGAATACCGCGTTTAGATAAAAAATCGATTGTTTCTGCTATATAAATACCTCCTTCAAGTTTCACTGCCCCACACCCTGTTTGTGCAAGAATACGCGACGCATTCAAAAAAGCCTGTTCTGGACTTTCTTCATAGGAACCAAAAGGCATATCAACAATGACAAGCGCCTTCTGAGAACCACGCATAACTGCTTTCCCATGCAAAATCATCATATCTAAATTAACAGGAAGTGTTGTTTCAAATCCATATACCACCATACCAACACTATCACCAACCAAAAGTATATCGCAATAGGGATCAGCAATCCGTGCCGTATAAGCCTGATAAGCTGTGAGTGAAACAATCGGTTTTTGACCTTTTCTTGAGCGTATTTCAGCAGACGTTATACGCTTCACGGTTTCATTATGTATACTCATTTCTCAGCCTTCTCTTGCAACATATATTGGTCAATAAGCCTCACAGTACCAAAACGAACAGTGAGCAATAAAACTGCAGGTTTTTCTAGTTTTCCTTTAACTGTGCATAACGTTTTCATATCCTGTAAATCTATGGATTCAACAATCGCGCGTGATTCTTGTTGTAAAATATTGCGAACAATTTTGCATAATTTCGCAACAGATCTTTCACCTTGGTGATAAAGCTCTTCAGCAGCTTTACCACTTTCAGGAATAATTTTTGCTGCTTTACGATCTTCTAATGTTAAAAGTTTATTTCGTGAAGAATACGCTACACCATCTGCTTCACGTAAAATAGGCACACCAATAATTTCAATAGGAAAAGCCAAATCTTCAACCATCCGTCGAATAATCGAGATTTGTTGAAAATCTTTTTCTCCAAAAAAAGCCTTATCCGGTTGAACAATATTAAAAAGTTTAGCAACAACACTGCTCACACCACAAAAATGCCCAGGACGTAATCTTCCGATTAATATACGCGATAGTTTTTCCACTTTTACAATTGTTTCATTTCCTCGTGGCCACATCTCATCAGTAAAGGGTGCAAAAACATATTCAACACCTGCTTTTTTTAACAAAGCACAATCACCCTGTAAATCTCTGGGATATTGATCAAAATCTTCATGGGAAGCAAATTGTTTCGGATTGACAAAAATAGAAACCACACTGCGATCACACATTGCTTTTGCTTGCTGTACTAATGCGAGATGGCCTTCATGTAACGCTCCCATAGTGGGAACCAATCCAATTGAAAATCCTAAACGCCGTTCTTCGGTAATACATTGACGTATTTCAGCAATTGTTTTTAAAATTTGTATTTTCATATTCTTTTTAATATTTATTCAATTAACAAGTTAAAGCTTACATACGAAATCGCCGTTCAAATAATTGTATCAAATTCATACGCACCGATGGTTGTTTTATATCTCGTGGTTCCCAAACATGACGCAATAAAAAGAAGCCTGTTAAAATAAAACCATTTATTACATCGCTAAAATCTACAGGACGAGTCATTCTTCGTATAAGAAACTGGGGGAGAATGAGAAGTTTTTCTTTCCAAGGCTGCCCTGCTTGCTCACAAACAGCCTGTCCCGATTTTGGTGAAACATAGATAAGTCTTTCTAAACTTCCTGTTGCAGCACAACGAGATAAATCAAGACCAAAACCAAGCTCCTCAAGAAGCCGCATTTCAAAACGTACAAGCAATTCCGCAATAACAGATGGCTCTTCAAAACTCTGCATAAAAAGATGTAAAAGATCATATAAAACAGGATGCGGACTTCGTTCAGGAAGAAACCGCAAATGAAAAGCCAATAACTGCAAAGCATACAGTGCTTCTGGTAAAATTATTAATCGTGCTGCATGTAGATCAAGCGCTTCAAGGCGAAAAAGTCCCAAATGTTCGTCTAAACGTGCCCACCATTCCGCCTCAACAAAATTTCCAGGTTGAAGAAGTGCTGCCATACGACGTGAACGTCCTCCTTTGACCACACCCATATAACGACCATGCTGACGTGTCATAATTTCAAGAATAACACTTGTTTCACCACACTGGCGTGTACCAAGAATAATGGCTTGCTCTTTCCATTTCATTTTATTTTAGAAAATCCAATCCCATTTCACGGTAACGTTCCGGATCACTGTCCCAATGACCACGCACTTTCACAAACAGAAAAAGATGAACTTTTTGATCCATAATTTCCATCAACTCCTTACGTGCTGCTTGACCAATTGCTTTAATTGTATCGCCTTTTGCGCCTAAAACAATTTTTTTCTGGCTATCACGTTCCACATAAATGACTTGATTAATTTTTACTGAACCATCTGAACGCTCTTCCCAACTCTCTGTTTCAACTGTTGAAGAATAAGGAAGTTCATCATGAAGACGAATAAAAAGCTTTTCGCGCGTAATTTCAGCAGCAAGATGACGCATCGGCATATCCGAAATTTGATCCTCTGGATAATACCATGGTCCTTCCTGCATCATGTTACTCAATGTGTGAAGCAAATCCTTACAACCAGAACCATTGAGAGCTGAAATCATAAATGTCTGCACAAACTTCACATGCCCATTTATTTTGGCGGTTAATGCTAAAAGGGATTCTTTCGCAACTGTATCAATCTTATTAAGAACGAGAATCTTATCTTGCTTAATATTTTTTACAATATCTAACATCATATATACATCATCCGAAAGACCACTTTGAACATCAATCAAAACTAAAAGAATATCAGCACTCTTAACACTCCCCCAAGCAGTAGATACCATCGCGCGTTCTAACCGCTTATGAGGACGGAAAACACCTGGTGTGTCAACCAACACGATTTGCGTATTATGATGAATGACAATGCCGCGGATTAAAGTCCGTGTTGTTTGTACCTTATGCGTTACAATTGAAACCTTCGTTCCAACTAACTGATTCACCAACGTTGATTTGCCAGCATTCGGCATCCCAATAAGTACAACAAAGCCAGAACGCATTTTCATAACGTCATCCATGATTAACTTTTGCCCATTGTTTCCCATATCCCTTCTCGTCGTAACACTTTCTCAGCTGCCATTCTTTCGGCATTTCTTTTAGAACTGCCCTGCCCAATCTCTGGAGCAAAACCAACAATGCTTACCTCTACCATAAAAATAGGATCATGATCTGGACCCGAACGCTTTATAATACGATAATGTGGTTGCACATTACCCTGCATATGAGCCCATTCCTGTAACTCTGTCTTGGCATCACGCCGACCAGCGTCCATTTGTTTTGCTCGGCTTTGCCAATATCTTTGAATAAAGGGGCGAACGCTCTCCAATCCTCCTTCTAGATAGACCACAGCAATTAAAGCTTCTACCACATCAGCATGCATATTGATGAGTCGACGCCTCTCGAAATTTCTCATCTCAAAACCAACATGGATCATGTTAGGCAACCCCATTTCTCGCGCAACATCGGCACATGTGTGTGCATTCACCAAACCATTTAAACGCACCGATAATTCGCCTTCACTTGCCTGCGGAAAAAATTGATAGAGCATTTCTGCAATCAAAAGTCCCAGAACCCGATCACCTAGAAATTCCAGTCGCTCATAATTCCCTTGTTCCGAATCTTGGACACTAGAATGTGTTAATGCTCTTTTTAATCTCTCTTCATCTTTAAAGCGATGCCCCGTCAGCTTCTCAAGCTGATCAATCATTGGACGCTTCATTATTGTTTCCTTGTTTGATAAGCGGCAAATCATGAACAGTATTGATAAAAGAAAACAAACGACTCCAACGTATATCAAATGGCCAACGCCAAATCTGCCAAGCACTTGAACCATTACAAATAGAGAAAAAAATCATACTTGCTCGACCAACCAGATTCTCCTCTGGAACATAGCCTACATCCAAACGACTATCGTCTGAATTATCGCGGTTGTCACCCATCATAAAATAATGACCTGCTGGAACTTCAAAAACTTTCGTATCATCAACTTTTGAAATAAAAGCTAAATCAAGTGTATCGTAGCTAACACCATTGGACAGTGTCTCACGATAAACATTAACAGGATAATTAACCTCCGTTATATCAGAATTATCAATTTTCCCCATAAAATGACGCGAAACAGCTTCATTATTAATATAAAGGACACTTTGACGAACTTGTATACGATCACCAGGTAGTCCAATAACACGTTTTATATAATCAATCTTTGGATCACTTGGTAAACGAAAAACAACGACATCGCCACGCTGAGGCTGAGAAGCCCAAATCCGTCCCGAAAAAAGCGGAAGAGAAAAAGGAATAGAAAAACGAGAATATCCATATGCATATTTTGAAACAAACAGATAATCCCCTACAAGCAAAGTAGGACGCATGGAACCGGAAGGAATACTAAAAGGCTGAAAAAAAACTGTACGAATAAGCGCTGCTAACAATAGAGCCTGTATCAAAACCCAAATAAATTCAAAAACTCCGCCTTTTTCTTCCTTTTTATGTATTTTTTCTTTCTGGATCATTATAAACACCCTTCCCACTACAGATATAATTCACTTTTTATCATAATGTTCAAATAAAAAAAGTACAATCTCCCACAAGATCTATCCACGTGGAAGCGCTTCAATAATAACAAATGCCTGCGCCCAAGGAAAATCATCCGTTATACTTAAATGAATGACAGCTTCATAAGAAAGAGGCAATAATTTTTGTAAGTGCATTTGTGCACAACCTGTTAGCTTCATGATTGGCTTGCCGGATAGTAAATTGACTACTCCCATGTCTTTCCAACCCACACCACAAGCAATCCCGGTCCCTAAAGCTTTAGCACATGCTTCTTTGGCAGCAAATCTCTTGGCATAAGAAGAAGATCTTTTTTGAAGATTTTCAGATTTGATCTGTTCAATATCAGTAAAAATGCGTTGCACAAAACGGTCACCATAACGAATCAACATTTTTTCGATGCGTCTTATATCAACAAGATCATTCCCAATACCAATGATCATAAGGTATCACCCGTTTTTTTCTGCCACATATGCTTTTTGTTTATAATTTTTTGATATCGCTTTTTTTGAAAACGAGCTATTGCTCTATAAACACCTATATAAGATAAGCTACCCAAAGTAACTCCCAAAAGCGTACCACCTAAAATCATCGGTCTCATGATTGAGTCCCATGCTCCCTTGAAAAGCAGAGAAACATTTGACAGTGTTAAACTATCAAAGAGAGCGCGAATTTGTGAAAGAGAAATCTCATTTACATTGCTAAAAAGTGATAGTAAAAAATAACCAATCTTATAATCAGCCATAACAATGAGTAAAAATGTCAGTGGATTAGAAAAAATTGTTCCAATAATTGCCGCTGCAAAATTTGCTCGCAAAACCCAAGAAAAAAATATTGCTAAAATGATATGCATGCCAAAGAGAGGTGAACAAGCTAAAAAAATGCCTATAGAAAACCCCAATGCAATTTTATGCGGTGTTGCTGAGATACGTAAAATACGTTTACGTATGTAGCAAAATGAGCGAGAAAATGAACGACGTGGCCATAACCAAAGCCGAACACGCTTTATAAAATCTAGTGGTTCTCGACGACGAAAAAGCATATGCCTCTCAATATACATTTTGTGATAACGAAAATAATCCGCTTCATTTAAATAAATTTATTCAAGTTTTTTGCACAAAAAGAAATAGAAAGACAATTAAATATTTCGACTTCCCGGCTTGATCGCTGGAAGTGCTGCAAGTTCAGCAGGAAGTGCATCACTAGCGTAAGATTCTATCTCGTATTTAGCAAGAGCAATCAATGGAACTCCAACATTAGCCGTACCGCCAGAACGATCAAGGATACACGCACTCGCCACCACATCTGCTCCCGCTGCAACCAGAGCCTCAACCGTCTCACGAATGGAAAGACCTGTTGTTACAATATCTTCAACAATTACAACCCTTGCACCCTTTTTGATTTCAAAACGACGCAGCTCAAATACGCCATTTACACGCTCTACCCACAAAGAGGGGACCCCAAGATGACGTGAAGTTTCATAGGAAGGAATAAGACCACCAATCGCGGGACCAACTACATAATCAATTTTTCCTTCAATAGACTTTTTGATTTTTTCAGCTAATCCACAACATAATTTTTCCGTTAAGCTAGCATGCATGAATACTTTCGCCTTCTGCATATAAATAGCACTATGACGACCTGATGTTAAAATAAAATGCCCTTCCAAAATAGCATCTGCTTGTTTAAAAATATTAATCACATCTTGTGTATTCATTGTAAAATCTCACTTTTTATCCATGAACCCGCCGTATTGCGCTAACCGAACCTGCCTCTTTTAACTGAGAAAAAATACGATTCAAATGTTTTAAATCCCAAACTTCCAAATCAAGCATAATTTCTGTGAAATCTGGTGCTGTATGAATAAAAGATAAATTTTGTATATTGGCATCATTGGCAGAAATCACTTGCGTAATTTCAGCCAAAGAACCAGGGCTATTAACAACCAAAATATTAATCCGAGCTGGAAAACGTTCATTCATTTGAGCATCAATATCCCAGCGAACATCAATCCATCGTTCTGGCTGATCATCATATGCCATCAAAGCCGAAGATTGTATTGGATAAATAACAATTCCAGCACCGGGTTGCATGATGCCAACAATCCTGTCTCCCGGAACAGCACCTTCAGGAGAAAATCGTACAGGAATATCACCGTGGGTCCCTCGAATAGGTAAGGCTTTGGATTGACGATTCTCTGCAGTTGTATCCTTTTCATTTTCTGGAACTTTAAAAATCATACCTTGAGCATTTTCAATGTTAAACCAACCTTCTTCTCCAGGCTTAAAAGATGACTTTTGTACGACACGGTGATCTTGATAATCAGGATAAATTGCTTTAATAACATCAGCGGAGGGTAGTTCGCCCCGTCCAACAGCAGCCAATACATCTTCCACATCTTTGCGTGCCAAACGTGGTAAAGCTTGTTTGAGAGCATCCTTTGAAAATTGTTTTTCCACATACTCAAATGAACGCTCAAGTATACGATAGCCAAGACCTGAATATTGTTTACGTACCGCTGCGCGGGTTGCGCGGCGAATGGCTGAACGCGCTTTGCCTGTTACAACAAGAAACTCCCACGCTGCTGGTGGTATTTGTGCTTGTGAACGTATAATATCAACTTCATCACCATTTTTTAATTTTGTCATTAAAGGCATAATACGACCATTGATTTTTACCCCAACACAAGAATCACCAATATCAGTATGAACTGCGTAAGCAAAATCAATAGGGGTAGCGCCTTTTGGAAAGGCAATCAGGCGACCTTTGGGCGTAAAACAAAAAACTTGATCTTGAAAAAGTTCAAGCTTTGTATGTTCTAAAAACTCTTCTGGATTATCTCCATCTGACAAAGATTGTATCGTTTGACGCAACCACGCATAGGCATTGGTTTCGTTTGATAATTTTGAAGTCGAATAATTGGAACCGTACTCTTTATAAATAGAATGTGCAGCAACGCCATATTCAGCAACTTCATCCATAGCAGCAGTTCTAATCTGTAGTTCAACACGTTGCCTCGAAGGACCTACAATTGTTGTATGAATGGAGCGATAATCATTCTGCTTTGGAATAGAAATATAATCTTTAAAACGACCAGGAACCATTGGCCATGTCGTATGGATTACACCAAGAGCACGATAACAATCATTTACTGTTTCAACAATAACGCGAAAACCAAAAATATCAGATAATTGTTCAAAGGATAATGCCTTACTTTCCATTTTACGAAAAACTGAATAAGATTTCTTTTGACGGCTTTTAACATCTGCTTTAATGCCATTCTCGAAAAAAAGTTTTGTCAGTTCGTTTTCAATCCGAGAAAGCAAATCTCGATTGCGCTTTGATAATTCAGAAAGTCGATTGGTTATCGTACGATAACCATCTGGATTTAAATAAAAGAAAGAAAGATCCTCTAACTCCTCGCGCATATCCTGCATACCCATACGACCAGCAAGTGGTGCATAAATATCCATTGTCTCCTCAGCAATACGCCGGCGCTTATCATCACGCATAACACCAAGAGTACGCATGTTATGAAGGCGATCAGCGAGTTTGACTAAAAGAACACGAACATCATCAGAAATAGCAATAAGCAATTTACGGAGATTCTCTGCTTGTACTGCCTTCTTCGATACAAGATCAAGCTTATTAAGTTTTGTGAGACCTTCAACCAACTTACCAATTTCAGATCCGAAAAGTTGATCAATTTCTGCACGTGTCGCACTCGTATCTTCAATTGTATCATGCAAAAGAGCAACAGCAATTGTTGCTTCATCCAAGCGCATATCCGTCAAAATAGCGGCAACTTCTAAGGGATGAGAAAAGTAAAGATCACCGGAAGCACGCTTTTGATGTCCATGCTTCTGCATTGCATAATCGTAGGCTCTGTTTAACAGAGCTTCATCTACGTCAGACTTGTAACGTTGAACACGTTCAACAAGCTCACACTGACGCATCATACGAGTATATCCTTTATCTTTTCACAATTTAATCCTTATTGAATACGAATATTTCATCAATAAAAGACCCGAAAATAACCACCTCCGCATGACAACGTATATTCTCCCCCTCTAATATAAATCACGGCAATTAATAATCGTCACTTTTCTCCGGAACAACCAAACCTTCAATACCCGCTAAAAGCTCTTCTTCTGACATATGATCGAATAAAGCACTTTCTTCTTCCGTTGATGCTCCAAAAACATTTTCAGTTTCACCTGAATGCGTGATAAACTCACTGGCCATTTCTGGTTCATCGACTTCCACATGCTTTTGCAACGAATGAATAAGATCTTCTTTCAAATCAGCTGGTGATAATGTTTCTTCTGCTATTTCACGCAAAGCAACAACTGGATTTTTATCATTATCACGATCAACCGTGATCTGCGCCCCCTGTGAAATCTGACGCGCCCGATGTCCAGCTAAAAGCACTAACTCAAAGCGATTATCGACTTTATCAATACAATCTTCTACCGTTACGCGGGCCATTTATGCTTCTTTCTTAAAGATTAAAAAATTTCCTAATAAGCGCAGAGTATATACAATAAACAAAATAAAACACAAGAAAAACAATGCAGGTTTTAATATTTTTTACTAAAAGATCTCATTTAAAAAAAATTCTTGGAAGCTTTATAAAAAGTGCATTGCCTATCCAAGTTCGTTATCAGTATCACTTTAAAATAAAACGTTCCAAAAGTACTGAATTCAAAAAGAAAAATACATTCACCGTTTCAATCTACTCGATAAACTTTGGGAAATTCATCCTTTAAGATTATATCAATCGTTCCAATTCATTAAAAATCTTTCTCTATAAAAGAGCCTCATACATATTATTTATGATAATACATTCATATAAATAAGAAAATTTATCCCATTAAATGTTGTATTCATTCCCATCTTATTTATCAAACAAATCACTAAATGATTTTCACTCTTTGAAAAATAAAGCAATCTTTTATGTTAAACTCTGTTATTAAATAATCCACTTATATTCATTATGGTTGTTCATAAAAACATGATCCCTCATATACCTTAGAACAATTTTTACGAAAAATGATGAATGCTGCCCCATGAATAACCAATTAACACCGCTTTGCCCAGAACCACCACCAAATTGCAATTTATGCCCACGCTTGCATAACTTCATTTCTGACTGGCGCATGAAAGAACCACACTGGTATAATGCACCGGTGCGCCCATTCTTTCCCTATAAAGGTGCTGCGACAACCCGCCTTCTTATTGTTGGTCTCGCTCCTGGACTGCGTGGAGCAAATCGAACAGGGCGTCCATTTACTGGTGACTATGCTGGACACTTACTTTATTCCACTTTGAAAAAGTTTGGCTTTGCCCAAGGTACCTTTGAAGAAAGAATCGATGACAGTCTTGAATTGATTGATGCTGCAATTGTTAACGCAGTTCGTTGTGTCCCGCCAGAAAATAAACCCACTGGTGCAGAAATTAATACTTGCCGATCTTTCTTTGCACCCCTTTTAACAAATCTTCCTAAACTTAAAGCTATTATCACCCTCGGTACTATTGCACATCATTCAACAGTGCGTGCTCTCAATGCAAAAATTTTAGCCCATCCCTTTGGACATGGAGAAGTAAACAATATTGGTAAATTACGTATTTTTTCAAGTTATCATTGTTCACGCTATAACACCAATACAGGCCGTTTAACGGACACTATGTTCCACCAGATTTTCGCAGCCGCAAAAACATATCTAGATCAATGCTGAAATCTCTTTGAGGGGAGATACAATAAAGGATAGCAATTTTGTTATCCATATCTTTTTAAAAGTCTTGCTTTTTCACGTCCCCAATCACGTTTCTTTTCCGTCTCGCGCTTATCATGAAGCTTTTTCCCACGTGCTAGAGCAATTTCTAACTTAGCGCGCCCTCTTTTATTAAAATAAAGTTTGAGAGGAACAAGAGTCATTCCTTCACGAGAAATCGCATTAAAAAAATGTGCCATTTCACGCTTTGAAATTAATAACTTACGTAAACGACGTGGCTCATGATTAAAACGATTAGCTTGCGTATATTCAGGAATATAGCTGTTCACCAACCATAATTCTCCATTTTCAAAACTGGCATAACTTTCAGCGATATTCGCATGATTAGAACGCAAAGACTTTACCTCCGCGCCCTGTAAGACCAGACCAGCTTCAAGATTATCGAGAATTTCATAATTAAAACGCGCTTTACGATTATCAGCAATTATTTTTCGTACTGACACGTTCTTTTTTTTACTCATGACAACCTTATACTATCTTTTCTTTAAGCAGTCCGGCATGGCACAGGGCCGCATCAATAATTTTCTTTGTGGTATCTGCTAGTGGAACAATTGGTGAACGAACAGTACTCCCACAAATCCCTAATTTTGCAGCAGCATATTTTATACCAGCAGGGCTTGGTTCAATAAAGACTGCACGATTGAGAGGCATCAGACGATCATTTAATTCACGTGCTGTGTTATAATCACCACGTAAACAAGCAATTTGAAGCTCTGTACAGAGCTTTGGAGCAACATTGGATGATACCGAAATACACCCCACTCCTCCATGTGCATTAAAACCTAATGCCGTACTATCATCACCGGAAAGCTGTATAAAATTTTTACCACATCTTTCACGTTGTTCACTAACACGCTCAATTTTGCTCGTCGCATCTTTGACACCAATGATATTTTTAAAATCCTGACACAGATCCCTCATAGTTTCCACAGCCATATCAATAACAGAACGACCGGGAATATTATAAATTATAATAGGTATAGAAATAGCTTTCGCAATGGACGAAAAATGCTTGTATAAACCAACCTGATTAGGCCTGTTATAATAAGGAGTGACTACCAAAACTGCATCTGCACCTGCCTTTTGTGCATGCTGTGCAAGCTCTACAGCCTCACTTGTGCTATTGGAGCCTGCTCCAGCCAAAACAGGAATGCGCTTGGCAACTTGCTCAACACACAATTCTATAACTTGTTTGTGTTCTTCATGACTTAAAGTCGGTGATTCACCCGTTGTTCCAACAGGGCTTACACCATTAATACCTTGAGCAACCTGCCACTCAATAAAATCGCAAAATGCCTTCTCATCAATAGCGCCTTTCTCATCAAACGGTGTGATAAGCGCAGTTATGGCTCCCTTGAGCATGATCAACTCCCTGTAATGTTCTCTATTATTTTTTAAAGCCTTTATAAATCGACCGGATGATAGAGCATAATCTTGCTCTCTTATTGAAGCAAGATGAATTTCATAATAACTCTCTCAAGATTTAACATGTATCTTCTTCAATTTCGAATATCTCTAAAATATCAGTTTGCATTAACCCGTTTTTCACCCTTCTCTTCTAAAAATTGTTACATGTTTCTCAATTACAAGGCTTCACGGCAATAGGTCTCCAGGTTTTTTTCTTATGCGCACATTTCATGCCCTCTTTTTTTGTCGACAAACCTTTACTATACTTATACTGGCAACAACAATTTTATTTTCAAGTGCGTGTTTATTTTCAAGTGGGTGGACAAAAACACCTCTTTTGCATGGGAAAGCACCAATCCCTTTGGTTCGCCCTAACCCTATTGTTACAAAAAAAGAAGTTAAAAAACCTCTTAGACAAGTTCACAAGATCTTTCAAAATTCTCCTACGCCCAATAATAATTCTACTCTTAAGCAACTTAAAGTGGGTTTAGATGCGCTTTTAAGTAACAATATTGCAAAAACAATAAGTCTTCGTAATTCATTGGGAAAAAATAGCCTTGATCGTCATATTTTGACATGGGCAATCGGTATATCAAATCAAGCCAATACACCAAGCTCTGAAATATTCAATGCAATGAGAGAACTCAAAGGATGGCCAGGCATAGATATTATGCAACGTAATGCTGAACGTGCTTTTATCAATGAAAACAATTTCACACATGTCATCCTGCAAAAATTTGCTCATCACTCCCCTTTAACAGCAGAAGGTATGGCTCGGTTTGCTAAAGCACTTATTGCAACGAGACAAATCGCCCGTGCTCAACAAATTATTGCACCGTGGTGGCATAAAGAAAAACTCAATGCAAAAGAAGAAGAGCTTATTCTTAAAAATGCAAGTGCTGTCTTAAAACCTGTAGATCATTTGAAACGTATGCAATTTATGCTTTATGCTCATCGCTTTGATTCAGCAGAGCGCGTTGCAAAATTAGCCCATGCTCAATCTCTTTTTAATGCTTTTATTGCCGTTGAAAAAAATGATCCTAGAGCCATGCAAAAATTACGCGCGGTGGAGCGATCATGGCAAAAAGCTCCCCTATTACAATTTGCTCAAATTCGCCATCTTAGACGAACTGGACAATATAATGCAGCTGTAACTCTCATGATGAAAACATCAAAGGATGCATTAAAATTTATGGATCCTCATGCATTATGGAAAGAAAAACGCGCCCTTTCCCGCGAAATGCTCGATTTAAATAAACCTAAAATCGCTTATCAACTCGTTGCCACACATAATGGTATGACATCTTTATTAGCAGTGGACGCTGAATTTCACGCAGGGTGGTATGCGCTACGATTTCTTCATGATCCTAAATTAGCAATGCACCATTTTTCACGTATTCCTCAATTATCTTCTGCACCTCTTGCCTTATCCCGTGGATACTATTGGATGGGACGAGCTGCAGAAACTCTAAGTGAACATCAAAATGCCCAGAATTATTTTCATCGCGCCGCTTATTTTGGTGCAACTTATTATGGTCAATTAGCAGCTTCACGTCTTAATCAAAAAAAGCTTGAAATCCACTTTCCTAAGCCAACAGCCACTGAACGACAACGGTTTAGTACACGAGAAGCTATTAAAGCCATTCAACGCCTTGAAACAGTTGGATATGCTAACCTCGCTAAGTTTTTTTATAAAGAACTCGGTGAAAAAATAGAAAGTCCTGGCGAATTAGCTCTTCTGGCTGTAATGGCAGAAAAAAATGGCGACTATTATACAAGCCTCAAAATCGGAAAAACTGCTGTTTTTAAAGGAAAAAATGTTGGTGCTCTTTCCCATCCTATAGGTGCTATACCAACTTCTGCAAATATTTCTAAGGCAGGACAAGCACTTGTGTATGCTATTGCTCGTCAAGAAAGTGAATTTAATCCAACAGCCATATCAAAAGCAGGTGCACGAGGTATACTACAGTTATTGCCTACCACAGCAAAAACACTCGCAAAAAAATATTCAATGGCATGGTCACCTCAAAAATTGAGTAGTGATGCTAGTTATAATGCTACATTAGGTGCTTATTTTCTAAGCGAACAATTAGAACATTTTAATGGATCTTATATCTTAACTCTCATTGGTTACAATGCAGGGGCTCGCCGGGTTGATGAATGGATAAAACGTTATGGTGATCCTCGAGGACAGACGCTTGACAAAGTTATCGACTGGATTGAACGTATTCCCTATACAGAAACACGTAATTACGTGATGCGTGTCATGGAAAATTACGGAGTCTACCAAACAAGATTGACTGGAAAAACAGATATAAAAGCTAATCTCCTTTCCGGCCGGTGGAAGTAATCCAATCTCAATTTACCCTCAAGGTGTTCATTCTCATTTCTCAATGCATAGACTAAAATATAGCAACAATTACTACTCAGCTCCTCCTGAAAATCAACTGAATATCAAAGATACTCTGATAATTTTATTAACTTTTGATGGTGGTGGTGGAGGAAAAGAGCTCACACGTTGAAGCACCTCTATAGCTAATCGATCAAGTTCCGGATCACCAGCAGAGGTTACAAGGCGACTAGAAAAAATACTCCCTTGTTCATGCACTCTAAATTCTAGTGTTACTGTCCTTTTTGTACGACTGATACGCTGTCTTATAACGTATTTTTTTTGCTTTTCTAATTGCTCCTGTACCTTTGCTAACCATTCTATTAATAGTGCATCCTCACGTGCTGCCGTATCAGTACTTTGAGCGGTGCTAGATGAACGCACCGCGTTTACAGTGGAATGCTTTGTCACAATCTTTGGTTTCGTTTTTTTGATGCGCATTTCATGTTCACTTTTTTGAGATGAAAATTCTTCCAAAGATTTGAGAACCGCTAAGTCATCTTTACGATGGGCTTCTTCCAGTTGATCTTTATCTACGGCTTCCAATATCTCTGACTCCTGCTCTGGAAAATCAGGCTGCAATATTTCTGGTTCGGTGCTAATATTTGATAGATCTATATCAATATCAGCCGAATCTGTATCAAAATCCTGTAAAAGAGTCTCTTGATTAAAAGTTAGCATAATCGGGAAAGAGGGTGTGCCATTACTGACACCAGTACTGGAAAAGTAAAACTGTGCTCCCAATGCTATATGTAAAGAGAAAGCACAAACAAACCCACCAATCCAAAGAATTAGTAACTGTCTTGTATTTGCAAAAATCATAGTTTTTTCCGCCGCTATTCTAAGCTGAATAGTTGGTATTAAACTTCATTAAAGCAAGCTATTTTGAAATTGCAACTTTTTTCTTGACTGATTTTGTCATGTTTAATATGGTTTTGTTGTGGTTTTGTGATCAAATCACTTTATGTTTGACTGACCAATTTGTGATCGTTTGTGTCAAGCGTTTCTATAATAAATTTCAGGCTATGGAGGGGTTTATTTTTAAGAAAAGGTTATGATGTGTTATGCGAATAAGACGAAAAAACATCCACAAAAGCTGCGTGATTTTAAGTGCTTTGTCGGTCTGTATACCTTCATATGTTTTTGCGCAAAACAGCAATAAGGAAGCTGTAACTGAGCTTAAGCCGATTATTATTAAAGGAAAAAAAATAGAGGATGCTTCCGGTTCAGTAACTATTCTCACCAATAGGAAAACCGCAAGGGATATTGATGAAAAACAAATAAGTGATGTTCATGATGTTGATCGTCTTAATGCATCTGTTTCCTATAACTCACTCAATAATAGTTTCGTGATCCGTGGTTTGAATGCAAACCGTGTTCTTACAACAATGGATGGCATTGTTCTTCCATGGTTTGATGATATACTACGTGGAAATGGTGGAAACACAACTTTTGATTTTAGTGCACTTTCTACGTTTGATATTATTCAAGGGTCGGATTCTAGCCTTTATGGATCTGGTGCCTTAGGGGGGGTTGTTGCTTTGCGTACCCTTAATCCTGAAGATCTTATTAAAGAAGGAAAGAATTGGGGAGGCCTCATAAAGGGTGGCTACCATTCTGTTAACAACAGTTGGCATGTAGATCAAGCTGTTGCAGTACGTGCACAACAAACATTTTTACTTTTTCAAGGATCTCATAATGAAGGTCATGAGCGTAAGAATATGGGGACTGTAGGGGGATACGATGAGCGTACACGTAAAAACCCTTCTCGTTTTGACAAAAACAATTTGCTCTTTAAAATTCATCAATATTTGAGTGACAACCACCGGATTGGTTTTACTGCAGAACGTTTTGCTTATGATAACAACACTCATTCATTGGATGCATCTAAAAGATATGCTCCAGGTTCTGTTTATGATAAAGATAATAAAAAACGTGAACGTCTTTCCCTTTCTTATAATTATAATGGCAATGGAGATGCTGTTCTTGATACGTTTCGTGGGCAGATCTATTGGCAAAAACAGTCAGATCGTTACATTATGACTGGCGTTCGTGTAGCTGCACCCACAGGAGATTATTTGAGAAATAATTTTTTGCGTAATACTAGTTATGGTTTCAACGCTCATGCTCTCAAAAAAGGTTATACAGGTACTTTAGACCATACGTTAAAATTTGCTATAAATGTTTCGTCATCTAAATTTCATCAATATTTGTTAGGTAAAGACAATTGTCATTTGCCAGAAAATGCACGCGGCTGTCTTTTTGTGCCTGCTAATCGATCTGATTCACCAGACACAAAGAGTTACAATTTTGGTTTTGCTTTCGAAGATGAAATTGGTTTGGCTGATAACCGTTTCCGTATAACACCTGGAATTCGTTATGATTGGTATAAATATATCCCTCAAAAAACCTCTGCTTATGAAAAAGCTCTCATTTCTGACAAATTTCCTCCAGAAAGAAATGGTTCACGTTTCTCTCCTAAGTTACGCATGGAGTGGGATATTCGCAATCAAGTGACGTTCTATGCTCAATGGGCACAAGCTTTTCGTGCACCACGTGTTTCAGAACTTTACGTCTCTTATATTAAACCTTCTGCTTATTACTCGAAGGGAAATCCTGATCTGAAAGCAGAGACAAGCAATGGTTATGATGTTGGTATACAATATGGAAATATGAATTTTGGCGGTTCTTTCAGCGCTTTTATTAATCAGTATAAGAATTTCATAGATACCATAGATAAAGGACCATCAGAAGAATTTAGATTGGCGCGTCGGCATTATGTCAATCGTTCGCGCGTACGAATTTTGGGCGTTGAAACAAGAGCACATTGGATTTTACAAAATGGTTTTCATAGCAATATTACCTTTGCCTATTTACAAGGAAAAGATCTTGACAAAAATCAATATCTGAGCTCCATACCACCTTTGAAAACTATTATCGGACTAGGATATGCTACGGAAGTTTGGGGCACTGATATTATGCTTACTTTGGCAGCCAAGCGTGATAAAGTTGCTGAAGGGTCTGACTACCAAAAAGTTCCAGGATATCATGTCGTCGATATAACAGGATGGTGGAAACCGTTCGGTGAACAGGGACCTATTATAAGAGCTGGCGTTTATAATCTTTTCAATGCAAAATATTGGAATGTGTCAGATCTTCCTTCAGGTAAAAGCTCAACACCAAAAGATTATTATAGTCAGCCTGGTCGTAATTTTAAAGTGTCATTCGTGCAAAAGTTTTAGTCACTTCTGTTAACTATTAAACCAATAGAAAATTGTATCGATAAAAGGACAAATTATTGTGTTTGCATTCTTATCATTCTTTACATCACAAAAAGTTGAAAGGAACACTTTAACTATTCTTTATTTATCGACTTTTGGTTATTCTGCTGTTGATCATAAGGGCTTATTTCGTGATGGGTTGAATCGTTCGTTGAGAATGATTCATCTTATTGTCTCAAAACTGTAAAATGTTGGAAGTTAACTCGGTACAAGTAATATTGAAGGAAAGTTTATGTCATATACAGCTGAAATGATTATGCGTTTGCGTGAAGAGAAAAAAGAAATGCGAAACCGTGATTTTGCGGTTTCTCTTGGCATCTCTGAAGCAGAACTTATTGCTGCCTATTGTACAATTGGGAAAGCAAAAAGATTAAAAGCTGATGTTGCCGTTTTTTTAGAAAATGCTCCTCAGCTTGGAACAGTTATGGCATTGACACGCAATGAATCCGCTGTTCACGAAGTAACTGGATGTTTTGAAAAGATTTTTCAAAGCTCACATATCCCTATTACTCTTGGTGAAATCGATTTGCGTATTTTTTCAAAACAATGGAAATTTGCTTTTGAGTATGATGTAATTGTTCTTGGAAAACCTACAAAAAGTCTGCAATTTTTTGATCAATATGGTGTTGCTATCTTAAAAATCTATTCTAAAGACACCACAAATATGGAAAAATGGAATGGACTTGTTGAAAAATTGCTTCATGAAGACCAGTCATCTATTCTTGATGTTCTTCCACCTTCTACTCAAAATCAACACAACTCTATGGAATTTGATGTTGAACAATTCAGAAACCGTTGGCGGAACATGACTGATGTGCACCAGCTCCATGAGATTATTTCTGAATTCAAAATTAATCGACATGATGCTGTAAAACATGCCGGTAGTGAATTTGCCAATGAAGTAACAGTAGAATCTGTTGAAATGATGCTCAAGAAAGTTGCAAAGCAAGAAATCCCTATTATGTGCTTTGTTGGGAACAGAGGATGTATTCAAATTTTCAGCGGGCAAGTAAAAAATATTAAACAGGTAGGGCCATGGCTTAATGTTCTTGATCCTAAATTTGATCTGCATTTACTCATTTCTGGTATTGATCGTGTATGGTATGTTCGCAAACCTACCAGTGATGGTTATGTCAGTTCACTTGAGATTTTCGATAAAAATGGTGAGATGATTGTTCAATTCTTTGGAGTGCGAAAGGAAGGTCAAAAAGAACGTGAAGATTGGTGCTCATTATTAAAGAGTCTACCTGCCTGTCAAGAAGCTATTGTCGCATAGAAAGGTAAAGATGGATATGATTGCGCTTTCTTTACATAAATTTTTAAGCGTTTGTTTTGTTTTTACACTATTTTCTCTTCTCTCCCTTCCTCAATCAGTAATTGCTGAACCTACAACGCGCTTTTCTGAAAATGCACGGATTGTCTCTATTGGTGGTTCTCTTACAGAAATTGTTTATGCACTAGGAGCTCAAGATCACCTTGTAGCGCGTGATAGTACAAGTGTTTATCCGCAAGATGCACTCAAACTTCCTGTACTTGGATATATGCGTGCCCTATCACCTGAGGGCGTTTTATCACTTGCTCCAGAGGGCATATTGCTTGTTGAAGGAAGTGGTCCTGCTTCAACAATTGATATTCTTAAGAAAACTTCTATCCCAATTGTGATTGTACCAGAAAATTATTCTCGTGAAAGTGTAATAGAAAAGATTCGCATCGTTGGTAAAGCCATTCATCGTGAAGCGCAAGCTGCTGTATTAATTGACAAAATAAGTCGTGATTTTGTAGATAATGATGCACTTTTAGCGAAAGTAACAAAACCAAAGCGTGTTCTTTTTGTGCTCTCTGTACAAAATGACCGCATTATGGCTTCTGGGACAGGTACTGCTGCCGATGCGATGATAAAGCTTTCAGGTGGTATCAATGCTATCAGTGATTACAAAGGATACAAGCTATTAAATAGTGAAGCATTATTAAAATCAAATCCTGACGTTATTTTACTTGTAAAGCACGGTGAAAAATCCACTAATCTTGAAAAAATTTTAGCTATACCAGCAGTTCAAGCAACAACTGCCGCAAAAAACCATGCCATTAAACAAATGGATATTATGTATCTTTTAGGATTTGGTCCACGCACCGCAGACGCATCGAGAGAGCTTATTAATATCCTTTATGGTGCAAGCAAAAATGGTAAGAGCTGATACAAATGGTAGATGAGACATCCGCAGTATATGCACATAAAACACAAGAGAGTAAAAAAATAGACCGTGCAAATTTAAAGAAAACTGTATTATTAAGTCTCATTGTATTTCTCATTTGCAGCATTTTGGGAGGGCTTGTGACTGGTGCTTCAAAGGTTTCTTTTTTTGATTTTTTTCATCTTATGCTTACACAAGATTTTTCAGTGAGTCGTAAAACCCGCGATTATCTCATACTTATCGATATTAGACTTCCTCGTGTTATCTTAGGGCTATTGGTTGGATCATCTTTAGCTGTCTCGGGTGTTCTCATGCAAGGGCTTTTCCGGAACCCTCTTGCAGATCCTGGAATTGTAGGCGTATCAGCAGGTGCAGGTCTTGGTGCCGTTTTAGCAATTGTTATTGGTATTACCTTTCCCATCTCATTAGCTCCTTTTTTAGAGCCTTACAAAGTTATCATAGGTGCCTTTTTTGGTGGCCTTCTCTCAACAATTGTACTTTATACAATAGCAACGCATCATAGTTTTACCTCTATTGCAACAATGCTTCTCGCCGGTATTGCTCTTGGTGCTTTAAGCAGTGCTGTTGTGGGAACACTCGTTTTTATCGCAAATGATCAACAATTGCGTGACATTACTTTTTGGAGTCTCGGTTCTCTAGCGGGTGCTACATGGTTAAAAGTTTGGCTTGTTCTCCCTTTTATCTGTATTGGTCTCTTTTTTTCTCCCCTTTTATCACGAGCACTTAATGCTCTTGCTCTTGGAGAAGCTATTGCTGGTCATATTGGTTTTCATATTCAACGAGTTAAAAATATTGCTATTTTTCTCGTTGCCCTCATGTGTGGTAGCGCAGTTGCTGTGAGTGGTGGTATTGGTTTTATTGGTATTGTTGTTCCCCATATTTTACGCCAGTTAATTGGTCCAGATCACCGTTATCTTATTCCCTGTTCTGCCCTTTTGGGTGCAGCATTGCTTATTTTTGCTGATATATTTGCACGCTTGATTGTTTCCCCTGCAGAATTGCCAATTGGCATCGTTACAGCACTTGTTGGAGCACCTTTTTTCCTTTGGATTCTTATAAAAAAACGGGGAGCAGATTTTTCATGATTGAAGCAACCCATATTTGCGTTCAACGCAGCAAAAAACAAATTCTTAATCACATTAATATTCAAGCTAAAAGCAGTGCTCTTACCATCATTATCGGTCCTAATGGATCTGGAAAAAGTACTTTTATTAAAGCGCTGAGTGGTGAAATTCCTTACTGTGGAAAAATAACCTTAAATGGTTATGATGTTAGCCAAACAAAAACTTCTGAAATGGCAAAAATGCGTGCAGTGCTACCACAATCAACAGTGCTCGTCTTCCCATTTTTAGTTCATGAAGTGGTCGAACTTGGTCTTTCTATAAACCAAGACGCTATTGACAAAATTAAATTGCAAAGTCTTACTCAAAGAGCTTTGGAACGCGTGGAGCTTGCTGATTATGCTAATCGATATTATCACCAACTTTCAGGAGGAGAACAGGCTAGAGTGCAGCTTGCCCGTGTGCTTTGTCAGATCTGGGAACCTGTTTATCATGGAGTTCCTCGTTGGATGATACTAGATGAACCTATTGCAAACCTTGATATCCAACATCAAATTGTCGTTATGGATATTGCTCGAAACTTTGCCCGTTGTGGTGGTGGTGTTCTTGCCGTTCTTCATGATCTTAATCTTGCCGCACATTATGCTGATCAAATGATATTGTTAAAGCAAGGAGAAATTTATTGCGAAGGAAATGCTTCTACCGTCTTGACAACACAAAATCTGCGCGATGTCTATCATTGTTCCTTAGTTGTTTCTGAATTACCTAAAACAAATGTTCCATTTATACTCCCTCAAACAGCATCCTGCCTATGATAGGACATAATTTTTCAGAGATCTGTTTGCTTAACTCAAAAAGTTAAAATACACAGCAAAATGAAATGCAAAAAGACATTCAGGAATTATAATAAACTCTTCTCTATAGGACTATCTGATTTTATTCAATATTCGTTAAAAGTCTCGTAGCTCTCTCTCATTTTTATTCATAACTTTGTGACTTTGTCTTTCTCTTTTGAATCCACATGAAATAATGCTATAATTTTATATATTCTCAAAAATACTTTACAAAAAGACTTTTCCCTCACATCAGTTAGAAACAAAATCTTTAATGACCTCTTGACGTATTTTTTCATCAAATCATGCACTGATAAAATAATTCACAGTTCACTTCTTGGTAATATTTTATATCTTACCCCTACATACCTTTGAAATCTTTTCTTGATCGCTTTAAGAGCTTTTAACAATCCCAAATATCTTCTTCAACTATAGCTTCTCCTCTTTATTCTTTACAATAAAAAATAACGCGGCATAATTCCGCGTTAATGATATTATCAATAGTGGATAGATTATTAATTCTTCAGCCGCCTCATGACTTTATAGCATAAACAACCGTTGCATTAACAGGTCGTGTTTCTGTTTCACCCGTTGCAGAAAAAGTTACTTTGTGCATATGCGCCCCAGCTGGTTGTGTTGTCCCCGTAATAACTTCATAGTGATAAAAGGGATTTCTTCTCCCGATGTCATTGGCACTCCACCTAACTCCATTATATTGAACCTTATGCGTATGTTCTCCGGCCTCTTCCATGGTGCAAATATGTGTATGGGATTTTATGCTATCTTGCTGCTCATTTGCAAACTGTCTCTTCGTATATAAACCACGACCATTATCAAAACCGCGTAAAAACATGCCTCTAAAGTCAGGAACTTTAAAGGTTGTATCACTGTCTTTCCCCCATTTGTCGCCTAGTGCCCTGAATAATTGCGGATAATCTTTGCACTTATAGGTCGCACCATCACATAAAAGCCAACCAATTGGCACTTCTTGCATAGCAAATGTCGCAATAAATCCGCACAGAAAAGTCTCTACCTTTGGTGTTGGAAGAGATGTCGGATTTAAGAGATACCAACCATCTCGACCTTCCATGGAAACCTGGCTATATACAATCTCATAAATACCATCTGTCTGTAGCTCTCCCCCTTCTAACGGTATAACACCTGTATGAGTGGCTTTATAGATACACTTTTCTCCCATACTATTCACTGTTACTGTTGTTGTACCAATATTCACACTATGCGCTTTAAAACGTATGATGATATCATTTTTGTATTTTTCTATAGACAAAACTATTTTCAACGTGATCAATGTTGTTTTATCTTCCACATTGACCATAAAATTTGAATGAATAAAACCACCATTATCCGCAAGATATTCACGCACACGCCGCATCATCGCTCGTGCACTATCATTGACCGAACTAGGCGGCTGACCTTCTGCCCAATTAATGATATTATCTGAATGCGCATTTTCATCAGCCTTTATCGACCAATCATAAATACTAGACATTATACCCCCATTATTCCTAAGAATGATTTTAGTAATTTATTCTCTGTGCACCAGAGTGTAGCTTCCCTTCATCACCATTCGTTGATAGATTATTTACTCCTGTAGTATTTGTATTTATTCATTTATTTCTTTTTGCTCTTTCCAATGAAATAAACTAAATTCGCCACAATTTTTATAACATCAGTACCAATGCATGTAATTATCTCATCAGACACTACCTTTGTTGTGGCACTATAATTCTGGGATTTTATTGAGCAATTTTGCATCTTTTGTAAACTTTACAAATATTGTTCATAAAATCTCCTTTTGGAAATTTCACATGATCTTTCTTGAAGGTAACAATTTTTTAAATTCATAAAAACTGCTAATGTATTTGAAATATTTATCAGACCCATTATATTTTATATTTTTTCAATAAGTTAATAATTTTTTAGCAGTAATTTGTATCAAATAAATTTGAAAAATTTTCCAGATAAATATCAAAGTCCTCTTGAGCGCCTTCTGTTCACGGTCTAGCACCTCATAGAATACGAAATTCAAGAGAATAAATTCTCTACGCTTTAATTTTACTTGAAAATAATATCTTCATGATACGAATGATGTCTCACAAGACCTTCATCAAATCGACAAGATATAAATTTCTTTAGAAGAATTGAAAAACAGCAAACCCACACCCCGCCCTCTACAAAATGCATATAACCTAATCTTTGAAGATTCGTAACCGCCTATTGCCCCTTCATACTTAGTATTCTATTATATATAGTTTTTTTGCAAGAATAATAAACTCTCTGAACAAAGCTTTACAATGATTGGCTTTTTTTCTTCGTGGAAAAATAAAGCTTCTCCAGATTGTTATGATAACAAATAAGTTTCAAACAAATGTTTTTCCATTTGACCTGAGCAAGAAATCATATTTCAAACTATATTGAAGATGAAATCGTTATGTATATAAAAGCAATAAAATCTTTACACAACAAAGCATTGAGAACATATTATAGGATTTACCAAACGGTCAGATAATAATAATAAGTTTAAGACAATACGTGTCACGATTTCCAAAACAAACGGATCATCACTTAAAAAACTTTTTGCTCAATAAAAAATAGTATGACATCTTTTTATAACAAAGTACTGATTTCTGAAGATACACAACTAGATCAGGAAAAGAGCTACACAAAAATAAAAAATAAAAGTTCAATGGAAGAGCCAATCATAAAACCCATTGTTTTAGCAATGAATTTTGCCCTTACCGTTTCTTTATAGAAGACTTCCATATTCTTTCTCGCTAATTTAGCTACCTGCTTTCATTTCTAACAAACGTAGAAAAATCGTTAAAAACATATCTTTGCGATTGACAATACTAATATTTAAGCCAACCATGTCTTCGTCAATAAAAGGCGCTTTAAGTGGAGGGGGAATGTAAATAATATGAGAGCTGTTGCAACAATCTTTTCAATAAAGTTTCTTGATATTTATTTGAAGTGTCTTGGTATTAAAAGCATTATTATATCCCCTTCACTCAAGAAGCCAACATTGATGATTTGAAAATATTCCCCCTAACCTCACAATCTGTTTTTGAACTCTGTGTTTATAAGGAAAAAGTTTATGCAGAAAAAGATTCCATCAATCAGTTGCAGTCCCTTTCCTGCCTCATGCAAAATTTATCAACAAAGTCCTCTTTTTCCTGATGTACATGTTCCATTACGTGAGATTTCATTGACCAATGACAGTGGTGAGGAACCTTTAAATATTTATGATACTTCTGGACCCTATACAGATAAAGATATGATCATTGATATTACAAAAGGTTTGCCCAAAATTCGCTTACCCTGGCTCTCTAAGCGTGCTAACATTGAATCTTATTGTGCACTATCTTTTAGATTCGAAGATAATAGGTTAACCTATGATACAAAACCTATTCCTGCCTTTGAACAAAGGCGCCCTATTTTGCGGGCAAAAAATGGCAAAGCAATTACACAGATGGCATATGCACGCGCGGGTATTATTACAGAAGAAATGGAATATGTCACTATACGAGAAAATGAAGGGCTCGCGATAAAAAATCAAAAGAAAGTGCAATTCAATAAAATATCGAACGGATCAATACCAGAAATTTATACTGCAGAATTTGTTCGCAATGAAATTGCCTGCGGACGCGCGATTATTCCTCAAAATATCAATCATCCAGAATGCGAACCAATGATTATTGGACGCAATTTTCGGGTTAAAATTAATGCCAATATTGGCAATTCAGCCGTAACATCCTCTATGGTAGAGGAAGTTGATAAAATGGTTTGGGCTATTCGTTGGGGAGCAGATACAGTTATGGATCTCTCAACAGGACGGAATATTCATAATATTCGTGAGTGGATTATTCGAAATTCACCAGTTCCAATTGGTACCGTTCCTCTTTACCAAGCACTTGAAAAAGTACAAGGTATTGCTGAAAATTTAACATGGAATATTTTCCGTGATACCCTTATCGAACAAGCAGAACAGGGAGTTGACTATTTTACGATTCATGCGGGCTTAAGATTGCCATTTATTCCTCTCACCATTGACCGCTTAACAGGTATTGTTTCACGGGGCGGTTCTATTATGGCAAAATGGTGCCTCTATCATCACAAAGAAAGTTTTCTCTATGAACATTTTGATGAAATTTGTGATATTGCACGCACCTATGATATCTCTCTTTCATTGGGAGATGGGCTACGCCCTGGCTCTATTTCTGATGCCAATGATGAAGCCCAATTTGCTGAACTTAAGACTTTAGGAGAATTGACAAAAATTGCTTGGGCAAAAGACGTACAGGTTATGATTGAAGGACCTGGACATGTCCCAATGCATAAAATTAAAAACAACATGGAACAACAATTAGAGCTCTGTCATGAAGCACCTTTTTATACTTTGGGTCCTCTTACCACAGACATTGCTCCTGGTTATGACCATATTACATCAGCAATTGGTGCTGCTATGATTGGATGGTTTGGAACAGCTATGCTCTGTTATGTAACGCCTAAAGAGCACTTAGGTCTCCCTGATAAAAATGATGTGAAAACTGGAGTGATTACTTATAAAATTGCTGCCCATGCTGCTGATCTTGCTAAAGGTTTGCCCAGAGCGCAATTACGCGATAATGCTCTGTCGCGTGCACGATTTGATTTTAGATGGCATGATCAATTTAACCTTTCTCTTGATCCAGATACAGCATGTGCTTTTCATGATGAAACAATGCCTAAAGAAGCCCATAAATTGGTACATTTTTGTTCCATGTGTGGACCAAAATTCTGTTCTATGCGTATTTCCCATGATATTCGTGAAACAGTAATGAAAAAAACAAAAGATGAAGGTATGATTGCTATGGCTAAAGAATATCAAAAAGATGGTGATCTTTATATGGAGGTCATCCCCCTTCAAAAAAAGAGGGTAAACAGTTGAAAAATATTCTTATCAAAGGTGCAGGTGTAGGGGGGCTAACAGCTGCCTTTATGTTACAACAAAAAGGTTTTTCTGTTACTGTATCTGCCCCTCCTTCTTCTCCTATAGGAACGGCAAGTTGGTACGCAGGAGGAATGCTAGCGCCTTACTGTGAAAGAGAAAATGCTGAACAAATCGTTGAAGATCTTGGCATACAAGCCATCAAATGGTGGCATAAAACACTCCCCTATTTGGTCAACCGAAAAGGAACTTTAGTTGTCGCACCAGAACGAGATAAGGGAGAACTTAAACGATTCTCAGAGCGGACACATCATTATAGAATTATCAATGGTGAAGAAATAGCGCATCTTGAACCCGATCTTGCAGAACGTTTTAACTATGCGCTTTTTTATGAAAATGAAGCTCATCTTGACCCTCGTAAAGCACTTATTGCTTTAAAAGAAAATTTGATAAAAAATGGAGCACGTTTTGTTGATATCGAAACATATGAAACAAATTTTGATATTATTATTGATGCAACAGGTATAGCGCGTTTGGGAAAAGACAAAAATATACGCGGCGTTCGTGGTGAAATGCTTTTCGTGCGCAGTAGAGATATTAAAATTTCTCGCCCCATTCGCCTTCTCCATCCACGCATTCCACTCTATATTGTGCCTCGGCAAGATAATATTTTTATGATTGGTGCAACAATGATCGAAAGTGACTTTGATGGTGCTATTTCGGTAAGATCAATGATGGAACTGCTCAATGCCGCCTACACGTTGCATCCTGCTTTTGCTGAAGCAGAAATTGTTGAATCCGGCGTTGGTGTTCGCCCATCTTATCCTGATAACTTCCCTTCTGTATGCAAACATGGTAATTATATTTCTATTAATGGATTTTATAGACATGGTTTTCTTTTGTCTCCGGAAATGGCAAAACGCGCGGTGAAATTGACGGTGAAATAAAACATGCAAATATTTGTCAATGGGGAAACAGTTCAAACAGAAGTCATCACTCTTCATCTCTTGCTTGAAGAATTAGGTTATGAGGGAGATTGGCTCGCTACTGCCGTGAATGCTGAAATTGTTCCTGTGAGTAAGCGAGGCCAATTTGTCTTGCACGAGGGTGATAAAATTGAAATTTTAAGCCCAATGCAAGGAGGATAAAATTATGCTGAATCTGTATGGGAGTAAATTCTCTTCTCGTCTTATGTTAGGCACAGCACAATATCCCTCACCTGCCATTCTGCGTGATGCTATTTGTAAATCCGGTACAGAAATTGTGACAGTTTCATTGCGCCGTGAAATGGCTGGTGGCAAACAAGGGGGACAATTTTGGCAATTCTTGCAAAAACTCGATATAACAGTGCTTCCCAATACTGCGGGTTGTTACACGGTTAAAGAAGCTGTTACAACGGCAAAACTTGCACGAGATCTTTTTAAAACTTCTTGGGTTAAACTGGAAATTATCGGTAATCCCGATACCTTACAACCAAATGTTTTTTCTTTAATCGAAGCAGCAAAAATTTTAAACAGTGAAGGTTTCCACATTTTTGCCTATACGACAGATGATCTCATTGTTGCTGAAAAGCTTCTCGATGTTGGGTGCCAAGTCATTATGCCTTGGTGCGCTCCTATCGGATCTGCTAAAGGCCCTCATAATACCGATGGATTGCGTTCTATTCGCGCTTATCTTCCTGATGTAACTCTTGTGATTGATGCTGGCATTGGACGCCCATCCCATGCTGCTGTTGCTATGGAACTAGGTTATGATGCAGTGCTTCTTAACACCGCAGTCGCTAAAGCAGTTGATCCTGTTTTAATGGCTGAAGCATTTTCTAAAGCTATTCAAGCAGGGCGTATGGGGTATAAAGCAGGTATTCTTGAAGCACGTAATGTGGCTGTTCCTTCAACACCAGTTATTGGAAAAGCAGTGTTTTCATGAAATTAGATCCATTTTATCTCATTGTTGACAACGCGCAATGGATTGAACGTTTGGTTCCTCTTGGCGTTAAACTCATACAATTGCGTATGAAAAATGAAAATCTTAAAATAATCCGTCAACATATTAAGTGCGCAAAAAACATCTGCGATAAATGGGGAGCTCAATTAATTATTAATGATCATTGGACAATCGCAATTGATGAAAAATGCAATTTTATTCATCTTGGGCAAGAAGACTTAAGCAATGCTGACCTTTCTGCAATTCGTAAAAATGATATAAAATTGGGACTTAGCACACATGATGAACAAGAATTGGATACCGCACTTTCTGTTCATCCTGACTATATTGCACTGGGACCTATTTATCCTACAATCTTAAAAAAAATGAAATGGGAACCTCAAGGACTAGAAAAAATCAAACAATGGAAAATGCGAATTGGTGCTTTACCTTTAGTGGGCATTGGTGGCTTAACTCCGGAACGCGCCATTGGTGTTTTAAATGCAGGAGCCAATAGTACTGCTGTTGTCACCGATATTATTCTCCATAAAAAACCTGAAGAACGTGTCAAGCAGTGGATAAAAGTCACAAAAACATGGCGTTAAAACCTTCTATTCTTATTGTCGCAGGCACTGATCCAACGGGAGGTGCTGGTATTATCCGGGATATAGAAACAGCTGCTCATTTTCAAACAAAAGCAAATTTAGCTATTACTTGCGTTAATGTACAAGATGATCACCATGTTGCTGAAATTGTGCCAATGCGCGAAGAACTCATTATCGCACAAATGCGCTGTGCTCTGGAAGCTAAACCTATAGGCGCAATAAAAATTGGCATGACAGGAACAAAGGCAATTATCACAGCAATCTGTAACGTACTTCAAGACTATCCTCATATTCCCGTTATTTTTGATCCTGTACTTGTTGCTTCCTCAGGGGGCAAGCTGACCACAGAAACAATTAGAGAAGTGATACTCAACAAGCTTCTCCCTCATGTTGCTCTTTTAACACCCAATAGAGAAGAACTCGCTTTTCTCAGCCAAAGTCCATTAGCATCTCATCATAAGCAAGCAATAGAACAAGCAAGAAAACTTTTGTCATTTGATCTGCGTTCTCTTTTGATAAAAGGTGGACATGCAGATGGTCCCCTTGCTACCGATATCTTTGTTGATAAGACTGAAATGATTGATATTTCTACTCCACGTTTAACGAAAACAATGCGTGGAACAGGCTGTATTCTTTCAAGCGCTATTGCGGCACAGTTGGCATTAAATGAAGCTCTGCCTCAAGCTATAAAAAATGCAAAAGCATACATTCACACATTACTGCTCAATTACAATCAAAAAGATTATTGAACGTTTAATAATATATTGAACTCTTCTTGTCATATTTTACATATCTCTATGATTATTTTCCTTAAAATTAAGGTATAATTATTCAAAGAGTTTTTATATTAATATCTCACTATCAGAATAGCTTAAATTATCTCTCCTATTTTTGATGCGTTTTTAATTAGAGAAAAATTTAGTATAATTTAACAAATAAGATAACACATTGAAAAAAATAGAATTCCACTTTATAGTTTTGCAGGGTTTAAAGAAAACTGAATTGCTTCAAACATAAACCTCTAACGAAGACATTATAACACTTGAAGGATAATTCTATCTGGTCTATTCATAATCAATGGATCATTAGAAAATGATAAAATGTTAAATCAAATACCGTACTTAATCTCATATGAAGAACTCTTGAACTTTTATAAAGAAAGTGGTGCGGATGCTGTTTTAACAAATGTACCTATTGATCGCTTCAATCAGGCCGCTTGCTTAGAAAAAAAAGCAATCCAAGAAATAGTTTCCCATCATCAACAAACATTACCAACTCAAAAGTTAGACAAATATCCGCTGCCTAGCTTCAGTACTCTACAAGGTGAAGCTTCTGCTATAGAGAGTGCAAAAAGTGCGAAGACACTTGATGAATTAAAATCAGCTCTCCTTGCATTTAATGGTTGCTCATTAAAATTAACAGCAAAAAATACCTGTTTTTCAGATGGAACACCGGGAAGCCCGCTTATGCTTATAGGAGAAGCACCAGGACGAGAAGAAGATATACAAGGTGTTCCTTTTGTCGGAAAAGCAGGAATGTTGCTTAATAAAATCCTCGCATCAATTGGCTTAACAAGAGAGAGTGTTTACATAGCGAATACTATTCCTTGGCGCCCACCTGGAAATCGCACGCCAACACCAAGGGAAGTTGCATTATGCCGCCCTTTTATTGAAAGGCAAATTTATTTAGCTAAACCTCGTATTCTTGTAGCACTTGGTGGTGTTGCTACCCAGTTTCTTACGGGAGCGCAAAATGGAATTATTCGTACCCGAGGTAAATGGCTCTCCTATGAAAGCGAAGATAATATCAAAATACCTGTTATGCCAACCTTTCATCCTGCTTACCTCCTTCGAACACCCAGTCAAAAAAAGCTTACATGGATGGACTTTCTAGAAGTAAAAAACCGCTTAGATAATCTCCCGTAATTCTTTATCTCATCACAAAATAGAAACGCTCTTTTGATCATTCGCACTCTTACAAATACAGTCAGGAAAAATTATGCAACAAACAGCAGTTCCCGTTTATCGTTTAGAAGACTACCAACCAACGCCTTATGCTATCCCAAATATAGAACTGCATTTCCGTTTAGCACCAACCAAAACTTCTGTTACAGCAACATTGGCTATTGAAGCGCGTCAAAACACTAAAGAATTAACACCTCTTGTGCTTTCTGGTGATGATCTTACGTTAATTTCTGTTGCTATTAATGGAGAAATATTGTCTGAGAATGCTTATAAAGCCACGCCTTCACGTTTAGAAATTCCAACACCACCAGTTTCTCCTTTTACCTTGCAATTGGTCACGAAAGTAAATCCTGAAAGTAACCGTCAACTTATGGGACTTTATCTTTCAAATGGTGTTTACTGCACACAATGTGAAGCAGAAGGCTTTCGTCGTCTTACTTATTTTTATGATCGCCCAGATGTGCTTTCTACCTATAGGGTAAAAATTGAAGCGGATTCTCAAACAATCCCTATCTTACTTTCCAATGGTAATCTCGTCAAAACAGGAACTCTTGAGAATAATTATCATTTTGCCATTTGGGAAGATCCTTATCCAAAACCATCTTATCTCTTTGCTCTGGTTGGCGGTCATCTTGATAAGTTAGAAGACCATTTTACAACTGTATCCGGTCGACATATCAAACTTGGTATCTATGTAGAAAAAGGAAAAACCAAACGCGCCACCTATGCAATGGATGCTCTCAAACGTTCCATGCGTTGGGATGAACAATGTTTTGGACGTGAATATGACCTTGATGTTTTCAATATTGTTGCTGTTTCTGACTTCAACATGGGAGCAATGGAAAACAAAGGACTTAACATCTTTAATGACAAATATGTCCTTGCAGATCCTGAAACAGCAACCGATCAGGATTATAGAAATGTTGAGCGTGTCATTGCGCATGAATATTTTCATAATTGGACTGGTAACCGTATTACTTGCCGAGATTGGTTTCAACTTTGTTTAAAAGAAGGCTTAACTGTTTACCGTGATCAAGAATTTTCCTCAGATCAAAATGTACGTAGTCTACAGCGTATTGAAAATATTAAAATATTAAAAGCCACACAATTTGCTGAAGATTCCGGTCCTCTCGCTCATCCTGTACGGCCTCGTCAATACAGCCAAATCAACAATTTTTATACCACAACCGTTTATAAAAAAGGTGCAGAAGTTGTTCGCATGATACATACGATTTTAGGCCCAATCCTCTTTCGCAAAGGAATGGATCTCTATTTTCAACGCCATGATGGACAAGCTTGTACAATTGAAGATTTTATCGCCTGCTTTGCTGAAGTTTCTCATCAAGACTTCTCACAATTCATGTTGTGGTATGAACAAGCAGGCACTCCCCATGTGGAAATTGACAGTCATTATCGCGATGGTGTTTTAGAGATTCATGCAAAACAATATATTCCAGAAACACCACAACAAAAGTCAAAAAAGCCGATGCTTATTCCTATTGCATTTGCTCTGTTAGGACAGAATGGAGAATCTCTCAGCTATGAAACTGATGGAGATATTCAATCAAATGTTCTGCTGCTTTCCAAAGAAAAACAAATTTTTACATTAAAGGAACTGTGCGAGAAGCCTGTTTTATCACTGCTTAGAGATTTTTCTGCTCCTATTAATCTACAAACTTCCCTTAATGAAAGTGAACTCATCTTTCTTGCGCAAAAAGATGACAATCAGCTGAATCGCTGGCAATCCTTGAATTATTTGATCACGCAAGCTCTCATTCAGGCTATTCAGGATAAAACACAAGAAAAAAAGGATATGCCTTCTACTTTGCTAAAATTGATGGAAAGTACCCTTACAGATAAAAGCCTTGAACCAGAATTTCGTGCCTTTTGCTTAAGTTTACCAAGTGAAGTTGAGCTTGCTCATATAATCGGTAAAAATGTTGATCCAGAGCGTATTCACCATGTGCGCAATCAGTTTTTAGCTTCACTCGCACAGACGCATCAGGAACTCTTCACAAAAATTTATATGCAAATGGAGAACAATGAGCCCTATTCACCAACTCCTGCACAAGCTGGAAAACGAGCATTACGCAATATAATACTCGACTATCTTTCCATCGCCGAAGCCAATCCAAATCGCTCTACTCTACAATATGAAACAGCTGATAATATGACTGATCGCATAGCCAGTATCACTGTTTTAGTACAGCGCTTTAATAAAAGTGAGCAAGCGCGAAATTCCTTGAATGATTTTGAAAATCGATATCAGCATGACCCTTTGGTCATGGATAAATGGTTCTCCATTCAAGCAATGGTTGCGGGAGCTTCAACACTTGAGCATGTTCAAAAACTCATGCAGCATCCGCTTTTTTCACAAGATAATCCTAACCGTGTACGCGCTTTGATTGGTGCTTTTGCCGCTCATAATTTAACAGGTTTTCATAGAGTTGATGGTGCATCCTATCATTTTCTTTGCCAAATCATTTTAGAAATTGACAAAAAAAATCCTCAGCTCGCTTCACGATTACTCACCATGATGCGCTCTTGGAGACAATTAGAACCCATTCGACAACAAAAATTTGAAACTGCATTAAAAACAATTGCAGAAGCGCCCCAATTGTCAAGCGATGTGGCTGAGATCATATCCCGTCTCCTCACTTAAAGTAGAAAAATATCTTATAATCAGTATGTTATAATATCATATTATAAAATAATACAACGAATAATTTAACCATAATAACCCTCTGAACAGATCATTTAAATCTGTTTAGAGGTCATTTTAAAGTTCCTTTTTATTTCCTTCATCCACATTCAATTAAAGGAAAATAGTTTTTTTAAAAAAAAGACTGGACAGAGGACTCCTGTTTTGATTCACTACACCCTATGGGGTTTGATTATGAATATTAAAACAGTTTTTATAACACATTATTCCATAATTAAAGGAACGAAAGATGGCTAAATTGGACGCATATAATGCGCCAACGGAGGTATATGCTAATTCAAAGTCGAGTGCTCAAAATCATAAAGCACGGACAGAGCGTATTTATCTGTTTTTTGGCTCAGCCTTTCAAAAGTTCCTTTTTATTGAACCCTGGTTGCGACGTTTGCTTCCATTTTTCATTCTTGCATTTCTTGTTGTGTTGGCAACAATTCGTTTTGTATCAATCTATAATTGGCATCATGTTATTGATAAAAACACACGCTCTACCCTTACTCTCGTCGCTTCTCATATTCGTAATACCATTGATCGTGACTTACTTACTGTTACTGAAAAAGGAAAAGTTTCTGCTCTTTCTCATCATCATTTGCAAAATATTCTGAACAGTTTTTCTCATAAAGACCTTATCAGCCCTCATACTGTTATTGCTATAATCGATCAAAAAGGTATCGTCTTAGCTTCATCTAGTTCAGAGATCATTTTAGGAAAACCCTTACAGAATTTTACCTCCGAGGGTATTGCTTTACAAGCTCTGGGGCAACATGCTGGAATTATGGAAATCACAACGGGCAAAGATGATCCTGCCCTTGCCTCATTTAGCCAAACAAGAAATGGACAATATGGTGTCTTTATCAGCGAAAAAAAGCAATATATCTACATGGAATGGCGCAAAATTTTCTCGTTAAATATAACCTTGTTCATAGGAACAGGCGGCGTTATTTTGGTTCTTCTTTATGCTTATTACAATCAAATTGTGCGAGCACGCAAGACGGATTTAATTTCAGAAAAAACGCAAAACCGTATTGATATGGCAATGATGCGTGGACGTTGTGGGTTATGGGATTGGAATATGGCAAGTGGGCGTGTTTATTGGTCACGGGCTATGTATGAAATGCTTGGTTATGTGCCTCAAGATGCATTGTTGTCAATTTCGCAAATTACCGCTATTATCAACCCAAATGATGCTAATTTTTTTGATCTTGCGCAAGAATTAATGGAGGGAGGAAAAAAGCATATTGATATTAATGTGCCCATGCAACATGCCAATGGCTATTATGTATGGATGCGTATTAGAGCTGAAGTTACAGATGAAGAAGAACCGCATTTGGTCGGTATTGCTTTTGATATTAGTGAACAGCGTCAATTTGCAGAAGAAACAGCCCAAGCTGATCTTCGTATCCGTGATGCCATTGAAAATATTTCAGAATCTTTTGTATTATGGGATAAGGAAGGACGTTTAGTTATGTCCAACAGCAAATTTTGCGAATATGCTGCTATCCCTAAACAGGTTTTACAATCAGGAATCCAACGTGCAACCGTCGAAGCCATGGCTCGCCCTGCAATCAATGAATATCCTCTTAAAGATGATGGCACAGGTAATTTAACCAGTATCCGACAAACTGCAGATGGTTATTGGCTCAAAATTAATGAACGACGTACTCAAGATGGAGGATTTGTGTGCATTGGTACAGATATTTCTGAACTTAAACAACAACAAGAAAAATTTGAAGACAGTGAAAGACGGCTTTTTTCTTTCATTCAAGAACTTAAACGTGCACGAGGAAGTGCACAACAACGTGCAACAGAAGTTGAAAAACTGAATAAAAGTTTAAAAGCAGAAAAAGAGCGCGCTGAAAGTGCTAATAAAGCTAAATCAGAATTCTTAGCCAATATGTCCCATGAATTGCGTACTCCACTTAACGCCATTCTCGGCTTTTCAGATATCATGTTGCAATCTACCTTTGGTCCTCTTGGCTCGCAACGTTACAAAGAATATATGCACGATATTTACAATTCAGGAACCCATCTTCTAACCCTTATCAATGATATTCTTGATATGTCCAAAATCGAAGCTGGTAGATTTACCCTTGATTGTAAAAATACTGATCTGGAGCCCATTATCAGTGAAGCAGTGCGAACGCTTACACCACAGGCTCAAGAAAAAAATATTGCAGTTACAACAAATATTGCTCCAGAACTACACGCAGAAGTTGACGGACGCGCCATTAAACAAATCTTTCTTAATCTTATCTCGAATGCCGTTAAATTCACGCCTTCTGGTGGAAGTATTAATGTTTGCGCTTTCAAGAAAAAAAATAACCTTGTTTTTAGAATTAAAGATACGGGTGTTGGCATTCCCTCATCTGCAATTAAAAAACTCGGACAACCTTTTGAACAAGTTGAAAATCAACTCACAAAAACCCATACAGGTTCAGGTCTTGGCTTAGCCATTTCACGCTCCTTGCTAGAACTTCACAAAGGAAAGCTTGAAATTACATCTAAAGAAATGAAAGGAACAACTGTAACCATTACAATGCCAATCCAACAAAGTTAAAGATTTTAACTTTCCTCATTTCGCTCTCGTTGGAGCAAAATCTTTTTCCGTTCAATTCCCCAACGATATCCTGAAATAAAACTATTCTTGCACACCACACGATGGCAAGGGATCAGTAATGCCAATTCGTTACGTGCACATGCATTCGCAACTGCACGAAAAGCATTTGGCATACCAATATCTTGTGCTAATGCTCCGTATGAAATTGTTTTACCACATGGCACTTCACACAATCGTATCCATACTTTTCTCTGAAAAGCTGTACCATTTATATCTAAGGGAAAATCATGTTTTTTTACCAATTTAGGAGTTTCAATCATTGCTACAATATGTGCAACTTCTCGTTCAAATGCATTATCATTCTTCGCTTGTTCTACATCACCAAAACGTGCCGTGAATTCCTGTAATAATTGTTCTTTATTCTCTCCTAATGCTATATTACAAATCCCCTTTTGAGACTTTGCTATCAAAAGTCCTCCTATCGAGATATTTTTCGAACAAACTATTCTTTTTTGAATAATAGTCAGAGTTTTGACCTTTTTATATTTTAAAAAAAAATTTAAATATTATGATTGAAATAAAAAAACGTATTAATCTCTACAAAATGAGGAAAAATTATCCTGAAATTCAGGTCCTTAATTATTAACGAAGAAAATAAGTAAAAATTCTGTTCTTTTTTATATGAAAACTCTTACGATTATAAAAACTCAAATAATGAAAATCTATCTATAATTTCAGTATAATAAAACAAATTCAATAAATATTTTTGCCTAAAGTCCAAAATATTGTTTATATTTTGGATAAGGTATCATCTTACTCCTCTTAGTGAAAGAAATAACACTTATATTTGCTCATCTTACGCCTAAGATGAAAAATCATGTCTTTTATTTTAGAAAAGTAATAGATAACCCTGCTTTCTCTTTTTTGTTAACCTCTTGAAATAATTCTTTTTTCCTATCAATTGCTTCACAAGACTGTTTATAGAAAGCATTTTAATGGTACCATTGTATATTATTATACAGAGTATAAAATATTCAAACATCAAATATTTGCTGATGGTTTTAAATATATGAAACTTTTTATTTATCTCAAAACTCTCTATCTTTGTGCTTTTTTGGTTAGCTCAATTAAAACCTTTTATAACAACGAGAAAAAAACAGCACACATCTGAAAATAAAAGCCCCATTCGAAAATGGGACTTTTTGATAATTAATCCTGTGATAACTTAAAATTTATAAGCGACACCAACACGAAAATCATTCGTTTTGTAACTCATTTCAACTTTATCATGCACAAATTTTTTCTTACCAAAATCTGAATAACGATATTCTGCACGCAAAAGAATATTATCAGTCATTGCAAAATCAACCCCTCCCCCAAGAGTATAACCAATCATGGTCTTTTTTTCATCATGCACCAAATTAGCAAGATCAACTACAGCTCTACTTTCCGCATCAGGCTTTTTAGAAACTGTGTTGCTAAGCTGTGTATAAGAAATACCTCCGGCCACATAAGGCATCAAACGATCAAAAGAAAAACCAAGTCTCATTCGTGTAGCACCAGCCCATTTTTGTTTTAAAGTGTGCTGCATCACTCCACTAGAAGCTTCCGTATGAGTGTCATCATCACTAGTATCTACTGTTATAACTTTCGTTTTTGATGATGGAGATGTTTCAGTTTGACTTACTTTTGACAAATCGTGATCTTTTGTATCCTTTTTATTAAACCACATGAAATCCGTATCAACACCTATAATAAAACCATTATCGATATCAATATTGGAACCTGCATAAATACCACCGATAAAACCGGAAAGTTTAGGTAAGTGTGTCTTTTCAAGCGGTAACCACTGTCCTGTACCTTCATCTGCTAAATAACTTGCTCCAATTTTACTTGAAAAATTACCAATTTGACCTCCAAGATAAAATCCAGCCCAAGAAAAATTTGGAGCTGCAATAATAGGTACCGGCTGTTCTGGTATAGTAACATCCGCTGCCTGTACTGTAGAAACTAAAATTAAAGAAAAAATAGATGTTTTGATTAAGTATTGTTTAGTCATAATTGCTCCCCTAAAAGCTAAGTGACACTTAATATAAATATTCATATTTATATAAATAAATACTTTCATATTTTTTTTTAAAAATCTGTAGCAAAAATAACACAGTTTAAGAAAAAATAAACTTTAATGATTTATATTATAAATTCTTTTTAAAATTTCTAAAGCTTTTTTCTAATTTAGATTTTTTATGAGTGGGTATTTTAATCTCAATTTTTAAGAAATTTTCTGTATAATTCATGAATACTCTTATCTATGTTTATTTGATATATTTCATGTATCAAGATAATAAGAACTAATACATATCTATATTATCATAAATATCTTAAGTTATATAATAAAGCTTCTTACAAACTTTTATGTTTAAATAACTTTGTATTATCTCTAAGTTCACGAACATGTTTGAACTAATATTCTCTTCTATATGAATGATTGTTTCATGCCATAGTGTATATTCAATAAAAAATAGCAAATAGTCTTATTCACCAATAGTTAGAAAAGAGACATTATAACTTTCCAAGTAAATATAAATCTCGTATCATTTGTTTAAAATAGATTTTTTTCAGCTTGTATAAGTAAAAAATATAAAAACCCATATAACTAAACTGAATAATTGTATGTTACTTATGTAAAAATTGTTACACTAATAAAATTGCTTTTTAAAAAGAAAAACTGTTTCAATTTATAAAACATAATTTTAAATGAATGATTTATTATAGTTTTTATACTTTAAACAAAAATTATACACAATTCTTCTATAAACTATTATAAAATACATTCAATGTTTCATTACATGTGCAAAAGCTGAACATACCAATTGCCCAGTTTCCTCAATCAATTTTTCAACACGAAGTAAATCAGGCTCTCCAACACTACTTAATAAAAGGTCGCTTAAACCAGGAGGCATCTCATAAGGATCAAGAGAATCATTTAAACAAAGTCGTATAATTTGGCTTAGATTGGTATAAAGACTATAAGCATAATTTAAATCCGAAATAAATGACTGATTAAGAAAACTGTTCGGCAGCTGAGACAAAATATCTACCGTCGTTGCTCCAATCTGAAATTCCATAACCTGCGTAATAAGAGCAAATTGAGCAATAAATTCTAAATCAACGATACCACCAGGCATGGTTTTTAAATCCCATTGGTTTTTGGGCGGTTTTCCTTTTGCAATCAAAGTACGCATTTCACATACTGCTTTTGCAACACTCTTCTTATCACGAGGAAAAGCAATAATTGCACAAACTTCATTTTCTAACTTTTGTAAAAAATCATAATCTCCAGCAATCCCTCGTGCTCTTGTTAAAGCAAGATGTTCCCATATCCACGCTTGCCTACGATAATAATTCTTAAAAAATTGGAAAGAAACAGCAACAGGTCCCTTATTGCCTAATGGACGCAACCTTAAATCAACGGCATAAAGAATACCTTGACTTGTAAGAGTGGATAAAGCTGCAACCAAACGCTGTGTCAAACGCGTATAATATTGAGAAATATAAAGAGGTTTTTCTCCATCAGATATTTCTGCATCTTCATCATGTTCGTAAAGCAAAATAAGATCAATATCCGAACCTGCCGTTAATTCACAACTTCCAAGCTTACCCATCCCCAATATGCCAACACGCCCTCCTTTAATATTGCCGTAAAGACGAGAAAACTCCTCCTGAACTGCAACAAATGTTTTTGCAATCATAAGATCAGCAAGTGCAGTAAATGCAAAACCTGCTCTCTTCCCCGTAATTGCACCGTTTAAAATTCGAATACCAATCAAAAAACGTTGCTCATCAGCAAAAACTCTTAAGTGATCGAGAATTTCTTCGTAAGAAAGAACTCCTTCAAGAAAATATTCAAGACGTTTCTCTAGATAAGTTTTTGTTGGTAGTTCTGAAAAAATACTTGGATCTAACATTCCATCAAAAACATGAGGTTTACGTGTAATAATTTCCGCAAGACGTGGAGCAGCTCCCATGATAAGCACCAACATATCTAAAAGAGAAGGGTTAGATTGCAAAAGACTGAAAAGTTGAATTCCTGAAGGTAAACCTTGTAAAAAACGATCAAAACACAACATCACTTCATCAGCCCGTTTTGTCGCGCCAAAAGCTTTCAAAAGCGCAGGAGTCAATTCTGTTAACCTTTCACGTGCTTCTGCAGATTGTGTTGCTTTATAACGCCCACAATGAAGTGTGCGCATAATACGACAAATATCACTTGCTCTTTCAAAACCTAGACGGCTTAATGTGATTAATGTTTCTGGATCATCTTCCTCACCTGTAAAAACCAAATTGCCAATTTCTAAACCAAGTTCTTGTTCATTTTCAAACAGTGCAGCATAATGTTTTTCAACAACCTGTAGCGTTTTTAATAAATCGCGGATAAAATTGTTCCTTTCTTGGTAACCCATTAAGTATGCAACACTGGCAAATTGAGAAACATCATTTGGGAGAAGATGCGTTTGTTCATCTGCAAGCATCTGAATACGGTGCTCTACATTTCGTAAAAAAGCATAACTTTTAATAAGGCTATCTCGCGTTTTCTCACTAATCCAACCAAGTGTATGAAGTTCTGCTAACATTGCTACTGTTTGTCGTCCACGCAATTGAGGGAAACGCCCTCCTGCAATGAGTTGTTGTGTCTGAACAAAAAACTCAATCTCACGAATACCCCCTCGCCCTAATTTTACATTATGGCCATAAGCCGCAATTTGACCATAATTTTTATAGGCGTGGATTTGACGCTTAATCGAATGGATATCAGCAATAGCAGCGTAATCTAAATATTTCCGCCATACATAAGGAAACAACTCTTTGAGAAAATTAAAACCTGCTTTTTTATCACCAGCAACTGGACGTGCTTTAATCATAGCCGCCCGCTCCCAATTTTGTCCACGCCCTTCGTAATAACGCAATGCTGTCCTCACTGGTAAAGCTAAAGGAGTGGAACTTGGATCGGGCCTAAGCCGAAAATCGAGACGAAAAACATATCCCTCCGCAGTACGTTCTTGAATGATACGGATTAGTCGGCGTACCATCTTGGAGAATAGATCGACACTCTCAGCAAGATTACCAATATGAGGTGACATTTCATCAATAAAAACAATCAGATCAATATCAGACGAATAATTAAGTTCTTTTGCTCCTAATTTTCCCATCCCTAAAATGATTAAGCCACAATCTTTTTCCGGATTCTCACGGTTCGACAAATTTATTTTACCATGATTATGTGCTTCTCTTAAGAGAAAACGCAACGCCGTACCTAAAGCCGCTTCCCCCAAGTGTGTTAACCAAATACATGAGACTTCATAAGTAAAAACACCAGCTAAATCAGCTAAAGCAATGAGAACATGTGCTTCCCGTTTTTGGTGCCTTAAAGACGCCTTCAACGAAATTTCATGTATAGCCTCACTTTTATCAAGATGCGCAATATCATCTATAATCTCGCTTAATCTCGTTTCTATATCAACATGCAATAAGGGACTAAGATATGATGGATTGGCAATTAACGCTTCACGTAAAAAAGGAGATAAGGTCATAACCGCGCTTATAAATTCAACCTGCTTTCCTTTGTCGGAAATAAAAGAAATAAGCGATTGTAAATTTTCTTTTCTCGCTTGTTCTGCAAGCTCTTTCAGCCATTGAGAACCACTGTTATCGAGAGGAGATAAACGGAGAAGCTGTGTTTTTAAAAAAGCTTTCTTCATCTACGCTCCCGTGAAAAATATTTTAGCATTCTTTCCATGGCCTTATATTTCAAAGAGAAATAATCATAAGTATGGCAAGTAATGAAATAAAAATTCCTTTTAAGGAAATAATAAAACAGCCCTAAGCCCTGGATTTGCATTTTCAAGTAATAATTCGCCTCCGTGAAGTTTCATTACAGCTTTTGCTATACTAAGGCCAATACCAAAACCAGGTTGTGTACGACTTTCTTCAAGGCGGAAAAAGCGTTCTGTTACTTTTTCACGTTTATCCTCTGCAATTCCTGGACCATTATCGCTAATAACAACCAACAAATGTTTATCACGATATTCCATTGATAAGCAAACCTCTGCCTTCCTAACATCTTTAGAGGCATATTTAATCGCATTATCAATAAGATTAAAAATCGATTGTGCAATAAGCTCACGATTTAACTTCAGTTCTTTATCAAATGTATCGCCTAATCGAAGCAAAACACCAGATTCTTCAGCAAAAGGTTCATAAAGTTCAACAGCATCTTCAAGAATCAGTTTCATATTTATCATCTCAAGATTCTCAATTGTACTGCCCGCTTCAATGCGTGAAATCATCAAAATCGCATTAAAAGTACGAATAAGTTGATCAGATTCAGCAATAACACCATCAAGTGCTTGACGATATTCAAGCTTTGTCTTTTGTCCAGAAAGCGCTTCTTCAGCACGATTTCTAAGGCGTGTTAGTGGTGTTTTCAGATCATGTGCAATATTATCTGATACTTGGCGCAAACCAATATTTAATTCTTCAATGCGATCTAACATAACATTAAGATTAGCGGACAATCGATCAAACTCATCTCCTACCCCAGATACAGGCAAACGCCCACTAAAATCACCCTTCATCAAACGTTGTGAAGCTGCTGTAACATGATCAATCCTTTGTAATGCTCGCCTACCAACGAAAAACCATATGAGTAAGGCTCCCCCAACCATTGCCGCAAGAGCTATCATGACGGCTTTACGAATAACTGCTGCAAAACGTTCTGGTTCATCTAAATCCCGACCTATAAGAACCTTCATCGCATTGGGCAAATCAACAACAATTGCCAAAGCACGATGTTCACTTGTTTTGCCATGTTCGCCAAAACGTGAATACAAAAAAGAATTTTCAATAAAGCCATTATGATTTAAAAGGCCTAATTCAATACGCGCAACATTCCCTGCTAAAATACGTCCCATAGGATCCGTGACAAGATAAAGAAACGCTCCTGGTTGTCGTGAACGATAATCAATAGTACGTATTAATAAAGGAAGCCCACCATAATTATAAGCATCTTCGATATATCTCAATTCTTCATGTAAAGCTTGCTCTGTTTGCTCTGTTAACAAAGAAGCAGAAAAATCCGTCATATAAATAGACAACCCTATTGCAACCAACCCAAATAACAAAATATAAAGTGCCGAGAGCCTTAACGCAGTTGTGCGCATTATATTGATCAGACGATTCATGTTTTGTTATCTGGTGCTTTCAGCATATAACCAGCTCCACGCACAGTATGGAGAAGTGGTACATCAAAATCTTTTTCAATTTTTGCTCTCAAGCGAGATATATGAACATCAATGACATTTGTTTGCGGATCAAAATGATAATCCCAAACATTTTCCAAAAGCATGGTGCGTGTCACCACTTGACCAGCATATCGCATCAAATATTCCAGTAAACGAAATTCTCGTGGTTGTAATGGAATATTTCTTTTACCCCTTTTTACTGTATGTGCCAATCGATCAAGCTCAAGATTGCCTACACAATAAACCGTTTCCGCCTCTTTAGGATTTTTACGCCGCTGCAACACTTCAACACGAGCAAGAAGTTCAGAAAAAGCATAAGGCTTGGTCAAATAATCATCTCCCCCTGCACGCAAACCTGTCACACGATCATTCACTTGCCCTAAAGCGGAAAGGATGAGAACTGGTGTTTCATTGCCTTTAGCACGCAATTCAGAAATAATAGAAAGACCATCACGATGTAAAAGCATTCGATCAATAACCATTACATCGTAATTCTCCATCTCAGCTAAAGCGTATCCAGTATCCCCATCATAAGCAACATCAACCGAATGTCCTGCCTCTAAAAAAGCTTTTTCGAGATAACGTCCCGTTTCACGATCATCTTCGATAACGAGTATTTTCATAAAACGCATCTCCGTTATTTTTATAAAATTGTATTGTAGGACAAAAATCTACAAAATCTCTGCCCCACTCATAATTAAAGTACTATTTTTTGAAAATTGGAAGAGCAACAAAACGATTTTGCTCATTGGTCCGTACTTGTAAGAGTATAGCTTTTCGCCCTAACTTTTGAGCATTCTTGATTGTATCCGTAATATCAGAGGCCTTTTTAACAGGTTTATTATTCACTGTCACAATAACATCGCCAGGGCGAATCCCCTTGTCTGCAGCATCTGAATCCGAGTCCACATCCGTTACAACCAATCCTACACCATCATCAGAAGGCGCAACAATTAACCCATAATCTTCCAATGTCTCATCTGAATCACCACGTTCATTTGAATATTTTGAACCCTCTTTTTTCCCGTCATCTTCAGGCATTGAAGCAAGCGTAACCTTGATTTTATCCTCCTTACCAGCTCTCCAAATCCCTAAGATTATGGTTTCTCCTGGTTTTATATTTGCAATACGCCTACCTAGATCACGAGAATCATTAATTTTTTCATCATTCAATGAAATAATAACATCACCTGCCTTAATACCAGCCTTTGCTGCAGGTCCTTTTGCCCGTCCTTTTAATGAATCTGTAACCAAAGCACCTTTTGCTTCTTTCAAACCTATCGAATCAGAAATTTCCTTCGTGACAGACTGTATCTGAACCCCTAGCCATCCACGCTGAACTGAACCTTCTTCGATAAGTTGTTGTACAACCTGTTTCGCTGTGGCCGCCGGAATAGCAAAAGCAATACCAACATTCCCACCAGAAGGAGAAAAAATTGCTGTATTAATTCCAATAACCTTGCCATTCAAATCAAAAGTTGGGCCACCTGAATTTCCTCTATTAACAGCAGCATCAATCTGAATAAAATCATCATAACTACCATTACCAATATCACGTCCACGTGCCGAAACAATCCCTGCTGTTACAGTTCCCCCAAGACCAAATGGATTACCAATAGCAACAACCCAATCACCAATGCGAAGCTTTGAATCATCACCAAAATCAACATAGGAAAATTTTCTTTTGTCATTTACTTTTAAGACTGCAATGTCAGTTTTGGGATCTTTCCCAATGAGCTTTGCATCCAATTCTGTACCATCATCGAGAACAACAGAATAACTTGTGCCTTCAGAAATTACATGATCATTGGTCACAATGTAACCATCAGATGAGATAAGAAAACCCGAACCAAAAGCTATACGATGCAGTCTATTTGAGCGCTGTGAAAACTTATTTTTAGGTTTATCAAAATCATAAAAATCTTTAAAAAACCTCTTTAAAGGATGTTGATCTGGTAATTGGTCTACTCCTGGAGCACTAAAAAAATTGCTAAAGGACCACTCTTCTTTCTGTTTATTGCCCTTTACTTGCACCGCTACAACTGCAGGTTTTACTTGAGAAACAATATCTGCAAATCCCTGCTGTTGTATTAATGAAGTAAATACAGAACTTGCATAAGCCGCTGTCGTGAATAAACTTGATCCACAACCACTAAAAAACAGTGCACTTTCCAACGCAGCAGAAAAACTTACTGCGGCTAATGTTTTAAAGAAAGTTTTTTTACCCATTTGGTATACGCTCCTATTCAATGATATTTTTATCCCAATGCCGATCCTTTATAGAACAACAGACCTTACCATTTTCTGTCTAAATTGTTAAAGTTTTGTAAGGTTTAAGTATACAGTAATAAAATCATGACCAATTTCAACGACATCAATTTTTTCATATATCGCCTCTTTTCGCTTTTTTTCTGCATTAGCATTTAAGATTAAGTATTTTTTGATTTGTATTGTCTTATCCTAAAAAATATCACACCTGCACTTATGAGAATTATGATCAAAGGAGACAGCCATAAAAACCAAGTTGTTTGATTAAATGGCGGTTTCAAGAGAATAAACGCACCATACCTTTCAACAAGAAAATCCATAACCTGTTGATTACTATGCCCCATTTTTAATCGTTCCCGAATTAAAAGACGTAAATCACGTGCTAGGAGAGTATCTGAATCATCAATTGATTGATTTTGGCAAACCGGACAGCGTAAATGTGATGAAATATCTCGTGCACGTGATTCAAGCACTGTATCCTGTAAAATTTCATCGGGCTCTAAGGCTATTACTGGCTGTAAAGGAAAAAACATATTTAAAAAAAATAAAATAGAAAACAATATTTTTTTCATTTGTGTAACTTTTTAAAAAATTTTATGCGAAAAGCATCTTGTCGCCCGATGCGAAAAAAATAACCTAAAAGAGAAAAACATCCTCCCATAGCCATCATCAATGCCCCTAACCACACACATATTATGTAAGGCTTCCACCATATATGCACAACAACTCCCCGATCATCTATACGCCCCGGTACAATATAAAGTTGCGATAAACCATGACTTTTAATACCAACTTCCGTCGTCGAGGTATTTTGACTTGAATAAAAGCGCTTTGATGCTGTTATATTACCCACTGTGTCTTTATTTTCATATATTGTAAAATGAAACTCCATTGCCGAATAATTCGGACCAACTCCATCGCGGACTCCATCTAAATGAAGAGTTTTCCCTGCTATCATTACCACATCTCCTATGTGCATATTTAGAATACGCTCTTGCGCAAAAGATGCCACACAAACAATGCCAAATAATGTAACACCTAATCCCGTATGCGCCATTGCCGCACCAAAAACCGACCATGGTAATCTCATAAATCTCTTAACCCGCACCCCCAAAGTTACTTTGTGATGCCCACTCTTCCCCCAAAAATCAGCTAAACTGCCTAAAAAAACAAAAGCTGAAAGTCCAATTCCTAAAATGGTAAAAATATCACGCAAAGAAGCTGCATAAAATGCGATAAAACAAGCTATACAGACTAACGCAAAAATAAACCACAGCCGTTCAAAGACTGCGAGTAAATCACCGTGTTTCCACGCTATCATTGATCCAAATGGCACCAAAAACAGCAATAACATCATTAAAGGCCCACAGGTAAGGTTAAAAAAAGTGGCCCCTACAGAAATTTTTTGCCCAGTTAATGCTTCAATAAAATAAGGATAGAGCGTACCAATCAATACTGTTGCTGCTATTGTTGTGAGTAACAAATTGTTTAAAACAATAAAACCTTCACGCGAAATTGGCTGAAAGATTTTTCCTGCTGTCAAAACAGGTACGCGTACAGCAAAAAGTAGTAAAGCTCCTCCTGTAAAAAAGAATAAAAGTGCAAGAATTGCACGTCCTCGTGCTGGATCAACAGCAAAACTATGAACAGAGATTAAAAGACCAGAACGAACAAGAAAAGTTCCCATAAGACAAAGGGAAAAAGTAAGAATGGACAAAAATAATGTCCAACTTTTCAATGTTTCCCGTTTTTCAAGCACAAGAGTAGAATGCAAAAGAGCCGTTCCTGAAAGCCAAGGCATAAACGAAACATTTTCCACTGGGTCCCAGAACCAATAACCACCCCAGCCTAGCTCATAATAAGCCCAATAGGACCCAACCATAATACCTAATGTCAAAAAACACCAAGAAAGTAAAAGCCACGGGCGAACCCAACGCGCCCAAAGTCTATCGACATATCCTATAATCAATGTAGCAACCGCAAAAGAAAAACAAAGTGAAAAACCAACATAGCCTAAATAAAGAAGCGGAGGATGAATTGCTAACGCAATATCTTGTAAAAGAGGATTGAGATCTTTTCCTTGCAATGCCGGTGGATCAACACGTAAAAATGGATTGGACATAAAAAGGATAAATAAAAGAAAAGCGCTCATCAACCAACTTTGGCATATTAAAATAAGTGTCTTCAATTGTTCTGGCAAATGCTGATTAAAGAACACTACTAATGTACTAAAAAAAGCGAGGCTTAAAACCCACAACAACATGGAACCTTCGTGGTTTCCCCAAACACCTGTGATTTTATAGAGCATTGGTTTTTCGGAATGAGAATTCTCAACTACATTCAAAACAGAAAAATCAGAGACAATATGGGCATGAACAACAATTAAAAAAGATAAGAATAATAAGATAAAAGTAATATAGGTCAGGGGCACGACTGTTTGCATTAGCAAACGCTCTCTCCACAAAACGCCTAAAGCAGGTAAAAAAGCCCCTAATAAACTTACTGCAAAGGCTGCAGTTAAAAAAATATGACCTAGTTCGATAAGCACAATCGAATTATTTCTCCACACTATGATGTTTTTTTAAACGATCAGCCGTTGCTTTAGACATATAGGTCTCATCATGTTTTGCTAAAATACGCGTACCTATAAAAAAGCCATGTTGATCAAAATATCCCTCTACGATAACCCCTTGTCCTTCACGAAAAAGATCCGGTAAGATACCATTGAAAATTACTTTTTGATGTTTTGTATTATCCGTTACAAAAAAAAGAACGCCCTTCTCTTCACTATATTCAACAGTTCCCTTTTTAACAAAACCACCTAAACGCAAAGGGTACCCTGTTAAAATATCTTTTCTTGTAATTTCAGAGGGTGTTCGAAAAAAACTTACCGTATTACGCATTGCATAGATAATAAGGCTTGTTGCAATTGCTATCACCAAACAACACGATAAAATGATCAGCAATCGATTTTTTTTCCGCTGCTTTAAAATAACTCTCAATGAAGAAGTGCTATGAAACGATTGATTATTCATAAACTATCTACGAAAATTCTTTTATAAATGTGGTGTATAAACATTGGATATTTCCATGCTTTATATTGTATAGAAGCTTGGCATATCTTGCATAGGGATGCAACTTTTATCCAATGTCTTTACCACGGAGAAATATCCTTCTTGATTTTCATAATCTAAATTGACTACAGTTACCTTTCTTAAGATTCTAATTGGGTGCATCACGTAACTGAATAATCATAGCTTCAACACGTGATCGTCCTGTAAAATCTTCAGGCATTGTATCAAGAAAATTTTGTAAAAACTGTACTGCTTGCGCAGATTTGCCTGTTTGATGAAGCGCTTCAGCAATTAATAAACGAGGATAAAAATCTTTTGGAGCTAAATCTACTGCTTTTTGAAAAACATTTTGTGCTTCTTGCGTAATCATACCTTCTTCATAGCCAACCAATGCCAATCCATATCCAACAAGTCTTGGAGCTGTTTCTCCATTCAAGCGCAACGCGTCTAAATAAATATTCACAGCATCCTGAAAATAACCTTCTTCGAGGTAACCTACTGCTAACGCATCTGCTAATTTGCCATCATAAGGGAAGCGCAAAAAAAGTGTTTGTAGACGAACAAGCTGTTCACGTTTATTGAGCGTTGTAGGGTCCTTATGCATGAGTTCATTAAAAAAATAACTTTTAACTTCTGGTTTGCCTGTAAAACCATAAATGCTCCATGTTATAAGAAGAACAAAAAAAATACTCAAAGCTTTAAGAGCGTGTCTCTTTTTATCTTGCGGATAAGTCTCCTCAGAATTAACCGCATACATATGGCTTCTACCATTATCAATGGCTTGAATTCTCAACTCTTTTTTTGTCCCATAATGATGAAGCGAAAAAAAAAGAATATTCGCTAGCAACATGAGAAAAAATGCTGCCAAAATGAATAAGAGCATGTCATTTTGTTACCAATGTGAAAATTAAAAAACTAACCAATTTTTCCCCCCTCCCCATTTAACAAAGATACTGATGATAGTCCCCCCTTTTCTTATCAAGAACATTGTGAATGTTTATCACTTATTTTTCTCATAACTATCAAGGGCAGCAAAACAAAATTTTACATTTTTATTGTAAACAGATACCCTTAGAATTTTAAAATAACTCTTGAAAACAATGCTATATGCTTATTTTTAATATGTTTCTTAGTAAAGAAAAAATAGTTTATCTTCTCCTTGGTAATACAACTTTTGCGCACAACCCTCCTAGGATAGAGCGTGATAAAAAAAGACTTCCACCATATTCATTGACCAGATCTGAAACAATCGCTAACCCTAAACCTGTCCCCGGCTTACTTTCATCAAACCGATGCCCTCTTTTTAACGCTTCATCAACTTTATCTTCTGTTAAACCCGAGCCATCATCCTCTACAAAGATACTAAAATATTCTGTTTTTTCAATATTTTCTTCTAAAAAACAGGAGATGAGGACTTTTGTATGAGACCACTGGGCAGCATTTTCAATTAAGTTTCCTATAATTTCCTCTAAATCTTCCCTTTCACCAGAAAAAACAATATCATCAACTTCCATAATAAATTCAAACTGTTTTTCAGGATTAAGCTTTGCCATAACCCTTACCAAACGATCAACCACCCTGCGAACAGATGTATGACAAACGATACTATCACATTGTGCTGCAATCCGCGCACGCTGGAGATAATGATTTATTTGGGCCTGCATTATTTGCGTTTGCTCTCTTAATAAAAAAGCTTGTTCTCCGCACATCTTATCAACCTCATTCATCATCACTGAGAGAGGTGTCTTCAATGAATGTGCAAGATTTCCAACCTGTGTGCGAAACCGTTCAATAATACGTTGATTATTATTAATGAGAGCATTCATCTCTTGTGCTAGCGGCATGACTTCACTTACTAAATCCGTATTCACATAATGAACTTTTCCTTCACGAATATCATTCAGTCCTCGTCGAATAAGCCTCAATGGTTGAAAACTAAAGAAAATAAGAGCAATATTGATAAGAACACTACCTATACCAAAACTCCAAAGAAAAATTTGTAAAGTCTGCTTAAATTCTTGCACTTGTGCATGAGCTTCATCGATATTCCCAACAAGACGAAAACGTGCAATATGATTTTGATTATCAAGAACAACATCACTCTCAATGACTTGTAGCTTCTGACCATTATCCCCCTCTATTCGATAAGAGCGAAAGAATTTGTTATCAAAAGGTACATCGATATCGCTGGGTGAAAATATCTTTCCCTCCCCTAGGGAAGGTGATGTTAATCTTCCTTTTAGATTATGTGATATTGCAACAACTTCCCAATACCATCCCGTTGTTGAATCAGAATAACGAATATCATCAATCCCAACACTTCCTCTTAAATTCCCTTCTGATGAAACCGTCACTGTTGCAATGAGACTATACAGATGAGCAGAGAGAATACGTTCTAGGCTTTGTTCACTTGAGCGCCTATAAAATAAAATACTGACTGCAGAAATTGATGAAAGCGAAATAACAACCCATAATGTTGAGAAAACCATAACGCGTAAACTAAGAGATCTACTAATGAAAAAAAATAGCTTCTGAAGTCGGTTATTTTTCTTTAAAACATTCATTGATCACCTAGCGTTCTCACGCGATAACCCATTCCTCGAATAGTCTCAATTAAATCTACTCCAAGTTTTTTACGTAAGCGTCCGACAAAAACTTCCACTGTATTGGAATCTTTATCAAAATCCTGATCATAAAGATGTTCAGTAAGTTCTGTTCTTGAAATTACCCTATCACAATGATGCATGAGATATGAAAGAAGTCTAAATTCGTAGGATGTTAATTTAATCAACTGATCGTCAACAAAAACACGAGAAGTCTTAGTATCCAATAAAACATTTCCGCAGCATAACATGCTTGTTGCATGTCCTGTTGCGCGACGAATTAATGCCCGCAAACGCGCCATCACTTCTTCCAAGTGAAATGGCTTAACAACATAATCGTCAGCACCTGCATCAATTCCACGCACCTTATCAGACCAGCGATCTCGTGCCGTTAATATTAAAATAGGCATGGTGCACCCTTCTTGGCGCCACTTTTCAATAATACGAATTCCGTCTATATGTGGCAAACCTATATCAAGCAACACAGCATCATAAGATTCTGTACTTCCTAAAAAATAAGCCTCTTCACCATCAAAAGCACTATCAGAAACATATCCCGCATTTTTTACGGCTTCCGCTAATTGATGATTGAGATTGCGATCATCTTCGGCAATTAAAATACGCATGATAACATCTATCAAACACTAATCGACAGGAACCACAACCTCAACACGGCGCAGTTTTTCACCGTTACGGGCTGGGACAACAACCACAATCATACACATATCTTTTCCATCCTGAACAACCGGTTTTGAACGCACCAATACCCCATTTTCTTGGGAAGCAACCTTTCTCCCCATCTCAGTACACTCAGCAGCTAAAACAGAATCCGCTCCTAAAAAAAATGCTATTGTCAAGAATAAGAAAACTTTTTTCATCATAGACACTTCATAATCTATTTTAAATGAATATAGAATGAACAATGATTTTGGTTTATTCAAAATCATACTAGGATAAAGATTTAATCTCTGTATAAAAAATCATAGGTCTATGGTACTTAAAATTTTTAAAATTTTAAACTAAAATCTTTTTAACAATTGTATAAAAATGCAAATAGAAAATTTAAAAGAAATATAAAAACTCTATACATAATTTTTAATAATTAAACTACCATCATTTTAAAAATAAACTCTTTCACTGCTAGAGCTATAGCAAAAAATTACGTTTGCTCCATATAGATTATTGTAGATTTGTTATTGCATTGCTTTGCCATAGGCTTTCTTTAAATGTTTGGTTTTTTTAAAAAAAAGAAAGAACAACAAGACAAGCCATTTCACAGCCCTGCACTTATTGAATTAGATGCACTGTTTGACACAGCAGTTTATCGTATCCGTTCTGCTCATAATTCCTTTTGGAACACAGCAAAAATTATCTCACAGTATTTTCATATTCGTGGATGGAAACGCTTTATAGTAGAGTTTCTTGATGAAATACTGACATTAGGATTAATTGCTTTTTCTCTTTTCACTATCGTTGGTATTTCTGTTTTTCAATTAACAAAAAAAGATTGGTATTTACCAAAAAATTTTTCCATTCTTTTTCTAGATCGTTATGGAAATCCCATAGGCCATCGTGGTGCATTACCAATTGTGTCTGTCCCCGTTGAAGAAATGCCCGATTATGTTATTAAAGCTGTTCTCGCAACAGAGGATCGTCATTTTTTTGATCACTGGGGGATTGACTTACAAGGATTAACGCGAGCAATCTCACAAAATATGCAAGCTAGAAGTGTGGTTCAAGGCGGTTCAACACTTACTCAACAACTAGCTAAAAATTTGTTCTTAACAAATGAGCGAACCATAACACGCAAAATCAAAGAAGCCTATCTTGCGCTTTGGTTAGAAGCAAATTTTAACAAAAAACAGATTTTGCAACTTTATCTTGACCGTGCATATATGGGAGGAAATAATTTTGGTATTGCAGCTGCTGCAAAATTTTATTTTGGAAAAAATATAAGCGATATATCCCTTAGCGAATCTGCTATGCTAGCAGGGCTTTTCAAAGCCCCAACAAAATATGCTCCTCACAGTCATCTGTTTGCGGCCCGAACACGTGCCAATGTGGTCCTTGCTAATCTTGTTAATAGCGGTTTTATGACGCAGAGCCAAATTATTAACGCTCATCGTCATCCTGCTAAGGCACTTACAAAAATAAAAAATACGCAACCCGATTATTTTCTTGATTGGACATTCAATGAAATCAAAAAAATGGGGGATCAACTTCCAAGCCATAATTTAATTATTCACACTACTCTTGATCCAGATATTCAAAAAGCAGCAGAAGAATCAATCGCATATTATTTACAGCAATATGGACAACAATATCGCGTTACACAAGCTGCTACTGTTATACTTGATAATAACGGTGCTGTATGTGCAATTGTTGGAGGAGTGGATTATAATAAAAGCCAATTTAACAGAGCAACACAGGGCGGCAGACAACCTGGTTCTTCATTCAAACCTTATGTCTACGCAGCCGCAATGGAACATGGTCTGTCTCCCTCAACAGTCGTCTTAGATGCTCCTATCAATTGGGGAGGCTGGTCACCAAAAAATAACTCTGGTCGTTATCTTGGTAAAATTGATTTGGCAACGGCTCTCGCTTTTTCCATCAATACCGTGCCTGTTTATCTTACTTATCAATATCTTAACCGTAATACAAAACCCATCATAGATCTTATCAAAAATATGGGAATTGAGGCACAGATTCTATCACACAAAACTATGGTTTTAGGCACATCCAATATGACGCCTATGGATCAAGCAACCGGTTTTAATGTTTTTGCCAATGGAGGGATAGCTGGGAATCGCCATGGTTTCACACAAATTCGAACAATAGATGGACATATCGTCTGGGACTTTGAGCATAACGGTAATAGACTCCATCGAGTACTCAGTGAACAATCAGCAGCTTATATGAACCAAATGATGGTTGGTGTTACAACACGAGGATCGGGAAAACGTGCGGCTCTCCCTATGACCCTTGTTGCTGGGAAAACTGGTACATCACAATCCTATCGCGATGCTTGGTTTGTTGGTTTTACCGGTAATTATACAGGAGCTGTATGGATGGGTAATGATAATTTTTCACCCATGAATCGTGCTTTTGGTGGCGGTATTCCTGCCATGATATGGCATCGCATTATGCTTTTTGCACACCAAAATATCATGCTTAAACAACTCTATGGTGTCAAAAATTCTCTCCTTCCTTATCATCCACAAACGCTTCCTTTCCACAATGATTCTGAATTTTCCCACCAAATACCCTATATGCTCTCATCTGAAACATTAAATATTTTACGTCTGATTCATGACGATCTGAAAAAGCTATCTGCATTCTCTTTGAGAAAAAAATTATCGGCGCTTCAAAATTTTGAATTCGAGATATCCTATAATGTTTATTAAGATTATAATTCCCTTTTTTATTTTTGCTTTTTCTATTTTATGTGGGATACTCAGTGTCAATTATATACTCAATTCCTTTAATTATTTTGGACGCTTCACAATTGGAGCTTGGAGTGCTTACCCTCAAGTGGGAACTCTCAATACAGACCCCTATACGCGGGCACGCGCTGCCAAACGAGGGGATATTTCAATGGGACACACAGAAGGGCTTATTTTTCAAATTTGGCAAGATAATCGCGGACGTCCACTACGTCCCTATTGCCATTACTTACTTAAAGGAAATATCCCTACAACCCGTCTCTTTACTCTTTATACAGCGGACAGATCACTCAAACCCTATACTTCATCCAAGAAAATACCTTTCGAACTTTATACCAACAATATTACCTATGAAAGTGATGGCACATTACGTATCAATATCTCACCAACACCCCAAACCGGTAATTGGCTTGCAACGGTTAGTCAAAAAGAATTCGGACTTATTCTCACTTTATATGATACCTCCATCATCTCTGCAACGCCATTGCAAAAGCTCACAATGCCCTCAATAGAACAAATCCCATCAGGACAAATAAATTGTGACTAGATTTATTCATACCGCACTTCTTGCAATCATTGGCGTTATTATCGTTCATATTTGTGTTCTTTTTCTGATCCCCACTTGGGCACAAAATAATATATGGACAAGCCTTAAAAAATCTGGAACCCCTTATCAATTTGTTGATTTTACTCCCGATAATCCTATTCAACAATCTGCTGATCCACTCTTTCTTCTTAAAGTTTGCAGATTTAATCTCGAAAATGGTCCTGTTCATTTAACAGCTTCGAAAACAACACAATTTTGGTCACTCGCAGCTTATACACAAACCGGAATTATTTTTTACAGCCTTAATGACCGAACAGCCCCTGATGCGGTACTCGATCTCATCATTGGAAAACCCATACAAATCATAGAGCTCAAACAGTCAAACTCTCAAAATAATAGAAATGCAATTTTGGTTGCTAAAAATTTGCAGAAAGGTTTTGCACTCTTACGTATCTTTGCCCCTTCTGACCTTGCCAAGAAAAAAAGCGAAGCCTTTTTTTCATCTGCATCCTGTCATATACTGAATGAATAAAAGTACAAGAACCTCTCATAGTATAAAGGCTTCTTTCTATAAAAAGAGCAAAAATATATTTCTCATTTCAACTTTTAAAAAACAAATTTTTTACTGAAATAAAAATCATTTACAAATGTTTGCCCTATTGAAACATAAATCCGCTACCTCAATACACAGAATAAGCCAATAGGTTGATTATAAATATAAAAAAGAATACGGTTTTTGTTACAAATAATCATATTATATTCGACAGAAAAACATTTCTTTATCCCCAAAAATCATAAATATAACTAAAAAGACTGTATAAACGGACTTATAGAAAACATACAGCTTGTTCGCTAAATCGATTTTTACATGATAACAATTCTTCTTATAAAATTAATGCGATACTATGGTAAACTATAAAGAAAGTGGCCATTTCCTTCAATGCGCTAACGAGAAATAACGACTAAATGAATAATGAATGAAGCATCACGTATCCTTGATCTTAAAGGAAAGTGCTTTATTTTTGTGTTATAATCAGAAGCTTTTGTAAAATATCGAATTAAAAAGATTATGCTTCTAGTCTATAGTTGAGGGGGAAAAAGCTTCATGAAGAAGGCATATGTTCGATTAATCTCAAGAGCAGCCGTATGGTCTCCTCGTTTTGGCGGATTGGCATTCTTTATTTTATTGTTTTCAATTCTTTTACAACGTTTTTCTGTAATTGATGTCATTGATTTCATCACTTTGATCATCGTCTCTGCTTTCTGTGTTATTGTCTCTCTTTTTCTCGCTATTAAAGCACTTCATAGTCTGTGGGTCTGTGGGGCTCTAGGGGGAATGAAAGCTTTAAAGGGAATTATTTATTCACTCATAACTGCAACACCATTGGTATTATTTTTTGGACTTTGGTTTACCTTACCTGCTCTTTACGATGTTTCTACCGATACACAAAGACCACCAGCTTTTTTTCGCACAATACGTCCCAGCGATGCTTTACCGCTCAAAAGTGTTTTGATCGAACAAGCAACATTACAGAAATCACAATGGCCAGAAATGTCAGGGCGCCGTTATGATGGCTCACCTGAACGTATTCGCGAATCCGTTCTCAATATTTTGGCTGCGTATGATTGGCCTATTGTAGCGCAACGAGAATTTAAAGGCGAAGAAAATGAGATTTATATTGAAACGAGAGCTAAAACTTTTTACCTTGGTTTCATTTCAGACATTGTGATCCGCTTAACTGATGAAGGTGCTACCACCTTTGTTGATATGCGTTCTGCTTCTCGTTATTTGCCAAGAGATTTGGGAACCAATGCTGCCTTTATTATCGATTTTATGGATGCCCTTGATACAGAAATCGCTTCACTTCCTCTTTCACAAGATGATGGATAACCATCAAGAGATATAAGGTACTTTATTTCATAAAAAAAGATTATTTTTCAATAAATTATTATAAAACTCATATCAAAGCATTATCATATAAAGATAATAAATAATCATTATTCATATAAATAACATATACAAAAAAACTGTCATAGAAAATAATATAGTGAATATAATGAACAAAAACGTTCTTAACAAAATTTTTTCCTAATTTCTTTTTTTCTATAACTTTTAGATTTATACTGTAAAAATATTGCATAGAAAAATATAAATAAAGCACCTATAGAAGATAATAATTCTAGAATAATACGAATAAGATCATTCATAAAAAAAATTCCAAATTAAATATATAATTTTGTAAAGTTATGCACCTAAACCTTCCTGTCAAGTTTGTAGACACATAATTATGCCTACAAGCTTGTTCATTTTAGAAATATCTGCTGATTTTTATATTAGCGATAACATCCATAGGGGCTGTATATCCCACACCTGTAACAAATCCTACTGCAGAGCCAACTCTTCCTCCTAAGAATAGACCTTCCACAGCACCCATTGGTCCTCCAACTGCCCCCATAAGTCCACCAATTACCACTCCCATATTATGTCCCATTGAAAATCCTGCAGAGAGATAATCTTCAACAGTACACCCAAGCTGTGATCCACTACTTGAAAAGTTCATTGATGAAATATTTGACCAACTATTAAAAATATCTTTCTCGCTATTTTCTAATAAATTAGAAACAGCATACCTTTAATTTACCTATTAATGCATTCATCTACCTTATGTGCACCAGACCAAAGCCCACCTGCTGCTGCGCCCTTTAGCCCTTCTTCGACCAATCCTGCTAGTGCACCTGGGGGACCAGCAGTTATAAAACCAGCACCTGCACCAACTAGTCCTCCGATAACTCCTCCTGCCAATGCACCGTGACCTGTATCATGAGTATAACCATCCATATCACAACTGTCAGAGTGAAACCAACTTGATGAATGTGAACTATTTGAATCATGTGATGAGCTTGAACTCCCCATTTTTAATCTCCTAATATCTATTTAAAAAACTGTATTACAATGGTACAGTGGAAATTTCATTATTATACTATATTAATAAATATCAAATAGAATGAGTAATAATACTATTTACAATACTGTTTAAATATGCGTCATCCATCGCTCTTTCTCTTAAACAAACATAAATTCAAATGGAGCACTCACAAGAAAAACCTGTAGCCTTCTCTTGGTTTACAAGAACAACAAAGAAATATATTTATTATGTCATCGAACTCAGTTGTGTGGCCATCGTTTTGCGTTTGCTGGGTTTGGTAATTTTTTTATTTTTCAAGCGATTATTGACCGTATTCTCCCTTTTCAGCGCTTTGAAAGTCTCTATGTTACGTTGCCTTGGTGGTTGCTAATCATGCTGTTTAGCACCACTCTTAGCACTCTATCAGGTTACCTAGATACTTATTTAGCCAATCGGCTTACGCTAGAGTTTGGACGGCGTATTTATATCCATCTTTTAAGCCTCTCTTTGCCCACTCTACGTCATTGGCAAGTGGGGGAATTGTTTTCGCGTATTGGGAGGTTGATATAATTCGCGGGTTTCTAACAGGAACCATCGCCACAACTGTCCTGAATATTCTGTTCGCAATTATTTATCTTGCTGCACTCTTTTCCATTAGTCTAAAACTTACCTTTATCGTCCTTATCATTTTACCCTTACAAATGGGCTCTTTGGCATTGGTCGGCCCCTTTTTACGCTGCCAATTACGCCGTACATTCACTCTGCAAGCCGCCCATAATCACGCCTTATTGAAAGCTTTACCAATCTTGAAGCCATCAAAGCACACGTAAAAGAACCTGCTCATACGATACGAATGCAAGAAACTTTAGCCCGCAGCCTCGATCAAAGTCTCACTACCGGTAAATTTCACCTTTTAAATAGGGCTTTAAGCCATATTTTTGGTGACCTTTTTACCATAAGAAGACCTTCTTATTCAATTGGATCCGCGTGAAGCTTTAAATGAGCGCGCACGTACCCAAGCCGATATCGCTCAACAGACCCTTCAAGGGCAAATTGCCGCTGCGATTTTAGCTGCCTTGAGTGAAAGAGATCCTTTGGATAAAGATTTTGTGACCAAAGGGCTTGCTTATTTGCAAATCTCTTTCTCTAGCAACAAAACAGCGAAAATGAAGGGAGAAAAGCTCATCCATACGATCCTTCAATCACTACAAGATAAAATAAAAACACTCAAAGCCCAAGCTGATCGTGTTACACGAAGCGGTGCTGTCCAATACGCACAATTAGATAGATTACGAGATGATCAGCAATTAAGCCAAGAAAAGCTTAAAGCTGCCAAAAGCTTGATGGAAACAAAAGTCATCAGCCATTCTCTTTATTTAGAACGTTTACATGACTTTAAAAATGTGGAACATGAAATTTTAGCCAATCAAAGACGCTTGGAAGAAAACAGCGCTGAAATAGAAGCTCTCCGCCCAACAAAGTCAAAACCTTATTTCTGATGAAATCACCCACTATCGGCAGCTTTCTCGTGAGACAGAACTCTCTCTGCAAAGATTAAAAGCCAAACTTGACAGCAGCCAATATCGTCTTGACCACTTATCACTTTACGCCCCTGTGGATGGACGCATTGACAATTTACATATCCATACTTTGGATGACTTTGTAGAAGCAGGTAAAACGCTCATGCGTATTGTCCCTGGCTCAGGTGAGCTCATTGTTGAAGCTTTCTTTGATAATCGAGATATTGTTTTTTTAGAAAAAGGCCAACATGCTTATATAAAATTTTCTGCCTTTCCACCTAAACGTTATGGTGTTATCTACGGTACCGTTATGAATGTAGGTGTAACAACGCGCCATGAGCAAGAAATTAACGGTGTTTATGCTGTTTTAATCAAAAGAGTTTAATTTATCCCTGGCATGACTCTAAAAGCTAATGTCATTATTTCAAAACGGCGTCTCATTTCTTATTTCTTTGAACCTATTACTAAAGTTTTAGAACAAACCCTAAAAGAAAGATAATCTGTATGAATGAAACTTCATCGCCCTCATTCATAGACCCAATAACGGCTTTGGGTGCTATGGTTGTTTTAATGCTTCAATCCCCCCTACACCGCCGCTGGCTAATCTGGGATATTGAACGAAACTTAGACCAGCTTTACAGACAGAGCAATACAAACTCTACCAAAATGAGCGTAGAGAGTTTTGTGCCTTTACCACTTGGGCTTTTTTAGATGAA